>CAZFGB010000143.1:0-14287 GCA_964518405.1 uncultured Pseudomonadales bacterium | reverse complement strand
CGCGCCCTCGCTGGTCTTTTTTCCGCCTGCGGGCACATGCTCGCTCCACCATAAGCGGTGGCTATGTTTCCGCTCGCGAGCACCCGCACGCGAAAAAAATCCTGCGCGATCATCGCGGCCCTTGATGCAACATGCGGGCTGATATGTTTTGACCTGTCAAGATGGCCAAGGAACACTCCTCGCTTCATCCTTCCGATGTTAAAGGCTTGTTGTTGGCGCGGCGGGCATGTGGGCGAGAGGCGCGCGAGTGTGGGCAGGCCAGAGGGCAACGCGCGTTCAGCGCGTTGTCCGAGGGCTGTCCACACGTACCGAAGGGCGCGCGCCGGTCCGAAGGACTCGTCCACATGTCCGCCGCGACGGGTCGGACGCCTCGCGAACACCGATGGGCGTGTTGGGTCGGGACAAGGCCGGGCTGATTGCGACGGTGGATCATGCTGATATGCGTGGATTGGGTACCACCGGACTTCACTGCGTCGCGGAGCTGGCCTTTCTCTAGCGGCAGGGATCGCCGACCGATACGCCCGCTCGGGGATGATATCGACAGCACCGGTTATAGCCCGAACAAGGGTTCTCCACACCGGCCCGATCCTGCCCCGACTCAACACGCCCCGGCCTCTTCGCTACCTGGCGCCGCTCTCGTCGTCGGCTCGCGGAGCGCCGGCGGCCGGCGGGATCCGGGCCATTTCCCGACGGACGATGTCCCAGACGAAGCCGCTCAACTCCCGGGCGACGGCCACGTTGGCCTGCTTGCTGTTCTTGCCCGACTCGATCAGGCGCCGGTACCGACCGCACAAGCGGCGCTGCGCCTTCCAGGCGATCGCCTTGGCCTCGTCGGAGGCCGCGGCCGCCTTGCGCTCGAGATGCGCCGTGCGCCGCGCCGGGAACCGGTAGCTCCAGGCCGACTCCACCAGCGCGCGCCGCGCGTGGCCGTTGCCGGTCCGCGTGATCCCGCCCCGGCGGCGGCGCCCGCCGGAACTGTGCTCGCTCGGCACCAGCCCCAGATAGCCCATCAACTGCCGCGGCGAGTCGAACCGGCTCACGTCGCCCAGCTCCGCCAGAAGCGTCATCGCCGTCAGCGTGTCCACGCCCCGCAACGCCGCCAGCGAGCGCGCCACCGGCGCCAGCGACCAATCCGCCAGCGCGTCGTGCAGCAGCTTCGTCAGCGCCGCGACCCGATCGCTCGCGGCGCGCGCCGCGTCCAGATATTCCCGGAACGCCCACTCCTCCCAGTCGCGCTCGAAGCGCTGCCCGTCCAGCCAGGCCCAGTGCGCCTTCGTCCAGCGCGTCCGCGACCAGCGCCGACCGCGGCGCAGCAGAAACGCGCCCAGCTGCTGGCGCGCCTTGAACTCGGCCCGCTTGAAGTCCGTCCGCGCCCGCACCAAGTCCCGCATCGCCTCCTGATCCTCGTCCGGAACCCACACCGGCGTCAGCTCCCCGCTCCGCGACAGCCGCGCCAGCTTGACCGCGTCCCGCCGGTCCGTCTTGATCCGCTCGCCGGGCGCCTTCGGGATCCGCGACGGCGCAACCACCTCGCAATCGAATCCCATCGCCGCGAGTTGCCGATACGCCTCGTACCCGCACGGCCCCGCCTCGTAGCAGAACAGCGGCAACTCCCCGCCCCGCGCCTCGCACAACTCCCGAGCCAGCCGCGCGATCGCCGCCGGACGGTTGGCGATCTCCCCGACGTCCCGCGGCGCCTCGCGCCCCGCCGCCGCCACCGCCACCGCGATCGTCTCCTTGTGCACGTCCAGACCCACGTACGCGCCGTACTCCCGCCCCGCGCCCGCTACACTTTGCGACATCATCCTGTACTCTTCCATCCGCCTGCCCTCCTCAATGTGGCTCCGCCTTGGGTGGCCATCCTCGTGACCGTCCCCAAGGTAACCCACGCCCTCGAGGACGGGCAGGTCAAAACATGATGTCTAGCTAGCCGTCGGGCAGCGCCCGAGACGCGATCTGTTCGTGGATCCAGCGATCGAACGCTTCGAACGGCATGGTTTCCTGCCGCCTGATGCCGTAACGCCGTAACGTGACGGTCCCATCGGCCTTCTCACGCTCGCCGACGATCAGCAGGTTCGGGATCTTGCGCGTCGTGCCGTCGCGGATCTTCTTCGATACGGTATCGCCCGAGGCGGCCATCTCGGCGCGAACGAATCCGGCACGCAGGCGGTCGACCAGGGAACGGCCGTATTCCTCGAACTGCTCCGAGACCGTGATCACGCGTACCTGCACCGGAGCGAGCCAGGTGGGAAATGCGCCGCCGAAGTGTTCGATCAGGAACGCCACCATCCGCTCGTGGGTGGAGAGCGGCGCGCGATGGATGCAGTACGGCATGTGCGGTTCGCCGTCGGGCCCGATGTAGGAGAGTCCGAGGCGGTCCGGTTGCGCGAAGTCGAGCTGCACGGTGCTGATGGACTCCTCCCGGCCGGTAACCGTCCTGCACTGGATGTCGATCTTGGGACCGTAGAAGGCGGCTTCTCCGATGCCTTCGACATAGTCGATGTCCATCTCCGCCAGAACCTCGGCCAGGATGCTTTCAGAGAACGCCCACGCCTCGGGGTTGTCCACGTACTTGTGCTTGCCCCTGGCGTCCTCCGGGTCCCAGCGCGACAGGCGCACGTGGTAGTCGGCGAGACCGAGCACGGAATAGGCGTCGGCGTACATCTGCATGACGCCCTTGAACTCGTCCTTGATCTGGTCCTCGGTGCAGTAGATATGGGCATCGTTCATGCACATGCCCCGCACCCGCAACAACCCGCTCACCGCGCCGGATTCCTCGAATCGGTACACGTGGCCGTATTCGGCGAGACGAAGCGGCAAGTCCCGGTAGCTCCGCGGCCGCGCGGCGAAGATGCTGTGGTGGTGAGGGCAATTCATCGGCCGCAGCGCATAGGATTCGCGCACCGAAACGCCATCGTCATCCGACTCCTTCAGTTCCATGAGAGGAAACATGTCGTCCGCGTAGTAGGGCAGGTGTCCCGACTTGCGATATAGGTCGGCCTTGGCCAAGTGGGGCGTCGCCACGCGCTGGTAGCCCGCCTGAAACTCCATTTCCTTGGCCAGCTTCTCGAGTTCTTCTCGGATAACGGTGCCGTTGGGCAGCCACAGGGGCAACCCCCGGCCCACCGTGTCGTCGATATGGAAGATGTCGAGCTCGCGGCCGAGCTTCTTGTGATCGCGCTCTTGCGCCAGTTCGTAGGCGGCGATGTGGGTATCGAGTTGCGCCTTGTCGGCGAACGCCCACGCATAGATGCGCGTCATCATGACGTTGTCGGAGTCGCCCCGCCAGTAGGCGCCGGCGATGTTGCGCAGCCGGAAGGCGTCCCGAGGGATGTCGCGGGTCGTGTCGACGTGGGGCCCCTCGCACATGTCGAGGAAGGGCCCGTTGCGATAGAAGGACAGGCCGGCGAGGTCGCCGCCCGAGAGAAGCTCTTCGGCGTACTCGCGCTTGTAGGGCTCGCCCATCTCATCGATGCGCTCGAGGGCGGCGCCGGCGTCGAGATCCTCGCGATAGAACCGCTGACCGGACCTCAAGATCCTCTTCATGCGCCGTTCGATTTCGGGGAAGTCCTCCTCGTTCAGCGGCGCCGACAGGATGAAGTCATAGTAGAAGCCGTCCGCAACGGGCGGGCCGAAGCCGAGCGTCGAGTTCGGCCGCATGTCCAGCACGGCCTGCGCCATGACATGGGCGAGACTGTGCCGAATCCGGTAGAGGTTGTCCTCTGCTTGCCCGCTGTGTTCCGACGGCATGCCGATATCCCTAATGAAAACCCCGGCGGCTGCCGCCTGCCGGGGTCCTTGAATGATAGTGCCGCAAAGATAGAAAGCAATCGGGACTAGCGACGCCAGCGCCATCCAATCCGGGCGAATGCGGCGTTGCCTGCCTCTGTCCGGATGTCCGTGCCGTCGATGAGGCGAAACGCGAACTCGCGCTGGACTTCCCGGCCTCCGCCGATCATCAGTTCGTGCGCAGGGGTGATCCGGAAGGCCATTCCGAGGCGCAGGCGCCAGCTTTCCATCGTGAACGGGCTTCGACGCGCGAGGTCATCGTCGTACACGCGCCAGCGGCCGCCCGCCGGATGGATGTCTGCCTGAAGTCGCAGGCGCGGATGCATGCGCCAGATCAGCCGCGCATCCGGGAAACCGATCGTCACATCCAGTTGGTCATTGACGCGCCACTCGGCGCCGAACACCGGTGTGAGCCGTGTCGAACCAGACCGGTCGTCGCGGCAGACGCCCCAGTAGGCGTCGACCGAAGGAGTCCACGGGCGACGGTAGCGGGCGAGGCCCTGCCAGAAGATGAACTCGGCATCGATGACCTCTGGATGTCGGCCGGCATTGGAAGATGCGGCCACGACCGGCGCCACGGAAAATTCCCACTGCGGCCCGGATAACCGGTAAGCCCATGTCAGGCGGTGCAGATGGCCATTGGTCTGCGGCGCCCTGTCCGGCGACGTCTCTATCTCGTAGGCCCGGTAATCGTGCGAGAAACGCATCACGTGGGCATGATCGCTCCGCCTGCGGTGCCAGAGGCGCGCGCGGTACGACCGCTCCACGTCGCCGACCGCGCGCAGGTCGTCCGCGTCGATGTTTGCGGTCATGAGGTTCCATTGATCGACGACGAGAAACTCCTCCGCCGATGGGATCGAACAGACCGACGCGTGGGCTTGCCCGGCCGGCCCGCAATGGAAAGCGACGAGAAGTGCGACGCCGGCGCGGCGCCGGATCGCTGATGAATGGTTCCCCATGTCGGCGGTCGTTACGGATGTGCCGTTCAGGATGACGGAACCTCGATTCCCCTCGATGTCCGGTATCCGGAGCGGGGCGCGGCGCGACGGGTTTGCCCTGGCGGGAACGCTCAGGGCTTGTACCTGATCCTTTCGCCGTCCACCGCGACGTATTTCCGTTGCTTCAAACCCTCTACGAGGTTGTCCAGTTCTTCGTCCTTCAGGCCATCGCCGAAGAGGGAACGAATGGATGCCTTTAGCGTCTTCACTTTGCGCGGACGCGATTGCCCCCGCAGATCGAAGTTGTGAATGACCTTGTCTATCTTCTCGCCGAGCGATTCGGTCTCGCTCTCCTTCAGCAATGGAATCTCGAACAGGTCCCTTCGCCGCGCAGCCTTGATGTTCCGGGCCTTCAGGTGCCTGATCAAGGGATCGAATCCCGTGTCCCGGGAGACGATGTGGAACTCGTCGTCAGAACCGGGTTTGCCCAGCGCGCCCAGGTAAAACGCGATATGGAAGTCGGCGGCGTTCTTGCCGCTTCCCGCGATCTCGATGTACTCGGCGTCGGGTCCGAGGTCTTGCATCTCGAACACGAGTTCTTTCGGAATCCGCGACTGGTTGGCCCCGACGAACACGTAGATCCTGAAGGCGTGTCCCTTCGAGACATCCCTCAAGGCGGCGAGGTTTCTGGGTTGTACGTTTTCGTAGTCGATCAGAACATGGTTGGTTGCCACTGTCAGGTCCTCGCGTTCTTAGGTGCCGGGTGAGAGACCTAGATGCTCGACACTCATGTCACCCCATTGGGCATCGAGATACTCCAAGACCAAGCGCCTGTGGCAACGGTGCGGCTGATCCTCGCTACATAGAAGACAACCTTCGTCCAACGCCTCCCTTGGAATCGATTCCTCGATTCTTCGCTCGCGCATCAGGTCGAGGAACCGCGTCTCGTAGGCATTCCAGTCGATGTCGCCGTTTCTGTATCCGCGCAGCAACTCCTTGGTCGGTGCGAGGGAAGGCAAGTGAACGTATTCCATCTCGCAGATTTCCTGCAGGAACCACGCGAGGTCTTGCTTCTTCGCGAAACCGGCAAGTTGCGAACCGTTGTTCAGCCGCACGTCAACTACGCGCTTGGCGCCCGATTCGCGCAGCAGCTCGAAGAATCGACTTGCGGGCTTCTTCGTGAAACCGATCGTCATGACCTTCATCGAACCTCCTCCGCGGCACGGGGCGCTTGTTCGGCGAACGCGATCTCCTGGACATGACGCCCTATGGCTAATGGAATGGCCTCTTCGCGCGATGTGAGCATGTCACCGTCTGGATTCAGATCGTACTTCCGGAGCAGTCGACTGATTGCGTCGGCGTGGGTTTCGATTGTCCCATCAGCCAGGATATGGTGCACGTTCACACCGCGAGCGTCGAGCGCTTGTGCGACGAGCAACGTTCTGTGGCAGTCCAGCGGCTCTTTCTCCGCGCACATCAATGCGACACGATGTGCCTCGGACAGGTCCATCACCTCCGCAAGACCGAGTCGAAAGACCGGCGTCTCAGCGACCCGCGCATAGCAGACGCGCCCGTTTTCGTAGCACGCGGGATCCTTCGGGCGTCCACCGAGTTCGCTCCCCAAGTATGCGTATTCGATATCCCTCGCCCGGAGCCAGGCAGCGAGGGCCTCTCGGTTGAACTGGGGATTGAAGCGACTGTAGGGTGCCGAACGGACATCCGCCAGAACATCTATATGGAGCGAAACCAAGAAATGCGAAAATTCCTCCAGGGAATGATTGGAATGCCCGATCGTGAAGATGGCCGATTCGCGCTGATTCATGCCGCGTTCCTGGCTCCAATGATCGCTGCGATGAGCTTGTAGCAGTCCCCTTGGTACGGTTCGCCGAGGCTTATCGTCAAGTAGCACTCCCCAAGGTCATAAGTGCCGTTTAGCATTGCAAGATACGCCCTCTCGTATCTTGGGTCGGTCACCCACAAAGCATACCGGGTGCCGGCGTGATCGAACCGACCCTGCACGCGACGCTTCGCACTCCCGAATGCTTCCCCAGGCGCGAACACTGAAAGCTTGAGTTGAGTGACTTGAATGAACCGCAGTGAACCGACCTCCTCACTAGCCGATGCAAGGGGCATGTTGTCGTTTCGACCATTGTAAGTGTTGTATCCATTGACCCAGAGCGGCGCGACAGGATCTGCAAGTTTGGGCAGATCGAGTGGTGAGAACGCACCCACCTTTCGCCAATAGTATTTGTCATCCAGCAACCAGTTCTCCGTTTGGCAGCCATCGGGTTTTGGTTCCAAAACTGGTACTTGGACTATATCGAGGACCTGCGGGTCGCTCCCGTCTTCGTATTGGCGTTCGTACTCCGACACCTCCCGGTTTTCCCGTTTACTTACCGGCCGAATCCAGTCCCCCGCTCCCGACTCCGCAGTCCATTCGCGTCCCGCGATACACCGCCCTGTCAGCTTGCGTGAGTTCGCGAGGCAAACGACCTGCTTGACGCTTGCCATGCTACTTGGCTGCCCACATCAAAAGACGCACTTCGCTGTCGTCGATCAAGCTGTATTCCGGCAACCGTCCGGAGAGCTTCCGACACTCTCGACGAATGATCGGGACGCCATCGCCGCGCCTATCCATCAGGCGTGTGCGCCCGAGGCCGGACGGCGCGTCGCAACGAGCGAGCAGTGAAACGATTAGCTCGTTTCGGTTTGCCTGCCGCAGATGCAGGCTGTCGGGGGTGAGCGTATTGACCAACGCGCCGGGGACGTAGAGTTCAAGGCGGTCGCCGAACATGTGGAGGCGTATTCGCTCGCCGGCAATCGAATAGTCGCGATGAGCGACGGCGTTGACGATTGCCTCGAATACGGCCCGTTCGCTGAATTGCGGACGATCCTGTCGCGCCGTCTTCTTGGTTGCCCGGACAAGCATGTTGCGTCGCACGAAGTGCAGCCCTTCTGCCACTTGTTGGTCCAGTGGTCCCCTGATATCACGTGCGTCGGCTTGGTAGTCGGCGTCCGTTCGTTCGCCAGCGTAACTGACGGCCTGTATGTACGCATGGGGGAGCCACTGCTGCGGTTCCCGCGTGCAGAGCAGGGTTCCGGCCAAGGTCAGCCGGAGACGATCATCGGGTGCAGTCCCGACGATTCGAAGCTTGTGCAGAGTTTCGTTTTCAGCTTCCGGACTGTCAGTTTCCGAAGTCCAAGGATCCTCGGTGACGTCCGTACGTAGGAATCGCTGCGTAAGTGCGTAGTCCAGGTCCGCTCGATCAGTGCGGGGAGTGATCGATTCGTCAAAACGAATAACTCGGGATTGGCTGCGCTCCTGGAATAGTCGCGCTAGCGTATCCGGGGGCATCTCACGCTTCGAACTGCCGATCCTTCGGAAGTATCCGCTAGGGCTCTTGTGCACAAACAGACTTCGCTCGACATCTACGCGAAGTGCTGGCAAGAGGTTGCCGTCCGCATCCTCCAGTTCCAGCTTCAGTATGTCGGCATCTAGCGGTGGCTTGATGGAGTCGTTGCAAATCTCCCGGACCCACCCCTCCACGGTATCCAGGGCGTCAAGCGGAATGCCACGAATAGCGCGCGTCTTGTCATCCACGCCGAGGAGCAGGCGACCCCCTCGGCCATTGGCGAAGGCCGCCAGTTCGTCTGCCAGTTCATCACGGCTCGGTGTTGAAACGCGGCCCGGCGCTGCCTCAACGTGTTTGAACTCCAACGCCGAGTCCTCGCCGAGCCGGATTCGGCGTAGCAGGTCAGCGTCAGTCATTGCCGATGTGTCCGCGCAATGCACATCTGACGATCATATAGGAAATGCGTAGTCGCCACGCCGACGCGGAGGATCGTCGGATGTGCCTCGGATGATCCTGCATTCGTTGCGCAATCGAGAATCATGTCGACGAGTTGGACGTCTTCCTGGTGGCAAGGGGACGCGATTTGGGATCGCCGGTGTATAGTGCTGGCTGCCCATCTCTTTGGCGAGCGTCCATGGCGGCACCCCCGACCACGTATACGGAACAGGATCTGCGGGACGCCGTGCGCGACGGCGCCATTTTGGAAACGGATGCGGATGCATTCCGAACCTACATGGCATCCCATTCGGGGACCCGTTCGCCCAGCCTCGACGAAGAGGCCTTCCACCTGTACCGGGGCTTCAACGATGTGTTCGTTGCGCTCGCATCGATACTCCTGTTCACGGGGATCGCCTGGTTTGCCGCGGATCTGGGCGTGGTCGCGGCATGCCTGCTCGTGATGGCGGTGGCCGCGGCCCTGAGCGAGTACTTCACGCTGCGAAGACGTCTGGCGCTGACATCGATCATCTACGTGCTTGGATTCAGCATCGCCGCCGCCGCGGGGATGTTCTGGATGACCCGGCCGGATGACCAGATCGTGCTGAGCGGCGGAACGATATCCGCGCTGCACGACACCGCCGGATTCGGGATGCTGTCGGCGCTGGGGTGCGGCGCTGCCGCAGCGGCGTTGTTCTGGCGGCGGTACGGGGTGCCGATCGCCGTCGCGGTCGGCGTGTTGTTCCTTGGTGCCATGCTGTACTGGACGTGGTTGTTGTTTTCGCCGTTCGAGAACCCGTTCCTGGGCGCCAACGTTGTCTTGCTCGTGCTTGGCATCGGGGCGTTTGCCTTCGCGATGTACTGGGACGTACGCGATCCGGATCGAACCTCGGTACATTCGGATGTCGCTTTCTGGCTGCACCTGCTCGCTGCGCCGGCAATCGCCCACCCGATCTTCTGGTGGGTGCAGTCGGGGGGACTTCCCGCCGACTGGCTGGAGGCCACGGCGGTCGTCGGCTGTTACCTATGTCTTGCTTGCCTGGCGGTGATCGTCAACCGGAGGGCGATCATGGTTGCGGCGACCGCTTACCTGATCGGCGCCGTCGCGTGGTACTTCGAGGAGCTGTCGGCCCTTTACAGCGTCGCCATTTCGCTGGTGCTCATCGGCTGCCTGTTTCTGGCGATGGCAGTGTGGTGGTCGACCATCCGCGCGGTGCTCACCCGGTACCTGCCGGACACGGTTCGCAATGTTGTCGCGCCTGCCTGATCCAGTCGCAGGAGTTCGTATGCGGGAGGAACGTCTTCGTCGGTGGGTCCCATGGGTCTTGCTACCGCTTGCCGGTTTGGCCGCGGCGGCGGCAGAGATCGATGAGGGCGAGCCCGAACCGTCATTCAACGATGTCCACTTCCACCTGTCGGACTACGTGCAGCGGGGCATCACCGCCCGCGAATATTTCGATATGGTGGGCGGCCGGGTGGGCCGTGTGGCGATGTTCGGCATTCCGTTGCAGCAGAAATGGGACTATTTCGTTTCCGGTGACCGCGCCCCCCACTACTACCTGCACTCCGACGCGGCGCTCTATTACTACTCGTTCGTAGACGCCATGATCGCGCAGGAGTACCTGTCGCTGAGCGATGCGCTAAAGCGCCGGGTCGATCCGATGATCACCGGTTTCAACCCGACCGACATGTACGCCGCCGACCATATCCGGCGGGTTCTGCTCACCTTTCCGGGCGTGTTCTCAGGCATCGGAGAGTTCAGCGTTCACAAGGAATTCGTGTCGTCGAAGGTCACCGGCCATACGGCGAGCCTGCGCAATCCCGCGCTGGATCGGATTCTGGCCACCGTGGCCGAGATCGGACTCGTGGCAATCCTGCACTGCGATATCTCCATGGTGCGTCCGGGCAAACGGCCGGCGCACTACGACGACCTGCTCGAAGTTCTCGCTCGCCACCCGGATGCATCGGTCATCTGGGCCCACACGGGATTGGGCCGATTCGTGCCGCCGACGGAACATCACCTCGAGTTGCTTGACGAGATGCTGGGCGACCCGCGCTACGACCATGTGGCAGTCGACATCTCGTGGGATGAAGTCGCCAGGTACTTGGTGCGGGACGCCGACACCGTTGATGGCTGGGCTGTGTTGATGGAGAAACATCCGACGCGGTTCCTTTTCGGCACGGACTCGGTTTCGCCGTCGAGCTGGAGGTCATACGCCGGGACGCATGAGGTCTATCGTCCGCTCTGGGAACGGCTCGGTGCCGACGTCCGGACGCAGGTGGAGCGGCGCAACTACGAGCGGGTTTTCGATGCGGCCGCGCCCAGGGTCCGCGCGTGGGAGCGGCGCCAGCTCTCGTCGCGGAACCGAGCAGCACCAGTCCCACATCGCCGCCGGTGAGCCGCAGACGCAGATAGGCGGCTTGCATGAGGGCGCGCCTCCGGCGTCGGTGAAAAATGCCTGCGCTTCCTTACGCGTCAGCGGTGGGGAAGGTTCCCTTCTTTGCGAGCGACACCCTCGCGCTCCCGGGGCTGAAGGCTCCGCGAGAGCCTGCGGAGAGTCCGCGTTAGCTGCGCTTCGCCGCGATCTGCAGCAGCACGCCGTGGGTGGACTTCGGATGCACGAACACCTGTGGTCCGCCTTCTCCAATCAATTGGGCCCCCGCCGCCTTCATTGCTGAACATGTCGCCTCGAGGTCGTCGACGGCAAACGATATGGTGTGGATGCCTTCCCCCCGGCTCTCGAGAGACCGGCCCACGGCGCCGTCGGGATCGGTCGGCGCGACGACTTCGATGAATCCGCCGTCAGGCAGGTTGAAGAAGGCCTGCTTGACGCCGAGCGCGTCGGTCTGATCGGTGCGGTCGAGAGTCAGTCCGAGGCGGTCGCGGTACGTCCTGATTCCCTCCTCCAGATCGGAAACACGTATCACCAGGTGATCGAATCCGGTCATTGCCATGCGCATGTCCTCCAACAGTTGCTCAAATTGAATCGGGGTCAAGATGCTCGCGAACGGCCTTGGCAATGTGCCAAGCCAGAACCGGAGGCACGGCGTTGCCAATCTGCCGCTCGGTCTGGCGCATCGCGCAAACGAAAGCGAAGTGATCCGGAAAGGACTGCAGCCTGGCCGCTTCGCGAAGAGATATGCGCCGGTCCAGCTTGTAGTGCCATTGGATGTTGCCGTGATGTTCCGCGCGGATCGTCGTTGCTGGCCTGTCGGCTTTCAGGCGCCTATTGCCTTGCTCTGGACTACGCTGCGCCTTGCTCCAGATGTGGGAGATGGTTCTGTCTTCGCCGGCGCTCTCCAGGTCCCGAAGCGCCATCTGCGCCGTCATTCGATCATCCAGCGGCGCCGGGTGCCGGAACTCCTGCTCGCCCTTCACGCCGATGATGAAGATGCGTTCGCGCAGCTGCGGTACGCCGTAATCCGCTGCCAGGTAGAGCATGTGGCTGACCGTGTATCCGTCAAGATTGAAGTCGGCGAGCATCTGATCGAAAAAGGGCTTGCCGTGCGACATCAGCAAACCCTTGACGTTTTCGGCTACGAATACATCTGGATGGCAACGGTTCACGACATCGATCATTCGCTTGTAGAGTATCGTCCTCGCGCCGTTTTCGACGCGGCGGCGCCCATTGATCGAAACATCTTGGCAGGGGAAGCCGCCGATCACCACATCGGCCGAGTCCGGCAGCGTGTCCATGACGTCGTCGATGTCGCCTCTATGCAGGGTGTCGGCACCGAAATTCGCGGCGTAAGTGTCGCAAGCCAGGCTGTCTATTTCGTTCGCCCACACAATCTCGAAGGGAAGGTGATCGTAGAACTTGCCGCCGAAAGCAAATCCGCCGAGGAAACCCAGATCCATGCCGCCGCATCCGCTGAATAGGGAAACGATCTTGTGCTTCTCGACGTGCGGTTCCGGGAACAGCTCGGCTTGGGCAGACGCGTTCTCTCTCACTTCAGCGCCTCGCTCACAGCAGAAACCGTGCACGGCCATTTCAGTGTGCGGCACCGCACCGTGCACTTCCCTGCAGACGTCTGCGGGACGTCTTGAAGACGTGGGTCGACCGTAGTTGATCGCGGGCTTTCACGTCATTTCCCTTCGCGGAAACTGTCGGACGCATTCTGACCAATGCTGTATAAAACAACAATATTCTTTCGGTTGGATTCGCGGTTGCCTTTCTATTCAAGTTGCGGATATCGGGTCCGCTCGACACTCCAATCCTGCGCTTTACCGCCCATGCGCACCAGGAAAGTGCGCTAAAATCGCGGTTCGCTGGCCAGTCGGCCTAACGGCTTGCAACGCGTCGAGAACGCATTCCTCAACGCAAGCTCTCGCAGGAGCACGCGATATGCCCCAGTCAGTACTTCATCGAATGTTGCCTGCGTTCTTCGCGGCGTCGCTGGCGATTTCCGGCCATGCCGCCGAAAGGCTTACGGCGGCGCCCGCCGTAAAGAAAGCGGCGCCCGCGGTGGTGAACATCTCCGTTGTAGGGCAACGGCGCAGCCAACGTCCCGATGTGTTCGAATTCTTCCAGTTCCCGGTGCCCGACCGATCTCCCGGCGGGGGCACCGGGTCGGGCGTCATCATAGATGCCGGCAAGGGTCACGTGATCACCAACCATCACGTGATTCGAAACGCCGAAGAGATCACGGTGCGGCTGCACGACCGCCGCACGGTGGAGGCGGAACTCGTCGGCAGCGACCCGGGAACGGATATCGCGCTGCTCAGGATCGGGGCGGAGGACTTGTCGGAACTGCCGCTTTCTGACTCGGACGCACTTGAGATCGGGGACTTCGTGGTGGCGATCGGCAGCCCGTTCCAGCTCGATCAGACGGTAACGCTGGGCATCGTCAGTGCGCTCGGCAGGCGATCCATCAACCCCGGCCGAGGTGGCTACGAGGACTTTATCCAGACGGACGCCTCGATCAATCCGGGCAATTCCGGTGGGGCGCTGGTCGATCTGGAGGGTCGCCTGATCGGCATCAATACGGCGCTGATCACGCCTGCGCAAGGCAACGTCGGCATCGGCTTCGCCGTGCCGTCGAACATGGCGCAAACCGTGGTGGACCAACTGCTGGAGTTCGGAGAGATCCGGCGCGGACTATTGGGCGTGCGAATCGAAGAAGTGTCGCCGGGCGTAGCTGAAGCGCTTGACCTCGATGGACTCACGGGTGCCCTCGTGTCACGAGTGGAAGAGGATTCCCCGGCGGAAGCGGCGGGCATAGAGGCTGGAGATGTGATCGTGAGCGTCGATGACAAGCCCATAGAAGACCATGTGGATCTGCGTAACCGAATCGGCTTGACCCGGGTCGGGGAGACGGTTCGGATCGGTATTGTTCGCGATGGGGAGCGGATCGAAAAGGAGGCCGTCATCGGCCAGTTGCGGTCCAGTTCCATTGCCGGCGAAACATCGTCGCAAAAGCTCGAAGGCGTGGAGTTCGCGGAAATCAGCCGTGACCATCCGTGGTTCGATCAAGTCGAAGGCGTCGAGGTGCGGAACATCGAGTCGGGCAGCCTGGCTTGGGAGGCGGGCCTTCGCAGGGGTGACATCGTATTCGCCGTAAATCGACGGAAAGTGCGCAGCGTCGGTGAATTCGTCGATACGGTGAGGGAACAGGAGGACGTGCTGGCGCTTCATGTGCAGCGTGGGGGAAGAAGAATTCTCGTCGTGGTGCGCTGATCGGTTGCGGGCGCGCGGCCCGTCGTCTACCGTTACTTGCATTGACAGTGCGCCCGGTTGCGTTAGTGCCATGAAATCCGTCAGCCCTTCGGGC
>CAZFGB010000142.1:0-3086 GCA_964518405.1 uncultured Pseudomonadales bacterium | reverse complement strand
CATCCCACCCGTCCCGCACCCTGCGCCTTTATCGGCACTACGTGCCGCTCCACGGCGCAGCCCGCTAGCCGATGTGCAGCGCCGCGTAGACGTTCTGCGCGAGACGGCGACTGATGCCGGGCACCTTGGCGATCTCTTCCTCGCTCGCACCCTTGACGGATGCGACCGAGCCGAAGTGCGCGAGGAGCTCGCGCTTGCGCTTCGCACCCACGCCGGGAATGCCGTCCAACTCGGATCGGCGCTGACGTTTCTGCCGGCGGCCGCGATGCCCAGTGATGGCGAACCGATGCGCCTCGTCCCGGATGTGTTGCAGCAGATGCAGTGCGCCGCCGCTCGGCGACAGGGCCAGGTCTCCCTCCCCCGCCGCGATGACGCGCTCCAGCCCCGGCCTGCGCGACCGACCCTTGGCGATGGCCAGCAGACGCACGTCCTCGATCTGCAAGTCGTTCATTACCTCGAGCGCGCGGTTGAGTTGGCCGACGCCGCCATCGATGATGAGCACATCGGGAAATGCCGCTTCGCCCCGATCTCGGGGAATGCCCCCCTTTGCGGTCCCGCGCGGGGGACCCCGCCGATAGCGTCTCCGCAGCGCCTGCTCCATGGCGCCGAAGTCGTCTCCCGGCGCGACGCCCTCGATGTTGAAGCGGCGATAGTCCGATTTCAGGGGACCGTTGGTATCGAACACGACGCAGGAAGCCACCGTTTCGCCTCCACCGGTATGGCTGATGTCGAAACACTCGAGCCGTTGCGGCAGATCCTCGAGGCCGAGCGCTTCCTGCAGGTCGACGAAGCGGGCGAAGACATTCCTTCGGTCGGCCAGGTACGCGCCGAGGGAGAGGGATGCATTCTCCTGCGCCATCTCAAGCCAGCGCGCGCGTTGGCCGCGCACCCGGATGGACAGATTCACCTTGCGGCCGGCGCGCGACGTCAACGCATCCCGCAGCACATCCCGGTCGTCGAACTGCTCCGACGCGATCACGCTCTTCGGAATCTCGCGATCCGCGCCGCCGAAGAAATACTGCGAAAGAAACGCCGACAGCAGTTCTCCCGCCGCAACGCCGAGTTCGTTTTTCGGGAACCAGGTGCGCTGGCCGAGAACCCGTCCGTCGCGAACGAAGAGTCCCTGCACGCAGGCGAATCCCCCTTCGACGGCGATGGCGAACACATCCGCGTCACCCGTGGCGCCGTGCACATACTGGTTTTCCTGCACGCGCCGCAGGTGCGAGACCTGGTCGCGATACTTCGCGGCCCGTTCGAACTCGAGCTTCGCCGCGGCCGCGTCCATCTTGCCTTTCAGTTCGTCCAGCACCGACTGGCTGGAACCCTCCAGGAACAGCACCGCGAGGCGAACGTCCTCCGCATATTGCGCGGCGTCGATCAGGCCGACGCAGGGACCGCTGCAACGCTTGATCTGGTATTGCAGGCACGGTCGAGAGCGGTTGCGGAAGAACCCGTCGTCGCACGAGCGAAGCTGAAACAGCTTCTGCAGGATGTTGAGGCTGTCGCGCACGGCGTATGCGCTGGGAAACGGTCCGAAATAGCGGGCATCCCGCCGTTTCGCGCCCCTGTGGAACGTCAGCCTCGGAAACTCCGCATGGCCGGTCAGGCAGATGTAGGGATACGACTTGTCGTCCCGCAGGACGACGTTGTAGGGCGGGCGCTCTTCCTTTACCAGGCTCTGTTCGAGCAGCAGCGCCTCGGTCTCGCTTTGGGTGACGGTGACCTGCACGTCGTCGATCCTGGCAACCAGCGCCATGGTCTTCGCGGAAAGACCGGAAGCGCGGAAATAGCTCGTCACCCGCGCCCTGAGGTTGCGCGCCTTGCCGACATAGAGCGACCGGCCGTCGGCGTCGAGCATCCGATAGACGCCGGGCTTTTTCGTGAGAGACGCCAGAAAGGTTTCCGCGTCGAACCGTCCGGTCCCCGCCATCGCCGAACTATACGGCGACGCTCACTTCCGGGGCAACGCCGCGGGCCTGGCCGCGGAGAGCCTGTCACGCCGCCGCTGTCATCCCGACAAGTCCGCGAGCGCGACATCCGGCTGCTCGGACGCGACCTTCTGCGCCCGCACCGGACCGCTGGGCACCGCCAGGTCCTCTTCCTCCTCCAACGGAAAGGGAGCGCTGGGCGCAAGCGGCAACGATGGATGAATCATCCCGTGCTTGACCGCGAGGAGTGCCAGTTCCACATCGCTCGACACCTTCAGCTTCTCGAAGATCCGGTAGCGGTAGCTGTTGACGGTCTTTGGACTCAAATGCAGGTTATGCGAGATTTCCTGCACGCGGTGACAATTGATCACCATCAACGTGATCTGCATCTCCCTGCTGGAGAGTTGTTCAAAGGGACAGATATCTTCGTTGTCGAGCGTGCGCAACGCGAGTTTCTGCGCGACATCGGCGCTCACGAACCTCTGGCCCGAGAAGGCGCGGCGGATCGCCGTCATCAGTTCTTCGAGAGTCGAACTCTTCGTCACATAGCCACAGGCGCCGGCTTTCAGGGATTGCGAAGGATAGGGCTCGTCACGACACCCGGTGACCATGACGATGCTGATGTCCTTTTCCAGTCGGATGATGCGACGGGTCGCTTCGAGGCCACCGATTCCCGGCATGACGATATCCATCAACACGACGTGAGGCAGCAGTTCCCGGCTGAGTTCTATGGCCCGTTCGCCGCAGTCGGCGCGGCCAACGACATCGACAATATTGATATCTGCAAGCGCCCGGCTCAGTCCAATGCCGAACAACTCGTGATCGTCCACGATGAGTGTACGAATCATCTCCCTTCCCTCTGCTTCTACTCATCGCTAGACCATATTGAAGCGCGACCGGCGAAGATAGGTGGTCATCGAACATCCCCACCCTTTTTCATCAAAACTCCACTATGCAATAGCGGTTTGATATCACCCAGCCCGCCGTAGCTGACGGAGTCGAGTGCGGATGTCTCCCCTCACTCGCCGGTAAAGGCTTGTAGTCCTGTCTGCGCCCGCCCGAGAATCAGCGCGTGGACATCGTGCGTCCCCTCGTAGGTGTTGACGGTTTCGAGGTTCATCACGTGCCGCATGACGTGAAACTCTTCGGCGATGCCGT
>CAZFGB010000141.1:0-11132 GCA_964518405.1 uncultured Pseudomonadales bacterium | reverse complement strand
GTGCGCTCGTCCAGCACCGGCGCCAACGCCGCGTACTTCCCCCGCAACGCCTCGACAACCGCTTCCCGGCCCATCTCGACCATGCCGGACAGCATAGCAGAGCCACGGCTAAATCGGATAGTTTATTTTGGCGGGAGGCCTAACAGGGGATACAACTTCCGCGAGCGGCACTGCCGCCGAACACCGTCAGTCAGACATCATCGAAAACAGGGTCCGTGCACCACCTCCGAAACTGTTGCTTGGTGACCGCGAGTGCGGCTCTCGATTCCGGGTACTGTCCCCGGTCATCCGTGTCGGCGATCCAGGCCTCCACGAGCGCACGCATGGCCTCAAGGATTTCCTGGTGGTCGGGGTCGTCCGCCAGGTTGACCGTTTCGTGCGGATCTTCCTTCAGATCGTACAGTTCCTCCGCCGGTCTCGGCCCATAGGCCAATGCCTGGGCTGGTGTCAGCTCACCGCGCTCAAACAACTCCCGGGTCCGTATGATCGCTGGCCACACCTCGCGGAAGTTGGGCTGCGCGACCGGCCGGTCGGTCATGAAGTTCCTGATGTAGTGATAGCGGTCGCCAATAGCGCTGCGGGTCCTGTCCACCACCCATTCGCAGCGGTCCCTCGCCGAGAACACGTGCTCGCGCTGCGGGCCCTCGAACAGGTTGGCGGAGTCCATGTAGTCCGGCACCTTGATCCCGGCGAGTTCCAGCGATGTGGCGCCCAAATCGAGGGTGGCGACCGGTTCCCTGCACCGCGTACCCGGAGGGATCAGCCCCTGGAACTCCGGCATGCCCGGCGCGGCTGCCATCAAGGGCACGTGCAGCCCCTCCTCGTAGCACATCTGCTTGGCGCGCGGGAACAGGGCGCCGTGATCGCTCAAGAGGAAAATGATGGTGTTACCCCAATGTCCGTCCGCCTTCAGACGCTCGATCATCTGGCCTACGAGGATGTCGCTGACCAGCATGGTGTTGAGCTGGTTGGCGACCATCTCGCGCATTTCCGGAATGTCCGGATATTGCGGCGGTACGGTGACATCGTCAGGGCTGACGAGTTGTGGATCCTCGACCCCCAGCCGCTGCAGGACTCCCGATGCCTGCTCGGCGCTGTAGCCGTCTTTGCCGCCGTTGGTCTGTATCTGCGCAAAAGAAGGGCATATCGGCAGGACACTCACGCCAATCGCCGCTGCCGCGCTGCAGGCTCACACCGCCGTTCACCTTGCCGTCCGGCTCCCGTTCATCATTGCCGGCGGTGTACAGCCTGTTTCGGTCACGGGCGAAGTTGTAGTCGTCCTTGCCGTTGTTGAACGTGAAGTAGCCGGCATCGCGGAACACCTCCGGCACGGTCTTGTGGCCCTCCGGCAGGTAGATCTCTTCCCCGGGAAAGCGGCTCGAGCGCTGGACATGGGTACCGAGACGAATCGCGTAGCTGCCTGTGATTACCGCCGAGCGGCTGGGACTGCATACCGGCGCTGGCGAGTACGCCCGCTCGAACACCACGCCCTCCGCCGCAAGGGCGTCTATGTTTGGGGTTTCCACCAGCGTCTCGCCGTAGCATCCGTATCTCGGATCCTGGTCTTCGATGTATATCCAGAGGATGTTGGGTCGTTTATTCGCCATGGCTACGTGACTCTCGATGCGTTCGGGGAGCAGCTGCGGCGACGTCTCGCGTCACGTCGCCAACGAGTCGTTCGTCTCTTGCCCCATGTGCGGCAGCAGGTTGACAAAGACGGGTCGGAAGGTCAATTCAAGGGTGGCTCAAGCCCACCCATTTCCCCGCGTGTGAGCTCATCCGGGTTGTTGCGGGGCGCGGCCACATCCATGTTGCATTGACCAAGGGGGAACAGGAACACCCACAAATGACCACTAGAAGGGTCTTCTAACAAGAGCTATTCTTAGTGCCAAACATCGGTCTTTTGGAGCCGTAGGGTGACCATTAAGTTTTCCGAGGATCTCGTTCCCTTGTCGGACCTGAAAGTGAATCCGGGGCGCGTGGTGAATCATACAACCGACGTGCGCCGGCCCGTGCTGGTTACGAAACGCGGCCGGGGTGTTGCCGTCGTCCAGTCCGTAGGGGAATACGAACGAGCCGAAGAGGAACGTGATTTCATGCGCGCGGTGGTTGCCGGGCTGGCGGACCTGGAAGCGGGACGGGAGGTTGATTTCGAGGAGGCCAGGGAGCGGCTGGGTCTGAAATAGCCTCATGTCCCCGATCGCAATCAGCTTCGCCGAGTCGGCGCTTGCTGACCTTGAAGACGTCCGCGCATGGTATGCGGAGCAGGGCGTGTCGGAGGTTGGGGAGAAGCTGATCGCGGAGGTTCTTCAGCGCGTTCAGGCCCTCGCCGACCATCCCGACATGGGTCGCGTGGTGCCGGAATTCGATCAGACGTTCTTGCGTGAACTCATTCAACCACCGTTCCGGATCGTGTACCGGCGAGATGCGGGCAGGGCGAGAATCGTTCGTATCTGGCGGGGCGAACGTCTACTGCGCCTTCCGGAGGGTCAAGAATGACAATCCGGCCGCCTCCGGACCGAGGGGGCGGGCAAGCAACGCGTGTTTTCGCACAGCCGCGTCTCTGAGATACCCTACGGCGGGATAGATCCACCCAACCTCCGGCTGGCGCAAACTCGCTGGGCCTGCAGTGGATGACATGCACCAGGGAGGCCCATGACCAAGCCATTGGCAGTGATTACCGGAGCCAGCGCTGGCATCGGCGCGGCGATCGCGCGGGCGCTGAGCGCGGCGGGCCATCCATTGCTGCTGACCGCCCGCCGCGTCGACCGCCTGCGGGCGCTGGACCTTTCCGACACCCTCTGCCGGGAGAACGACGTCGCCGATGTCGAGGGCTTCCGCGCTGCCGTGGCCGAGGCGGAGGAGATGCATGGGCCGGTCGACCTGCTGGTCAACAACGCCGGCTGGCTGAACCTCTCGGCGTTCAAGGACCAGGAACCGGAGCATTGGCAGGGGATGTTCGAGACCAACGTCGTGGGGTTGCTGAACACCACGTCCGTGGTCTTTTCCAGGATGCTCGAACGGCGCACGGGGACCATCGTCAACATCGGGTCAACCGCCGGGCATCGGTACGGCCCCAATCACGTTGTATACGTCGGAACGAAGTTCGCCGTCCGGGGCCTCACCGAGGGACTGCGCGCCGAAGCGGCTGGGTCCGGAGTTCGGGTCGTGCTGATCTCTCCGGGCCTGGTCGACACCGACCTGCTCAGCCGGTCGACCCAGGCGGACCTGATCGAGGCCTACCAAGCCAACAAGGACCGTCTCCAAGGTGGGCTACGACCGGATGATGTCGCGGACGCGGTCCTGTTTGCGTATCGGCAACCCCCCGAGGTCACTGTCCGGGAGCTGATCATCGCCCCGACGGCCTCGGAAAGGTGATGATCCCGTGCAAGAGTTGGTCAGACCACGCTACGTCCTTTGCAAGTCTCGGTCGTTGACTTGGTGTGACTGGTCATTAATACTAGTCACTTATGGAACACATCAACGCTTCTGATTTCAAGGCCCGCTGCCTCTCGATACTCGACCGCGTCCGCGCAACCGGGGAGCGTGTGGTTATCCTGAAGCGCGGCCAACCCGTGGCGGAGCTTGGCCCTGCTACCCAGTCGCTCGCTCGCTATCCCCAGCTCGAGTTGCAGGGTACCGTCACCGTTGTAGGCGATATTGTCGGTCCGGTCGTCCCCGAGGACCACTGGGAGAGCAACCGTTGATGACCGCCTTGCTGGACACACACGTGCTGATCTGGTGGCTGAACGACCGAATGCAGCTCTCGCCGCGGCAGCGGGAAGTCGTTGAAGCGGCGACTCCCGATGGCCCTGTATTCGTGTCTGACATCTCCCTCTGGGAGGTGGCGATGCTCTCCGGCCTGGGCCGCATTCGGCTGGCATTGCCGCTACGTGAGTGGCTGGACAAGGCCGTCGCTCCGCCTCTCGTGCGTAGACAGGGCATCTCCCCGGCGGTCGCCACCGAGGTTGCGGCCCTGCCGGACTCCTTTCACCGTGACCCGGCAGACCGAATTCTCGTAGCGACCGCTCGAGTTCTAGGCGCGACGCTGCTCACGAACGACCGTCGAATCGTAGATTCGTCGCTAGCCCCAACGCTGAGTTGAATCGCAACCTGCAGCCGACATGCGAGCGGCCGCGCTTGGTTTGGATTGCCTTTCGAAGCCAACGGGGTCGACGGGAAGCCGTGCCTGAACCGTTGGCTTTTGGCGCCTGATCCCCATGGACCTGCTCTCGGACATCTGGAACCTGTGGCTGTTCGCCGATGAGCCCATCGGCACGGTGCTGGGTCTTGTCGTCGTCTGGTTCCTGATTCGCCAGAACGTGTGGGCGTGGCCGCTTGGCGTTGCCTACGTCTTCGTTTCGATCACGGTCCTCTACGAAGCGCGGCTCTACGCCAACCTGCTGCTGCACCTTGTAGCCTTCCTGCCGATGAACCTTTACGGCTGGTACTACTGGCTGTTCGGCACCGAACAGCGGGAGGAGTTGCCCGTTACCCGCACCAGCCGATCCGTCTTGGCGAGCCTTGCTGTCCTGTGCGGTGCGGTGGCCGCGGGCCTCGGTGTCTACTTCGCGACACAGACGGACGCCGCATATCCGTATTGGGACAACGGGGTGTTCGCAATGAGCATCGCCGCCATGTGGCTCACCGCGCGCAAGAAGATCGAGAACTGGGTGGTCTGGTTCGTCGTCAACATCATCTCGGTGGCCCTCTACGCGCTGCAGGGATTGGAGGGCTACGCGATCCTGTACGCGATCTACCTGGCCATGGCGGTTTGGGGATTCGTGACCTGGCGGCGGTCGATGGCGGAGACGGTTCCGGGCTAGCAGGGGCTAGCAGCTATCGGAGCTGGCGCCCCTTGCGTCCTTTAGACAGCGTCCGACACCCCGCGTACAAACAGGGGTTCTATACCCATGGCGCGCGCGTCATCGCGCATCGCGGCATCCGAAGGCGCGCGAACCTCGGTGGCCGCCGCCTCAAGCGTGGGCCGCAACAGCGTGAAGTCGCTCGAAGTGTTGAGGAAGACATCGGGCCGGGACAACACGAAGTGGACCGCGCGACGCAAACCTTCTCCGTCACGGATCGGGTGATACCAACTGTGGCGCGGTCCCGCGTCGGCCCGGGACCAGCGCCGGCGTGCCACGCTCTTGATCGTCTGGAAAGCGACTCCACGCTCCTGGCACGTCTTGTATAGCTCCTCGAAATCGCTCGCATATTCCGGCTGCGCGAGCATGGTGAAATTGCACGGCACAAGGACGGAGTCGAAGGGGAACTGCCGCAGGCTGTCGAGGTGCCTGGCGGGCGCAAACGTGCCGTGTCCGGTAACGCCAATGAAGCGCACGAGCCCGGCGTCCCGCGCGGCTACGAGGGCCTCGAGAGCGCCGCCCGGCCCCAACGCTCTTTCCTGATCCTCCGTCTCCACCAGATTGTGCAGCTGGATCAGGTCTATTCGCTCCACGCTGAGCCTTGATAGGGAACGCTCAAGGCTCGCGCGGGCGCCTTTTCCATCCCGGTCCCCGGTTTTGGTGGCGAGGAAGAAGCCCTCGCGATACGTCCTCATCCAGGGTGCGATGCGCAGTTCCGAGTCCCCGTACCCGGCCGCCGTGTCGATGTGGTTGACGCCAAATTCAAGCAGCGTTTCGAGCACTGCATCAGCCTTCGCCTGGGGCATGTCGCGCAGCGCGGCACCTCCGAAAATGGTGCGTGTGCTGCGGTGGCCGGCATTTCCGAAGGGGATGCGCTCGATCATGGATGGGTCTGCTCCGATGACATCAGGCCTCTTCCAGGGTTGCGGAAAGACGCTCGGCGGCGTCGGCGAAATCTTCCATGAACTCGTAGACAACCTGCCGGGCCGATACGGTCGAGTTCATCAGGCCGACGCCCTGGCCGACGAAATAGGTGGCCAGTTGCTTCGCGCCATCGTGACCGCCTTCGGCCAGTTGGGAGACGCGGCGCAGGGCGGGTTCGCTGACGAGCGCCTGTAGCGGCATCGGCAGCGGGTCCGGGCTGTCCTCATGATGCCAGGCATCGGTCCACGAAGAGCGAAGCTGGCGCGTGTACTTGCCCGTCCGGCTGCGCGACCGCACGGTCTGGCGGGAGTTGGCGTGAAGCATCTTTTCCTTGACGACTGGCGCGGTTTCCGCCTCCGCCGTGGTAAGCCAGACGGAGCCGCACCAGGCGCCGGCCGCGCCCATGGCCATCACTGCGGCCATCTGGCGGCCGGTGACGATTCCGCCCGCGGCCAGCACGGGAATATCGCCATAGGGCCTGAGGGCTTCGAGCACCTCGGGGATGAGGACCATCGTTGACACTTCGCCGCAGTGACCGCCGGCTTCGGTGCCTGATACGATAATGACGTCGACACCCGCCTCGGCATGCTTGATCGCGTGTTCCCTGGCACCGGCCAGCGCGCCGACGACGATTCCCTTTTTTTGAGCCCGGTCCAGCATGAAGTCGGGTGGCACGCCGAGCGCGTTGACCACCATCTTCACCGGGTGGGAAAACGCGGCGTCGAGAATCACCGAGGCTCCTTTTTCGCGCAGGTTGTCGCCGTAGCCGTCACCGATATCGCGGTCCCACAGCCCTTTTGTGTCTATGCCGTGCTGGGCGAGTATCGATTCGACGTGGGCCTTGTGTTCCGGCGGTATTCGCGCCTCCACTTCGGCGGCGGAGAGGGCGCTTTCCTTGCTGTCCAGGCTGGTCGGTATCAGCAGGTCGACGCCATAGGGGTTCCCGTTGATGTGCTCGTCGAGCCAGCGCAGTTCGATGTCGAGGGACTCCGCGGTGTGGCCAGCGCAACCGAGCACGCCGAATCCGCCGGCGTTGCTCACTGCGGCCACAACGTCGCGACAGTGGCTGAAAGCGAACAGCGGAAACTCGATATTGAGCAGGGAACAGACTTTGTTGTTCATGGGCGTGTTCCGGGATTCTTGAACATTCGCAGAGTATCAAATGCGCGGGCGGGCCGGCTCGGGCTGCCCGCCGTGCGAACGCCCCCGAGGCCGGAGTCCGAGGCCCTTCCTTCCATCCCGCGGGCGGCAGCCACGAGGCCCTGCGGCCTGCGCCGAAGAACGGCACGTAGTGCCGCTCAAGGCGCACGGTCATAGGTGGGCTTGGGCGGGGTGAAACACGGCGTCGCGAAGCGGCGACGGACTTCCGGACGCTAGGCAAACCTCAAGGCGCCCGCATTCGGCGTCGATGCGCGGTTCCGGCGGCGGTTGCGGGAGCCGCCCTTGCGCCGGGCCTGTGGTTGGCCGTTCCCGGCTTTTGGTGTTTTCGTCGGGAGTGCGGGCGTTACCCCATCGCCAGCCACCGTCAACCGCTGCCGGATCAGGCGCTCGATACCGTTGAGATGGGTTCGTTCCTCGGGGTCGCAGAACGACAGAGCGCAGCCGCCCGCGCCTGCCCGTGCCGTACGGCCAATGCGGTGGACGTAGCTTTCGGGCTCGTTGGGCAAGTCATAGTTGACGACATGGGTAATGCCCTCCACATCAATGCCGCGGGCGGCGATTTCAGTTGCGACCAAGACTCGCACCTTGCCGGCGCGAAACTGCTGCAAGGCAAGCTGGCGGGCGCTCTGGGACTTGTTCCCGTGGATCACGGCGGTGCAGAAGCCAGCCCTGTCGAGCTGTTGTGTGATCCTGTTGGCGCGATGCTTGGTACGCGAAAAGAGCAGCACTCGGGACAGCGCGGGATCGTTGAGGATTTCGACCAGCAAGGTCTGCTTCTCTTTTGCCCCGACGTGATAGACGCGCTGTTCAACATTCGCAACCGGCGTGGCCTGGGGCGTGACTTCAACACGAATCGGATTTCTCAGAATGCTTTTCGATAGACGGGCAACCTCGGTGGGCATGGTGGCGGAAAACAGCAGCGACTGGCGCTTCGCGGGCAGGGCCGCAATGATCTTGCGGACATCGCGCACGAAACCCATGTCGAGCATGCGGTCCGCCTCGTCCAGCACCAGGACCTCGATCTCGCCGAGCTTGAGCAATCGCTGGTTCATCAGGTCGAGCAGCCTGCCCGGCGTGGCAGTCACGATGTCAACGCCGCGCCTCAGGGCGTTGACCTGGGGCCTCTGGCCGACACCGCCGAAGATCACGGTATGGCGCAACGCCAGGTGGGTCGCGTAGGCGCGGAATTCTTCGCCAATCTGGATCGCCAGTTCGCGAGTCGGCGCCAGGATCAGGGCACGCGGCAACCGCTGTTTACCCTGGCTGCGGGAAAGACGGTCGAGAATGGGCAGCGCAAAGGCTGCCGTCTTGCCGGTGCCGGTCTGGGCAATACCCAGCAGGTCCCGGCCGGCGAGCAATTCGGGAATGGCGCGTGCCTGGATCGGGGTTGGCTCGACATGGTTTCTGTCGGTCAATGCACGCTGAATGGGTCCGGCCAGGCCGAACCCCGAAAAATTACTATCGGTCACCAATAATGTCCTTGAATGCGCCACAGAGCGAAGCCGACATCCTTGACGCGGTCGTGCCATGCGGGTCTTTAAGCTGCTCCGGGCGCGGCCGGAACGGGAAAGTTCGATGGACGTGCCCGGGACATGGCGCCGCTTCCATCCGGCGCATCGCGCTGTCGCGAGCAGTGCTAGAGCGGCGCAGGGTACTCCAGAACCGATCTGTCAAGCAAATCGACGGAAATCCCACGCACCCGGAGCGTCGGGCCGCGTTGTCTCAAGGATGTCGACGGTCTGGGCTACCCCTCGCGCTGCTCTTTTCTGCGAGGGGCTACCCCCTCGCGCTGCTCTTTTCTGCGAGGGGCTACCCCCTCGCGCTGCTCTTTTCTGCGAGGGGCTACCCCCTCGCGCTCCCCGGCTGAGGGCTCTTCAACTGGCGCAGGGCGACGGCGAGCAACAGTGCATCGTAGGAGGCGCGCGAGGCCCCGTCTTCGGCGGCCACGGTGATGTCCGGATCGATTCCCGAAGCCTGTATCGAGCGGCCGTTCGGGGTGTAGTAGTGGGCGGTCGTCAGCTTGATCGCGCGCTTGCCTTCGATCTCCAGCACGGACTGCACCGAGCCCTTGCCATAACTCTTTGTGCCGACCAGGGTCGCCCGACCGTGATCCTGCAGCGCGCCGGCGACCACTTCCGCAGCGGAGACGGAACCCCGGTTGATGAGGACCACAAGGGGGGCCCCGTCGAGGATGTCGCCGTCTTCGGCCATGAATCGCGTTTCGGCCTTGGCGTCCCGACCTTCGGTGTAGACGATCAATCCCTCGTCGAGGAACTCGTCGGCGACATCCACCGAAGCCCCCAGGACGCCGCCGGGATTGTTGCGAAGATCGACGACGAGCCCGCGCAGGTCTCCCGCGCTATCGTCGGCGAGCCGTTTCACGGCGGCGCGCAGGTCCCGCGGCGTCTTGTTCTGGAATTGGGCGATACGGACGTAGCCATAGCCGGGTTCGATCAAACGGGAACGCACGCTGTTGACGCGGATATTCGCGCGCACCAGGTCAAAATCCAGCGGTGACGCCGCGCCATCGCGACGCACCTGGACGTGGACGTTTGTGCCCGGTTCGCCGCGCAGGTGGCGGACAGCCTCGCGGACCGTGCGTCCCTTGAGCGAGGCGTGATCCACTTCGATCAGGGTGTCGCCCGCACGTAGTCCGGCCTCGGCCGCGGGAGTGTCGTCCAGGGGCGCGATGACCGTGATGTAGCCGTTCACCAGTCCGATATCGATGCCTATGCCGTTGAAACTGCCGGTGGTCTCTTCACGCAGATCCCGGAGCGCGGAGACATCCAGGTAAGTCGAATGCCGGTCGAGACCGTCCACGATGCCGCGTATGGCGTTTTCCCTCAGGGTTTCCTCGGGGATCGGTTCGACGTACGCATCCTGAACGCGTCGCAGAACGACTCCGAGCGACGAAGCGTCCTGCCCAAGGCGCATTTCTCCGACGAGCTCCTGGAACGCCACCACCCCTAATGCGATGCCCGTCGTCATGCTCGCCATGATGCCTATCAGCGTGATGGGTCGAAGCCGCATGCCGCGGATTGTAGCTTGTCTGTCGGACCGTCAGGCGTTCGGCGGGTCGAAGAGAGTTCGATGGGCTTGGGCGGGCGCGCACTATCGCGGCTGTTCGCCGCGCAACCAGGCGGTCGGATTGGTGGGCCGGCCGTCCGCGCGCACTTCGAAGTACACGCCGCTGACGTCGCGGCCGCCGCTACGTCCCGCGGAAGCGATGGGTTCGCCGCTTTCGACCCAATCGCCGGCCTGCTTCAGCAGCGTATCGGCGTTGCCGTAGAGGGACATGTAGCGGTTGCCGTGGTCGATGATGGTCAGCAGCCCGAAGCCGCGAAGCCAGTCGGCGAACACGACCCGCCCGCTGTGGATGGCATTGATCCGGGTGCCTTCGGCCGCTGCGAGATAGATTCCTTCCCACTGCAATCTGCCGTCGGCGCGCGCTTCGCCGAAGCGGTGCAGCACCCGCCCCGCTACCGGCCAATGCATGCGGCCCTTGCTTGCCGCGAAGGCGACGGTGTGCTCATCACGCAACCGTTCATCGAGCCGGACGAGCAAAGACTGCAGGCGTTTGCGGTCACGGAGGAGCTGATCGCGCGATACAACCTTGTCCCGCATCTCCCGGCGCAGGGACGCCGCCAGCGATTCTCGCTCGCGGCGGGTTTCGCCCAAGCGAGCCGTTCGCGATTTCAATTCGCCTTCTCGGGCCGCCAATGCCTGCTCTCGCTCGCGGGTGGCCCGGCCGATCTCCTCTATCCTGTTCACGGTCCGCGCATACGCGTCGAGGGCGTCGAGGCGTGCCCGGACGAAGTAGCGGTGGTAGCGAACGATCCTGTCGACCGTGTCCGGACTTTCCCGGTTGAGCAGCACCTTGAAGAAACCGGTCCCGACGAGTCGATGCGCCGCGCGCACATGGCGCGCTATTCGATTGGCCTGGTCGATGCGACGCTCGTCCAGTTGGCGTCGCCGGTCCTCGAGTTGCGCCAGCGACTGCCGCACCTGATCGATTTCGGTATTCAGATCCCGGTTGCGCTGATTGATGCCGGCGACTTCGTCGTCCGCCCGGGAGATTTCCGCCTGAAGCCGGGACAGGCGCTTGTCGGCATCCTCGAGCCAGGTGTTCAGCGAGTCCAGTTCGCGAGAAACCTCATCGAGACGCTGTTCGGCGGCCGCGGC
>CAZFGB010000140.1:0-9779 GCA_964518405.1 uncultured Pseudomonadales bacterium | reverse complement strand
CGCGTATACAAGGCCGCCTGCTGCGCCCGCGCCGCGCTGTAGGGCGCGCCACGCCGCCTGATGTCCTCCAGGATGTCCCGCCGCCGCGTCGAGAACGCCTCGCGCATCTCCCTGTCGTAGTCCGCCAGCTCGAAGCCCGGCACCGGACCGATCATCGTGGGCACCGTCTCGTAGCCGAGCGCCTCCAGACGCCGCGCCAGCTCGCCCCGGTAATGCGCCCCGATCAGCTTCCTGTTCCGCCGGATCGCCGTCGCCTCGATGCTCCGCCACGCGCCCGCGCCGTTGCGGGTCATGTTCGCCACCACGCAATGCGTGTGCAGCTGCGGGTCGAGGTTGCGGCTCGCAAGGTGCCGGAAGGTCGCCGCGACCATGCCGTGCGCCTTCACCCGCGGACGCCGCCGCGTCGCCGGGTCCCAGCCCCGCGTCTGCAGCAGCTCCGCCTCGACCCGGTCCAGCGCCGCCCGCACCGCCTCGTCATGCGCCCGGATCACCCGCCGGTCTCCATGCAGCAGCGCTGCCAGCGATACCGACTTCGGCGCCGACAGCGTGATGTCCAGCCCCGGACGGTGCTGGTGCTCCCCGTCGCGCATGCGCCCCAGGCGGATGTCCGTGCCCGGCACGTATCCCAGCAGGATGGCGTTGAAGCGCTTCGGCGAGACATGGCGACCCAGGCCCAGCGCCCGCGCCAATGCCCCATGCCAGAAGCTCGCCTTGCGGTGCTCCGGATCACCCTTCGCGTAGTAGCCGTCCTGCTCGAAATAGTGGACCGTCGAGCTTGCTGAGCCGATGCTCGTTACCGTCGCGACCATGGGGGTATTCTAGCCGGAACCAGCCGGGCGCGCATGATTGTCGGCAACGGAAAGTCGTATCCCGGAAGGCTGCGAGGCGCGTTTATCCGGGCATTGGTCTCTTGAGACCTGGTCGGCGAAACAGGCCGTCATGTCGGGCGAGCGAATCGGATATATTCTCGGCGCGCCTGACCTCGAAATACCCGGTCGGCGCAACCGGAAAATTGGAGACAGCCGCATGATCGACGAAGCCGCCCTGACGAAAGGTCAGGTCCGGAAACTTGGCGCGCTCCGCAAATCTCTCGGCCGCTCCATCGCCGAGGAGGCATTTGCCAAGTGGCTCGCCCAGCCGGCTGAAACGCCGGAGACCGATGAAAATGCCGACGTCATCGCCGACGCGCTTTGGGACCTCATTCAGGACGGCAGGCTCATGATCCGGCGCGGCGGCTATATCGTCCGGCGCGGTCGCGGGCGCGTGATTGTCAAGGCTTACGAAGACTGAATGCCTGCCGGATGCCGTCTGGGTACAGGCGTAGGCGTCGAGAGGTTCGCGTGACCGCCAACGGATCGTCGGGCTTTTCAGCTTGACGGGACCTACAAGCGGCCGGAACGATTGCCAAGGGGGATACTCAAGGATGCCGTGAATGCCGGTGCCGTCTCATGAGGTATGATTGTGGCAGGACCGGCTGATGACAACAGGATAAGCCATGTGGTGACTCGAGTTTGAAACTACGCGCGGATGGATACCGTCTGTGGGGAGGGAGCGGCGATCGGAAGGAGTCAGCAGCAACTGTCGTTGGGATGGTTTTGGTCGTCGTCTTCCCAATCGGCTTCTTCCTTGCCAGCAGATCGACGCCGTACACGTCCGGCGAACTCGAGGTATTGGATTCCCCCGCCTGCATAGGCGGCCAGAAGGTCTTGGTATTTGTCGAAGCGGGCCCGGGCATCTGGGAACTGCTTAGGCAGGGTTGTGCTGAAGAAACTCAGGAGGCGGGCGTCGGGCTCGTCGCCGACTTGGATGTCGTTGAAGCCGAACGAGTCTTCCCGCACTACACGGCCCACCAGATCCTTGTCGGCGATGTGATAGAGCTGGTTGAGGGTTTGATGGAGAATTACGCCGCACTCGCCGAGGACTTCAAAGGTAGCGCGCGGGAAGCGGCGAGCGACGAGGATCGGGACACAGTCCAGCGCGACGCACTTGACGAGAAGCTCCTTGATTTCGTCTGCATCGGGATAAATCCACCTGCGGAGGCTTTTTGCCTCGATACCAGCGAACTCCGCGGTGCGATGCAGATAGAGGAAGTCGAGCAGACGTCCCCCAGGTATTGCGCGGTCCCCGATGTAGGCGGGTGGCTCCTCCTTGCGGTAGCTATCCGCTCGTTCTGAGAAGGACGGGTCGAAATCGCGAAATCGGCCGAAGTAGCGAGCATTCGATTGCGCGCTAAGTGCGCGGAAGATTGCAAGTTCCAGGCACTGGCCCCGACGCTTCGAAACGCTATCGCTAGAAAGGTCACGGAGAACGGGCTTCAGTATTGAGAGGCGCGCCTTAACGTCTGTCCTCGGGGCATCTGGAAGGTGGAACCACAACGGGGCATTGGTTCTGCGAATCTCCACTAGGTCGCCATTGCGAACGAGGGTCTTGCGGGCCTCGCCCAATATGTACGGCTCCAGCACCTGCCCGCCCGTCTCGCAGATATCGTGTTCGAGAATTTGCGCCGTCGCGACTACCCGACGCGAGAGGACATCGCGTATTTGAGCCTTGGCGAGTGCGAGACAACCCGGACCCGACTCCGGGTGCGATGGCGTTGGGGGGCGATGCACCATGGAGTTGGAGCCTCCCTCAGGATAGTGGGTCGAGACAACGACAATATCGCAATTGAATGGTCTTGCAAAGACACTGTACAGTTACTATAATTGGATACTCTCAACTGAAGGAAGGGGCCATGGCAAGGAAACCTACGATCGAGGAGCTGGAGAGCATCCTGGACGACGAGGAGGACATCCCGATCGAGATACTCCCCAACGGCGAGATTCGGGCGCTTGGACGCAGTGACGCGGCGGAGCGGAATTTCCAGAAGCCGCTGACGATGCGTGAGGACCTCGGCGGCGAATACGGACGGCGAGGTAACCCAGCATGAATCTGGCGCGAATCCGCGAAGACATCGCCGCTGCGCAGCGGTATTTCCAATATGTTGAGGGCCGGGCGACGCCGGAAGGTGGCCTGATGGCGCTCATCGCGTTGCAGACCAGCGGGCGCCTCTACACCCTCGGCATATCGTTCCCTGAATCATACCCGAACGCGATGCCCGAGGTACATGTCAGGAGGCCGTCGCTGTCGTACTCACCGCACCAGTACCTGAACGACCGGATCTGCTACCTCCACCCGCACATGTGGAACCCGGGTCGTCATAACCTGACCTTCGTCATACAGCGCGCCGCGAAGTGGCTCGGCAAGTATGAGGTTTACCGGAAGACGGGGAAGTGGCCGGGGGCAGGCTTGGATCATTGAGACGATGAGCAACACTCAACGCCAGGCGACCGTGAAGCTGATCGAGGGGCAGGCATCTGGCCCGCGGTCCAACGATACGCACATCGAGTTCAAGCCCCTGCCGATGATGGCGCTGCGAAGCAGCCCAGGGGAGGTGCTCGACGAAGTGTCGAAGGAGGGGGCTGCCTACCTGATTGAACGCAACGGGCAGCAGAAAGCGTGTCTGGTTCCCATATCGTGCTTTCTACCGGATATCCAGCGATCACGCGTAACGGCGGAGCTCGACAGACTCGAGGACTCCGTGGAGAAGTACCGCGTGGCAATCAGCGCCGAGCGGGAAATGCAGTTCCTTTTCCGCGAGTTCAGCGGCGACACGCGGTTGGAGGTGGCGGTGACGCTGCCCCATGGCTACCCCAACAAGGCGCCCGTGGTGACGGCTGAGCCGATCGAGGAAGGCTGTCCGCACCGGTGGCCAGACGGGACGTTATGCCTCTATGGCGCAGTGGCGGTGTGGAACCCGGGTAGGCACGACGTGATGCACGCGGTCGCGCTCTTCCGGCGGTGGATCCAGCACTACACCGTATGGCGGCAGACAACCGAGTGGCCGCGGGAGGGGTTGGAATGATGACTGACAGTCTTTTTGCCAGGGTCGAGCCTCTGTTCGACGTCGATGCGTTCCGAGACCGGTGGGTACTGATCGCCGGTTGCGGGTCGGGCGGCGGCCAAGTGGCGCTGCAGCTGGTCATGTCGGGAGTCAGAAAGTTCACCCTGGTGGATATGGACGAGGTCGCGGTCGAGAACGTCATCAGACATGTGTGCGGCCTCCGTTATGTGGGCTGGCGCAAGACCGAGGCGCTCGCAGACGTCCTCAAGGATCGCAACCCGGAGGTCGAGATCAGGTCGTTCAACGAGGATGTTCTCGAATGGCCGGGCTTGGAAGACGAGGTTGAGCGGGCGAGCGTGGTCGTGATCGGAACGGACAACGAGCCGAGCCGCTACCGGCTGAACGAAGCATGCGTAAAAACGGCGACGCCGTTCACGATCGGGCGCGTGTTCACCCGCGGCATCGGTGGCGAAGCCTACGCATACCGGCATGGAAGCACCGGATGTCTGGCCTGCCTGGAGGGGGTTCTGGAACGCACCCGGTTCCGGGAGGGGGTGCGCGAAATCGACCTCGCAACAGAGGAAGAACGCCAAAAGGTGTACGACCTTGAAATCGAGGAGATCAAGGATTCGCCAGGCTTGTCGGTGGACATCGGCTTCATTGCAGCGTTTCACACCCGGCTCACGCTGGACGCGCTCGGTGAAATGGCCGACGAGCGGCCGAAATTCATGACGCCGCTCGAGGAGAACTACCTCGTGTGGGGCAACCGGACGGTCCACCCGTTCTCGAAGAGCTTCCAACTGCAGCGGATGTCCTTGCGGCCGCAGGAAGGCTGCAAGGTCTGCGGAGGGCAGATATGAACGCGATGAGAAACGTACGTTCGGTCAGGGTCGAAATTGCCGCGCGGGCCTTGGAAACCGTTTTCGAGGAGTGCGACCGCTACGACAGCGACGAAACGGGCGGGCGGATGGTGGGGCACTTCTCGCTGGAGCGGAACACGCTGGTAGTGAGGGCGCGTGGGGTCATCGAACCGGGGCCTAACGCCAAACGGACCAGCACCAGTTTTTTCCAGGACGGTGACTACCAGACCGAGGTCTTCCGGCGGCTCGAAGCCAAGGACCCGACGGTCGAGCACCTGGGCAACTGGCACACGCATCATGTGAACGGGTATCCGAAACTGAGCGGAGGCGACGTGGCAACCTATCGTCGCATCGTGAACCACGAGCTGCACAACCTGGACTTCTTCTACGCGTTGCTGGTGACGGCGCGCCGTGAGGGACGGTCGGGACTGGGACGTTACACGGTGCGGCACTACGTTCTGTTCCGCGGAGACGACGAGGTCTATGAGGTAGATTCGGGGAATGTCCGAATAACGGACGAGGCGACGATCTGGCCGAAAGACGCAGCCGGGCCGGGCGACGGGCTCGAAACCGACCTTCAGCGAATGGAGCAGGCTGCTGCTATCCGCGCGCACGACCTGCAGGTCCTCAAGGTCATGTACCCTTCGCTGAGGCCGCGACAGTCGGCGCGGTCGGAGATGTTCTTCTGGAAGGGGCCGTTGCCGCTGATCGATGGTACTGAAGCGGGGCTGCGGATCCTGGAAGTGGAAGACGATGAGGGGCTTGCCTACTACCTGAGGGTTAGCCCGTCCTCGGCGGAGGCGAGGGAGTTGTACGAGACGCGCTTCCGAAGCGCGAGCGAGGCAGTGCGCACGCTGGAGGTGAGCCTGGACCGGGCGATCTACCGGTCTGCCGCTAGATCGGAGGGCTGATGACGATGGAGATATTGACGCTCTACGCGGGTCAGGGGAATTTCGCGGTTGTCCGCCATGGTGGGCAGGCAATCGTGGTGGATACTCGGCGCCCGGCCGAATGTTCGGACGACATCGCGTCGAAGGTGAGCCGGTTTCTGAGGGGGCGGGAACTGGTGGGCATCGTGTTGACGGGGTTCGACGACGATCACGCGGACCCGGACGGACTCGACTGGCTGCTGGAGGATTATGCGGCGGCCTGGGTGATGTATCCCAAGTACTACAAGGATACGGAAAACACGCAGCGGGTGTTCAACGTAATCCGCAAGCATGAGCGACGGCGCGAGAACACGCACAACCGACTTGAGCGTGTGTCGGTTCGCCTCGACCGGCTAGACTCACGGTACCTCGACGAGCTGTCCGACGAGTTCGACCTGGAACTCTTTTCGCCGCACATCGAGGACATGGACAACTCGAACAACTGCAGCATCGTACTGAAGATCGAAGGAGTCGGACCAGACGGATTCGGATACCTCGTGACCGGCGATACCGAGAACCCTCGCTGGGACAGGATTGTGGCCCTGTTCGACGATGCCTTGGCGGCGGACGTCATGGCTGCACCGCATCACGGGTCCAAGAATGCGGCGCATCCGGGCATGGCCCTGGCGGTTTCGCCCGACACCGTGCTGATCAGCGCCGGCATCGACAATCAGTACGGACACCCGGACGCGAAGGCGGTGGCGCTCTATTCGCGCGTCGCCGAGCATGTGTTCCAGACCAACATTCGGACAGGGATTTCGTGGCTCACGAGGCGCGTGGGTAGTGATTTCCCGACGCAAAGGGTGGCGTGACGAAGGGGCAGGGAGCACCTGGACCATTGGGGTATTGCAGGGGCAAGCGTCAAGAATGCGTGGTAAGCCGCTTTGACGATGGCGGGCATGATGATTCCGATTGAGTGGCGATGAAGGTCGCGCTAGCACTCTCGGGGGGCGGAGTCCGAGCGGCAGCGTTCCACTGTGGCGTGCTGCAGCGCTTGGCACTGGACGGCCTGTTGGAGTCGACGACGTTTGTGTCGACGGTCTCAGGGGGCAGTCTGGTCGTGGGGTTAGTCCTCTGCCAGAACGGCCATCGATGGCCGGGCAGCGCGGAGTTCCTCGCAACCGTGCTGCCGAGCGTTAGGGCTCGGCTTACGACGGCGACCCTGCAATGGTCTTATGCGTGGAGGTCAGTCGTGCTCCCCTGGCGACTTGCCCGCGGGCGTGCGCACGTTCTCGCGGGCCTGCTTGAAGCCCAATGGGGAATCTGCGGGACGATGCAGGATGCACCTGAGACACCCCGTTGGATGGTGAATGCGACGTGTTACGAAACTGGGCGGAACTGGCGATTCAGCCGGCGACGAATGGGCGACTACATCACGAACTACGTGCTGAAGCCGGCGATACCAATCGCCGACGCGATCGCCGCTTCCGCCGCTGTCCCGGGGGCAATCGGACCGCTGGCGATCCGGGCGGACAACTACGATTGGCACCGATACGAGAAAGGACAGCTAGTGGCAGGCTCGACGCCTGCGAAACGGTACGCGCTGTGGGACGGTGGTGTGTACGACAACCTGGGCGTGGAATCACTGTTCAAACCTGGCGGCGGGTTCCGTGACGGCTTCGACTTCCTGGTGGTGAGCGACGCATCGGCGCCGCTGTCCCTGGACATTGGGAGGGTCAAGCGAATGTTCTTGCCATGGCGGCAAGCGCTTCGTCTGGTGGACGTGGCAACAGAGCAGGTGCGGGGGTTGCGGGCGCGGTCACTGATCGCCGAGTTTCAGCGATCCCCGGCAGCGGGCGTTTATTTGAAGAGTGGCAATACTGTTGAGATGATTTACCACGCGGTGCGCCGAGAGGCTCCCGCCGGCGAACATCTCGGGGAGGTTGACGTCGCCCGGGCGGAACGTTTCAAGACGACACTGCGACGGCTGAGCGGGCAAGAGTTCGAACTCTTGAGGCGACATGGATTCGAGGTGGCGAACGCGACGTTGGCAACACGGCAGGCCGATCGGTTCTCGTACAGGGAGGCACGAGCTGAGATTTGAGTCGGTCGAAGATGAAGGCAGACGGCGCTGCTGCAAACCTTGGCCGATGTGCTCGGGCGCTATGTGTTGGAAGGACAAGCCCAGATTGCCGACGACAGTCCGATCGAGCTGCTGGCGACCGGGACCGGCAAGATGGCGACGGGACAGGCATGGACCTACGTCCAGGACCAACGGCCCCTGGGCCGGCGAGGCGCCGCCGACAGTCATGAAGTTTCCCCGGAGCCAAAATCGGCGCGCAGTTCAAACATGGTCGACCTCACCGTTAGCTGAGATGCGCAGCACCGGCCCGACCAGTTCATACTGTGTGGCGTCGCGCGCGACCGAAGCCAGCCTCATTTGCGAAAGGTCGAAATCCATCAGGCTCACATCCGTATTCTGATGATTACCCACCGGCTCAAAGCCGGCATCCACGCGAATGCCGCCCTTGTCTGTCAATAGATAGCGGGCATGAAAATCCTCCCCCGCGTCTCGCTCTTTCCAGCAGTACAGGGTGACGGCCATCTCGGCCGGAACAATGTCGCCGAACAGAGCGGCGGCTTCGCCTTCGAGATCGGCATTGTCCGGCTTGTTTTCGTGATACCGATAGTGCATTTCGCACTCCGCACGCGGGTTGAGGTCCTTGACGATGCTGAGCAGGCGAAAAAACACTCTCTTGTACCGCACACTGTAGGGATCGAAGAACGGATCAACGAATACGATGCGCGCACCGAAGCGCAGCATCCCGTGAAGGGTTGCGGCGAGAGACTCGACATCGCGCGGTACTGCACGCTCGCGCGCACATGTCATGAGCGCATGGCCATCGTCGACCTCATCGCTGCGAACGACGCAGGCATCGCCCCGGGGATTGGCTGCCGCGATGATGGCGTGAAAGGGCTCGCGGCCATGCTCTGCGAGCGCGTTGTCCAGCCATCCGGCAAGATCGCGGTCATAGTGGCGTCCAGTGCGGACAACCTTGTTCTTCCTGGCTTCGTTAAGCGCTTCTTCGACGCGCTTTTTTTGCAGGTCGCTGAGGCCTCCGGCAGCCTGATAGACTTCCCGAAACCAGGACTTAGGGAACTGGGAAATCAGGCGGCCCTGGTCAAAGCCGAACTTCTCGATCAGGTAGCGAAATGTCTGCCAGTCCGAGCCGATGGCGGCGGGCTCTACCGCGTACTCCTGGAACATCAAAAGAGTTCCTCGGACCGCTCCTCGAAAAAGCCATGCGGCCACCGATCGCGGAATTCTCCTTCCTCATCGACACGCAGCGGCCGAAACCGCACGCCGTCATCAACGCCTTCGACATAGATGACGGACAGGTCATCCGCCGTCAGGCCGGTCACACCGGGCGGCAATTCATCATCGGTCGTTTCCCTGATCCGGCGCAACAAGCGCAACATGATATGCTCGCTGTGTGTTTCGATGATGAGCGATTTTCCTGCAAGCAGCTGATTAGGATCACTGCCAACTGAGTGAATGAAGAGGTCGCCCATGCCGACCTGAATTGCTGGATGGACATGCAGTTCGGGCTGCTCAATTGCCAGCACGCTATCCTGCTCTCGCAGCGCCGCGACGACGACCGGCACCATCTGGGAAATGCCGACACCGACGTCGCTGGGCGCGACGAGGATGCCCTTTTCGAAGTCACGTAACGCGATCTGGGGCCTGGTCCGCAAACTGTAGTAGAGCTCCTGTAGTTCGCCGAGATCATCCTCGCTTAAGCCGCGCTGAAACATTTGATCAAGAGCGCTGGGAATAGGCACTTCCTTGAATTCGACACGCTCCAACCGGTAGGAGGTGTGCAGCCGGGCTTCATCGGATATCCAGCGGTTGACCTCCTCCATTAGATCGCCGCTGCGATCATTGTAGAGAAGGTCCCAGGCGGCAAGTCCACTCGCCCAGCGCGCTTCGTCGGGCGTAGCTTGCGGTCGGTAGCTACGAGATGGAATTTCGCGGAGCGGACCAATATAGGTCATGCGCGCGAGATGATCGCGGACAATGCGCGTTGAGCCAAGTATCAGTTCAGACAGAAGAGAACGCAAGCCGTTGACGCGCGGCGTGCGCTCTTCAAGCTCGGCCTTCTTCGCATC
>CAZFGB010000139.1:0-9638 GCA_964518405.1 uncultured Pseudomonadales bacterium | reverse complement strand
CGAGTGTAGCTGCGAGGGATTTTGGTTCCTGGCGAGGCGCGACGACGCCGTGTGGCAGGCACCACACAAGGAGGAGCAACAAAGTCCAGGGGGCAAAAAGACCCGCAGATGCCCGCAGATTTGGGCTTGACGGAGCACTAGTACCCCAATCTCTTCAGCGGTTTACTCAGTGCCACCATGCCGAACCGGGCAACTCCTCCTCGGCCACTGCTACTTGCGCCAGCTCGCGCGCGCATACAGCACCCGCCCCCTGATGTCGTGCACGAAGCCGTCGTAGCCGGGGCGCAGGTTGTAGCGCTGGGCGCCGGTGCGGCCGCTCGGGAGCGGCGGAGGATCCTCGTCCGTCAGGTTGACAGCGCCCAGGGAAATCGTCGTTTCGCCGCTCGCCGGCCCGGCAAGGGAATAGCCGTAGTTCAGGTCCAGCGTGGTCCAGGAAGCGATTTCCGGCAGCGTCGCGACTTCGTCGTTCTTGTAGGAGTCGATGTAGCGGAGCGTGAGCCGGGCGTCGTGCGCTCCCCAGCTCCCGGCGAGGCTGAGATTGAACCGCAGCTCCGGCGTGGGACCGAACCCGTTCGTGTCGTTGCGGGTGCCCAACTGGTCCGATAGGTCACCGCCGGCGTTGCCCACGTCGTAACGGGTGAGCAGCGTCGCGTCGGCGCCGATGCGAAGATGGCCTCCCGGCGTTTCCACGTCCCAGTAGGCGTTCAGGTCCAAGCCCTGCGCCTGGACGACGGCGATGTTCTCGTAATCGGTGGTCACCCTGACGATCTGGCCGGAGGGGTCGCGGCTCACCCGCGGGTCGTTCGGCATCCCGTCGTCGCGGCAATCGTCTTCCAGTATGGCCTGGAAGCTGCGCCCCTGGGCGATGACATTGCGGTAGTCGATCGCCCAGTAGTCGATGCTGAGCGCGGTGTTGTCCAGCGGCCGGAAGAGCACGCCGACGTTGGCCATGTCGGCGGTTTGCGGTTGCAGCAGGGCGCCGCGAAGCACCGTCGGCGAGGCGAAGTTGTCGCCGCGCTCGAGAATCGCGCCAGAGGGATCGACGGTGCATCGCCCCACGCCCCGCGCATCGAAACGGAACGGATCGGTCAGTGTGCGGGAGGCGGTATTGCCGGCCGCCTGGAACACGCTGGGCGCCTGGAAGGAGGTGCCCCAGGAAGCGCGCAGCGAGAGCCAGTCCGCGGCGGCGAAGAGGGCGGAGATTTTCGGATCGGTGGTGCTGCCCGCCCGGTCGTAGCTCTCGTGGCGCAGGGCGACCTGCAGTTCGGTGCGGTCGCCGAAATAGGTCAGGCCTTCGGCGAATGCCGCCCAGACATGCTGATCCGCCGCCGCCGGAAACTCCTGAACATCCCGCGGGCCGGCGGCGATGGCGTCGAGCGGGTCCGGCTGCCGCGAATAATGCAGGTGGCGATACTGCGCGCCGGCGGCCATCGATAGCGACTGGCCGCGCCACTCCATCAGGTCGCCCGACGCCACGAACTCCACCACCTCCATGGTGCTCTTCGCGCTTTCTTCGCGGACGCGCTCGAACTGGCGCAAGGTGCCGTCGTCGTTGCCCGCCCGCTTGCCGATCAGACTCGGTGCGAGACCGTCGTCGGCCGCGGTCTTGGGCGTGACGAGATCGGGCGCGGTCAGGCGGGTGCCGAACGGGTTCCAGAGTCCCTCGGCCACCACGCGGGCGAACTCCTTCGCCTCCCAGTGACGATCCGCGTTGATCCCCAAGCGGGAGCGCGAATGCACGACGTGGATGGTTCCCGTCCAGTTCCCCGGCAGAGCGGCTTCCGCCCCGAGCAGCGCTCGCAGGTTGTCGAAACGCCGCCATAGGTGGCCTGAATTGTGGCCGCTGGCTTCGGCGCCCAGGGGACGTCCCAGGTAGCCGAGCGGCACCGCCTCGTGCGTGCCGGGAATCCAGTCATCGGGCGCGACATGGGTCAGGATGCCGTCCCCGTCCGGATCGGTCCAGAAATTGAAGGGGTGGCTGGCGGGCACGAAGATTTCGTTGGTGCCCTCCACGTTGCCGTTGACCAGCAGCATGTTGCCTACCCGGTCGCCGATCTTGTTGAAGGAGTAGCCGACCTCCGAAAGAACGGTCAGCCGTTGGCTCAACTCGAACTCGGCCTCGGTGAACAACTGGGCCCTTTGTTCGGCGGCGATCATCGTGCGCTGGTCGGTGAAGTCCAGTCGGCACAGCGAGTCGCTGGGGTAGCCGCCCCCCTTCCGGCAATCCGGGTCCGGAGAGTGGGGCGCGTTGACGCCGCCTACCTGGAAGGGGAAGTAACGGCCATCCGGTGCGGTCATCACGCGGCGGAAGCTGCCTGGCGAACCCCGCCCGGAGTCGAAGGAGCCGTCCACGATATCGCCGTCGCCGTCGGGGTCCACGGCGCGCGGAATCATCCAGTCGAAATCGGTTCGGAAGTTCTCGTCCTGCTCGTGCCAGGCGCCGTACAAGTTGACGCGGCCCCGGAGCAAGCCGAACCCGGACGCGAAACCGCCGTCGTAGGCCGTGTTGGTGGCGCTTCGATAGCCGCCGAAGAACTCCAGGCCTTCGAAGCCCTTGCGCGTCACGATATTCGCCACGCCCGCCACCGCCTGCGAGCCGTAGGTGGCCGAGGCGCCGTCCCGAAGGATTTCGACCCGCTCGATCATCGCCAACGGCAGGGTGTTGATGTCGAAGAAGCCATGTCCGACATCGTTGGCCACCGGGGCCAGGCCGGCCCGCCGGCCGTTGATCAGGGTCAGCGTCGAAGACAGGCCCAGTCCCCGGAGGTTGAACTGCGAGCTGCCCTGCAGGCTGTTCTGCTGGGTGGCGATGTAGGACCCTGTATTTGCGGTCAGGCTCTTGAGCATGTCCGCTGGTTGCGCCGCGCCGCTCGACTCGAACAGCCCGGCGTCCAGCGTCTGCACCGGCGCGCTGCCCTCGTATACCACGCGGCGCGTGATCAGCGATCCCACCACCACGATCTCCTCGATCACTTGCCGATCGTCCGTCGCGGTCTCTTGCGCCGGCACCCCGTCCGGTGCGAGCGTTGCGACAGCAGCGACTGACCAAGCGAATGCGCGCGGGCGCAGGCGGGAACGCCCGGCGCCGCGCGGTCCTGCCGGGAATGGCTTGCGAAGACGCATGATGAATTTCATCCCGCAGCCCGAGGGATCACCTTCGTCGGTTCGCGGCGGGCCGCTCGCAGCTCGCACCTATAGCCACACGAAGACGCCGGCCAGCGAGGCGCTCATGAGGTTCGCGAGCGTGCCCGCGACCAGCGCCCGGATGCCGAGACGGGCGATGTCCTCCCGGCGATTCGGCGCGATGGCGCTCAAGCCCCCGAGCAATATGGCGACAGAGCCGAAGTTCGCGAATCCGCACAACGCGAAGGTGACGATGACGACGGTGCCGCCGGATAGCTCGGAGATGTGCGGGGCGAAGTCGAGGTAGGCGACGAACTCGTTCAGGACGATCTTCTGGCCGATGAAACTGCCGGCTTGGGCCGCCTCCGCCCAGGGAACGCCGATGATCCATGCGACCGGCATGAACAGCCGGCCGAGGAGTTGCTGGAAAGTCAGGCCGGGGGCGCCGAAGAATCCGCCCGCCCAGCCGATGATGCCGTTCAGCAATGCGATCAGGCCGATGATGGCGATCAGCATCGCCCCAACCGCAAATGCGATGCGCAGACCCAGCATGGCGCCGTTGCCCGCCGCGTCGAAGATGTTGACGGGGCGTTCCTCGCCGAGATCCGGGATATCGTTTTTGGGCTCGTCCGTTTCCGGCAGCATGAGTTTGGCCATCATGAGCCCGCCCGGCGCGGCCATGAACGAGGCCGCGATGAGGTATTTGAACTCGATCCCGGCCGCCGCATAACCCGCCATGATCGAGCCCGCGACCGTGGCGAGCCCACCGACCATGACGGCGAACAGCTCGGATCGGGTCATGGTCGCGATGAACGGCCGCACGACGAGCGGCGCGTCGATCATGCCGACGACCACGTTGGCCGCCGCCGAGATCGATTCGGGCCGGCTGGAGCGCAGCGCGCGCTGCAGCAGGCCGCCGAATATCCTGACGACCCAGGTCATGACGCGAAGGTAGTAGAGCACCGCTATCAGCGCCGAGAAGAAGATGATGACGGGCAGCACCCGGAACGCGAAGATGTACCCGACCGAGTCGGATGCAAGGCTGCCGAACACGAACTCGATGCCGACCAGGCTGTAGTCGAGCACTTGGCTGGCGGCGTCGGAGATCCATTCAAGGATGGCGCGCCCCGGCGGGACGTACAGCGCGGCGGCCCCTATCGCCACCTGGAGTCCGAACGCGCCCCCGACGGTGCGCCAGTTGACCGCCTTGCGGTCGGTGGACAGAAGCCAGGCGACTACGGGCAGCAGGCAAATGCCGATCAGGCCCGTCATGACGCGAGGCGATCCAGTACCTGCTTGCACGCATCGATGAACGCCAGGGGCTGGTCGAGGAAGACGTGATGCTGGGCGTCCGCCACGGCGACGACCGGCACGTCGCGCCCGATCAGTTCCAACGTGTAGGCAAGCGTGCTGGCCGTGAAAGACTTGCTCCGGGCCCCATACACGATGCCGACCGGTATGGGTATGCCGGTGTAATCCTCCGGCGTTCGGTCGGTGCCCCTGGTCGTCAGCGGCAACTCCTCATCGAATTTCCAGGCCCAGCCGCCATCGACCCGCAGCAGCGAATGCCTGGCGATGTACTCCATGATGTAGCGGTTCTCGCAGGGCTGCGGCGGGTACAGGCGAAACCGGTTCTCGGCGGACTCCCGGTCGGGGTACGCCTTGGGACGTCCACCTCCCATCAGCGGCTGGTTCGATGGGGGCTCGTCGGGATGGCGGATGCCCGAGTCCACGAGCACCAGCGCGCCGAAGCGGTCCGGATGGAGGTTGGCCGCCTTCACCGACATTACGCCTCCGAAGCTGTGGCCGACGACCACCACGTCGCTGTCGAATCCCGCCGCATCGCATACCGCGACGATCTCGCTGGCGTAAGTCGCGGCCTCGTAGGTGTAGCGATAGTCCGAGTCGCCCATCCCGGTCAGATCCATGGCGGCGACCCGGTAGTCGTCAAGCAGTTGCGGCGCGATGAAGTCCCACCAGCGGCTGTGGGCGTTCATTCCGTGAATCAACAGCATGCCCGGCTTGCCGGCGGCTTCGGCGCCTCCCCAGACCCTGTAGCACACGTCGCAGTCTTCGACCTCGACGGAACGCTCCTCGCTCGGGGTTTCCACGGCCCGCCAGAACCAGTCGGGTATCGAAGCCGTCGTCGGGGCCCTGTCCCATCTCGCCATCTGTCTACGCCGCTGCCGCTTGAGGATTCGACATTAACAATCCCAGCGTGGTTATGGGGAAGCGCGCAATACACAATTGCACCTGCCGTTGTCATGGCAGGATTCCGCTTGTTGAAGCTACTTGCCGCCGTTACGCAGGCTATTCACAAAATGGCCTACTAGCCCGATTCCACCAACGCCACCCAGGATCCCAGCAACCCAGGCCTCACCACTCACAGCCAAATAGACAGCCGATCCGATGCATGCCAGCGCAACGATGAATCCGAACCATTGGCCGCGAGTGGTCGCCCTGGATTCCTCCGAGATCGCCGTCCTCTCCCATTGAATGCGATGGGCTTGCTGGTCTTCTGCCATCTTGAGAATGCGCTCCCCGGAGCCGGGCACGACGTCTTCGTACTCTCGGTACATTTGTGATGGTGGAAGCGGACCGGAAAACGACGCGGCGCGCAGAACGACCTCGCGCACATTTGGCGGAAGTCTGTCCAGCACTTCCCGGGAAAGGATCGGATCAGAATCCCCACGGACCGGCGTCAAGTCGCCTTTCGCCGGATCCTCCTGCTCGCTTGATTTCTGGGCTTTCGGTGCTCCAGATATATTGCTAGCCTTCGGTGATCCGGACTTCTTCATATTCGTTCAGACCATTCCACACATCTGCGACCCAATGCGTCATATCGCAATAATGCACATCTTGCGTTGTCTTCAACGGGTAGCGAGATGGCGCAAATCGTCTGGTCGCACCCGCTGGATGAATCGAGAATAGTCCCCGCAAAAAAGGCCGCCGCGCGCCGACAGTGACGGGATCGTATTTGGAATAGACGGCATGTGCGGACGCATCCGGGGTCTTCTCAGCCGAGGCCCATTGCGCAGCGGCAGCCAACAAGAAGGCAGCCTCTGGTTCAATCACTTCCATCTGTTTCGATGCCACTTGTTTCTCTCAAATACGGGTTGTCCCGACAGGGGGTGTCGAGGTTTATAGGCCAATGGCCTCGCAACCGCAAGGAGCATGGACAATCGCTTACTGAGACATCCGAGATATCGCACCGGTTCCCTTCGGCCGAGGTCTTTTCATCGTTTCGCCCTGAACACTTCGGAACGCGCCTAGCTTTCGCTGACCTGAGCCCGAAATCGATCCGTTCGGATGACGGTCGGGAACGTTTCCGTCATTCGGGTGGCGGAATCGGCCCACGGTAGAGGGTAATCGAAGTCTGGGGCCTGCTCAGGTTTGGAAAGAGTCCCGTGCTACTGGGAAAAGAGCGAGCCGAGAGCGGTACTTGCGGGAACCGATCCGGTTAGAATGTTTCGAAAGTACTACGGGAGTTGGGCGCCATGGCGGAGCCGAATGTTGCGCAAAGGGGGCCGTTCCGGGTCGATGTCGAAGCTGGAACGCAGTACTTCTGGTGCGCGTGCGGAAAGAGCGGCAATCAGCCGTTCTGCGATGGTTCGCACCAAGGCAGCGAATTCACGCCGATTCGTTACGACGCGGAGGAAAGCGGACCCGTCTTCTTCTGCGGATGCAAGCACAGCAACAACAAGCCGCTCTGCGATGGCATGCACAATTTCGTGTAGCTGAACATGCGCGAAGGATCCGGGATGACATTCAGCCATGCTGTCGAGACTCTTCAAACGCAAGCCGCAGACGACGGACGCGAATCCGGCGCGCAGGCGCGAAGCCCTGCTCGCGCTCGGCGATTCGGAACAGGCGGTCCTTGAGCAAGCGGCCAGGACCGATGCCGATACCGGCGTACGCAATGCCGCTGTCGGACGCCTGCAATCCATTGCCGCGCTCGGCGCACTGCTTGACGACGCCGATGTAGCGAGCGCCGCGGCGAGCCGCCTGGCCCAACTCGGCGACGACCATGCGTTCGCCGCCCACCCGCTTGTTCTGGTTGCCCGCTTTGTCCTGAATCCATCGCCGGACCTGCTCTGCATGATCGGCGAGGGCGAGTTGGGCGCGGCCATCGCCGGCTTGCGGGATGTGCGAACCCGGGTCGCAATGGTCCGGGAGATTCGCGGCGAAGACCGACTCGCCGCGCTGGAGCACGTATTGCGCAGCGGCGACAAGACCGTGCATCGCGTGGTGCGCGACCGCCTCAGCGGCCTGAAGCGCCTCAAGCATGAGCGGGGCGAACTTCTCGTACGGGCGGAAGCGCTGATCGATTCGGCGAATCGGATGTCGGCGGGGGATCCCCAGTTCGCCGCGAAGCGGGAAGCCCTGCGGGACGAGTGGGATGCGCTTGTAGCGAGCCTTGCGGAAAACGGGGAGGGACTGGAAGCCTCGGGCGGCGAGGCGGAAACGCCCTCGGGCCTGGAAGCGCGGTTCCGGCTGCCGGAGTCGTCCGCAACGATGACCGTCGACTCGTTTGGCGGTCTGCTGACCGAAGCGGACGCCTTGCGGCAGTCTATCGCAGACGCCCCGGATACCGTCGATGGCGTCGCCGAACTGGAAGAGCGGTGGCGCAATATCGGAATGCGCTGGGCGGTCGTCGCCGAGCAGTCGCCAGCGACCGGCGAAACGGCCTCGACTTTCGCGCGACACCGGGAAGACATTGCCGATCTCGTCGCCGCGCTGGACAGGGCCGTCTCTTTCCGCAGGGAAATAGAAGAGATCGCCGATGCGCATGCCGGGCTGGAGATGCCGCCGGACGACGACTACGAGTCACGATGGCAATTGCAGTCTCTTAGCCGCCGCCATGCCCGGACGGCAGGGTCCCTTCGGGCGAAAATTGCCTGGCCGGAAGGATCTTCGCCGCCGCCGTGGGTGGCGGGGCTTGCCGCCGCGCGGGAAGCGTTCGAAGCGGTGGACGAGAACTGCCGCGACGCTTACGCCGCGGTGCAGGAAGAGATCGCCAAGTCCATCGGCGCGCTCGAGCAGGCGGTCGAAGCGGGAGAGGTGAACGAGGCGCTGCGCCTGCAAGGCGAGGCGAACCGCTGGATTCGACGTCTTCCGAAGTCGTCCCAGCAGCGGCCGAGCGCCAAGCTCGCGTCGAGCGCGCGTCCCCTGCGCGAGCTCGCGGATTGGCAGGCGTTCGCGCTGCGCGGCAAACGCGAAGCCCTGTGCGAAGAAATCGAGCACTTGGCCGATCATCCGTTGAACCCCAACGCGCAGATGGAGCGGATCAAGACGCTGCGAGGTCGCATCAAGGCTCTTGGGCGTATTCAGTCGGCCCGCGACCGCGCGTTGCAGGAGCGCTTCGACGAAGCGGCCGAGCGCGCCTTCGCGCCCTGTCGGCGGCACTTCGAGCAACTCGCGGAGGAACGCAAGTTCAACCTGGAGCAGCGCCGCACGATTTGCAGTCAGCTTGAGGCGTTCGCCGAAGAGCATGACTGGGAGCACGCCGACTACAGGGGTGTCGAGCAGATTCTCCGGCAGGCGCGACAGGAGTGGCGCACCTACCGGCCGGTGGACAGATCGCCGGGAAGGCGGGTGGACTCCCGGTTCAAGGCGATCACCGACAGGATCGCGGGCCACCTGCGCGAGGAATGGGAGCGTAACGAGGCGACCAAGAAAGCCATCGTCGAACAGGCCCGTGACGCGGTTGGCGCGGGCGCTCCGATACGCGAGCAGACCCAGCTGATGAAAAAGCTGCAGGCGGACTGGAAACGCGTCGGCCCGACGCGCCGTCGTATCGACCAGGCGATATGGAAGGAGTTTCGGGGTATCTGCGACGAGGTCTTTGCGACCCGCGATGTCGGCCGCCAGGAGCGTCGTTCCCGTCTGGCGCAAGCCGTGGACGAGGCGAACGCCTTGACTGAAGACCTCGCGTCAGCCATCGCGGACGCCGCTTCGGTCGAAGAAGCGCGACGATTGCTGAACGCCTGCCGGGCAAGGATCGAAGCCCTGGAGGGGTTGCCGAGGGAAGTCGAACGCCGGGCCCATCGCCTGTTGTCCGACCACGAGCGCGAGATCGGCTTTCGCGCGGCACGGCAACGCCTCAGGGCCGAGTTGGAGCGCGTGGACCGCATCGATGCGTTGGATGCGAGCCTTGCGGACATCGAGCGGAACGATGGCTCGAAGGAGGCATGGCTCGAGGAAGCGGGCGAACTTGCCGAGATGTTCAGGGCGCGGCTTGATGACGAGATCTCGCTGGACCTCTCGATCTTGCAACGGCTGGCCGTTGAAGCGGAGATCGGGGCCGGAATCAGTTCGCCGCCGGAAGATCAGGGTCTCCGGATGGAAGTACAGGTGGGTCGCCTGCAATCCGGGTTGACGTCCCGCGAGCATGATCTCGCGGACTTCGAGTCGTTGCTGGAGCAGTGGTGTGCCGCCGCCGCCCTGCAAACGGGAGCGGAACCGCTCAGGACACGCTTTTTCGAGGCGATTCGACAGATCGTCGAGCATTAGCG
>CAZFGB010000138.1:0-3982 GCA_964518405.1 uncultured Pseudomonadales bacterium | reverse complement strand
TCATTGCGCCGATCGCCGTCGGAGCGCGCGCGGCGTTCGTTCCTGGCGGATCTTTCCTGGCGCGGCCTTCGATTCGACCGGTTGTCGTTCGCTCGGCTGCGGCGCTGCCGTTGCCCATTGGCCTTGGCGCGATCAGGTCGCCGCCTGGATTTCGGTTTCGGCGCCGATGCCTTGCGGCGCCCGAACAATGCGGCGAACAGCCGTTTCAGGAGCGAAGGGCCGGCAGGACGCTCGGCGGGTGGGAGAGCAGCGGGCGCGGCGGGTTGGATCGCCGCTTCCTGCGGCTCACGGCCGTTCCTTCGGCGATCTTGCCGGCGATCCTGGTCGCGTTCCCGCTGTTCGGTGTCGCCGGCGGCGTCCGCCAGTTCGTAGCTCAGCACTTCTGCCTCCGCTTCGGCATTGTCATCGCGGATGCGCTGGATTTCGTAGTGCGGCGTCTCGATGTTCGCGTTGGGCACGATCACGAAATGGGTTTCCGTGCGCTTTTCGATCTCCGCCACATCGTGACGCTTTTCGTTCAGCAGGTATGCAGCGACATTCAACGGCACCAGCGCCCTGACGATGCGACTGTGCTCTTTCAGCGCCTCCTCCTCCATGACGCGCAGGATAGTGAGCGCCAGCGACTGGATGTCCTGGATGCGGCCCTGGCCGCTGCAGCGCGGGCAGACCTCCGTCGTCGTCTCCTGCAGCGACGGGCTCAGACGCTGGCGGGACATCTCGAACAGACCGAATTGCGATATCCGGCCAAGCTGGATACGCGCCCGGTCCGTTTCGAGCGCCTCTCGCAACTTCGACTCCACGGCGCGCTGATTCCTGGTGCTCGACATGTCGATGAAGTCGATGACAATCAGGCCCCCTACGTCGCGAAGGCGCAGCTGCCGCGCGATCTCTTCCGCCGCCTCGATATTCGTATTGAGCGCCGTCTCCTCGATATCGCTTCCCTTGGTCGCGCGCGCCGAGTTGGTATCGATGGCGACCAGCGCTTCGGTGGGGTCGATGACGATGCTGCCGCCGGACGGCAGCTTCACCGTGTGTTGGAAAGCGGTCTCGATCTGGCTTTCGATCTGGTAGCGGCTGAATAGCGGGACATCGTCGGTATAGCGCTTGATGCGGTTCGTGTAGTGCGGCATCACCTGCTGGATGAACGTTCGGGCCTCGTTGAAGGCGTCCTCGCTGTCGATCAGCAGTTCACCGATGTCCTCGCGCAGGCAGTCCCGTATCGCGCGCACCACCAGGTTGTTTTCCTGGTAGATCAGCGCGGGAGCGGAACGCTCCGCGCCGGCGCGCTGTATCGACTCCCAGAGCTGCAGCAGGTAGTCGACATCCCTCTGCAGTTCCTCCTGGCTGCGACCGACGCCGGCGGTGCGAACTATCACGCCCATGCCGTCGGGAATCTCGAGCTGGCTCAACGCTTCGCGCAGCGCATCGCGATCCTCGCCCTCTACGCGCCGGGAAATGCCCCCGGCCCTGGGATCGTTGGGCATGAGCACCATGTAGCGCCCGGGCAGGCTGAAAAAGGTCGTCAGGGCAGCGCCCTTGGTGCCGCGCTCCTCCTTGTCGACCTGAACGAGAAACTCCTGTCCCTCGCGCAGGAGGTCCGAGATTCCGGTCTTGCGGTCACTCTCCCGTTCGTTGGCGTTGAGGTGGCTTCTCGAGATTTCCTTCAGCGGCAGGAATCCGTGGCGCTCGACCCCGAAGTCGATGAATGCCGCTTCGAGGCTCGGTTCTACCCGCGTCACTCTCGCGACATAGATGCTGCCTTTCTTTTGTTCGCGCCCGGGACTCTCGATGTCGAGATCGTTGAGGCGCTGTCCATCCACGACCGCGACGCGCACCTCTTCGGGCTGCGTCGCGTTGATGAGCATGCGTTTCATATGTTTGGTCCTTGGTTGTTCACCGAGGACGCGTTCGGATTCGACTCCCCGAAATGGGGTTGGTGACCCGCCTTGCGAGTTGTACTCGCACGCAACGTGCGGCTGCGCGCCGCGGCTGCCTCAGGCGGGACCTTGCTCCGTCCCGTTCAGGATCACTCCGCCCCTGATCCAGTGAGCTTGCAGTGCATCGACAGAGTATTCATCGGTTCGAGATTCGCTCACTTCGGCGGCTATAGCCGCTCGCTACCGCTTGTTGGCGGGTTTGCACACGCACGCAGCGTGGCTTGATGCGGGTGATTCGCAAGGTGCGCCTGCACTTCCTCGGCTGAGGGATCCTTGGCGGGCGCAGCTCGCAACATTCCTGTTGTCGAAAATTCCTTAAACGCGTCCGTTTCTTGCTGTTGACACTTACAGTCAATTGATTGCGGCAATTCTTCGCCGCCGTTGCGCGGCATTGCAAAGCCGCCCGCTTCGGCCCATGGACATCCGGCCGGGTCTGCCCGGCGCTATGTGGTCGCCGTCCTCCATAAGCATACGACGACTTCTTGCACTTGATGTCCTGCCGAGGCGGCGCAACTATACCATTCTTATGGAAAAACCGCTTTCGCGGACATCCGCCACATACCGCGTCATCACGGATCACGCCGGCCAGCGTCTCGACAATTTTCTCCTTGGGCTGCTGAAAGGCGTCCCCCGGGCGCGAATCTACTCCATGCTGCGCAAGGGAGAAGTGCGCGTGAACGGCGCCCGCTGTCGCCCGTCAAGACGGCTTGCCGCCGCCGACGTGGTCCGGATCCCCCCGGTTCGCGCGCCCCGCCTCGATGACGACCGGCGCCGGGCGGGGGGAGAAGGGGCGACCCGCCGCGGTCTGCGTCTCGACACCGCTGTCCTTCATGAAGACGAACACCTCATGGTGTTGAACAAGCCTCCCGGAGTCGCGGTCCACGGCGGCAGCGGCGTTTCGCTGGGAGTCATCGAGGCGCTGCGCGCCATGCGTCCCAAGGGGACGTACGAGTTGATCCATCGGCTCGACCGGGACACTTCGGGATGCCTTGCCGTCGCGAAGGACCGGGCCACGCTGCTGAAGTACCACGCGGCGTTCCGCGAAGGGCGAGTCAAGAAATCCTATGACCTGGTCGTGCACGGTCGCTGGCCGCGCCGGCTGCGCGTGATTCGCTCGCCGCTGTCGCGCTACGCGCTCCCCAACGGCGAGCGGCGCGTACGCCCCGATGCGGCCGGTATGCCCGCGCGGACCGATCTGGAACCCGTGCATGTCCGGGATGCGGCCACCTGGTTGCGCGCCTTTCCGAAGACGGGACGGACGCACCAGATTCGCGTTCACGCGGCGACTGCCGGCCACCCGATCATCGGCGATGACAAATATGCCGACCGCGGTTCCGCCGTGACGGGCGCGAACCGCCTGATGCTGCACGCCTCGTCGCTGACGCTGCCGGCGGGAGACGGGCGACGACGGTTCGAGGCGCCGCTGGACGCGTCCTTTCTCGATGTTTGGGAGATGCTCTCGACGGATGCTCGCGATGGCGATACGTCACGGGAGAAAGACGCGCGTTCCTGAGGCGGTTCTCGATCAGCGCCCCAAGGGCGGCCCGCCGTCGATCATTGACCGTCCGCCGACGGTCACTCCGTTCCCTCGGCGGATGTTCCATGAAAGGGGCGCATGCCTTCCGCGCGCAGCATCGCGCCGAGCCGGATCAGCGGCAGCCCGATCAGCGCCGTGGGGTCTACCGTCTCTATGCTGTCCATCAGCAGAACACCTCGACCTTCCGACTTGATGGCGCCGGCGCAGTCGAGCGGCTGCTCCAGATCCACGTAGCGGCGCACCTCGTCGATCGAGAAATCCCGCAGCCGCACCCGTGTCCTGTCCACGTGCTGTTGCATGCCGCCCCGAGCGTTGGCCACGACGAGGGAAGTCATGAACGTCACCGTTGTCCCCGCCATCGACACGAGGTTGGCGATGGCCTTCTCCCGCGTGCCGGGTTTTCCGACAATGCGGTCGCCGGCGGCGGCCACCTGGTCGGAGGCGATGACGATGGCGGGGCCGCTGTCCCGCGCGGCGCTCTCGGCCTTGGCCTTGGCCAGGCGGAGGA
>CAZFGB010000137.1:0-11669 GCA_964518405.1 uncultured Pseudomonadales bacterium | reverse complement strand
GACGTGGCGTTACCCGATAGCGGTTTCGAGCGCGTTCGGCCTGCTGCACGGCCTCGGATTCGCCGCCGTGCTGAACGAGATCGGCCTGCCGAAGGCCGAGGTCATTACAGGACTCGTCTTCTTCAACGTAGGCGTTGAGATCGGCCAGGTAATCTTCGCCCTGGCCGTGATTTTGCTGCTCCGGGTAACGACTCTCGTGATCGGCGACGCTGCGCTCCAGCACGGCCGGGTCGCGGCGGGATACGCCGTCGGCTGCGTCGCCGCCTACTGGCTCATTGATCGGCTGGTTGCTTTCGCCTGAAGATCGTGCGCGACCTCGGGACTATTGCGCCGATGCGGCCGCACGCCAGACGACGACGCCGTCCCCCTCGTCCGCCACCCTGTCGAGCATCGCCTCGTGGGCGGCCAACTCCTCGTTCGTGGCCCGCACCACCGGCAGTCGGGGCCGATCGGCGGGAAGCCGCTCGAATCCTTCGACATGCGAGAGAGCGTTCTGCGACGAATCGGCGTCGAACAACGAGGTCTGCCCGCCGGTCATCAACAGGTAAACGTCCGCCAGGATCTCCGCGTCGAGCAACGCGCCGTGAAAGTCGCGCTGCGAGTTGTCGACGCCGTAGAGGCGGCACAAGGCATCCAGGGAAACGTGTCGACCGGGATTCTTCCGGCGGGCCAGGTCCAGGGAATCCGTCACCCGACACACATCTCTTATGGATGACGGAATCCCCTCGATATCGTGCAGGTACTTGAATTCCAGATCGATGAACAACACGTCGAACGACGCGTTGTGGATGATGAGTTCCGCGCCGCGGACAAAGTCGAGAAAGTCGAGAGCGATTTCGGCGAACCTCGGTTCTCCTTCCAGGCGTTCCAATGTCAGGCCGTGCACTTCGATCGCGGCATCGTCAATGGGGCGTTCTGGATGAACGTAGCGATGGAAACGGTTGCCCGTCACTTGCCGGTCCTCGATCTCGACCGCGCCGATCTCGATGATGCGATGTCCCAGATCGGGCTCGAGTCCAGTCGTCTCGGTATCCAGGACTACCTGGCGCATGTGCCGTCGAGCATCGCGTCAATGGCGTCGTTGGCGGCCTGGTCGACCCGCTCGTTCTCCTCGACGCCGCTGTGACCTTTCACCCAAAACCACTCCACATCGTGCATCGACGCAAGCGCGTCAAGGCGTTCCCAAAGGGCGCGATTCTTGACCGGATTCCTCCCGGCCGTTCTCCAGCCGTTGGTTTTCCAGCGCCGTATCCACTGGGTCACCCCCATGCGCACGTACTGCGAATCCGTGGTCAATCGCACGCGGCGAGGGGGATTTCGAAGCGCCGCCAATCCCTCGATGGCCGCCTGCAGTTCCATGCGGTTGTTCGTACTGCTGGCGGCGGCGCCCTTCACAAGCGTTTCGCGGTTGCCGCAGCGCAACAGCGCGGCCCAGCCGCCGGGACCCGGATTTCCCCGACATGCGCCGTCGGTGAATATCTCTACCGGGGACGATGCGTTCGCGTTCATTGGCGGGCCATGGGTCTCGGCATCGCGAGGGGCGCGATATTGTCCCCCGCGCGGGCCAGGCGCCCGACCCCGGTGCGGGCGGCGGCGTTCTTCGCGGCGAGGACCAGGTAAACCCCGCCGACCGGCACGCGCCTCTCCGCGAGCCAGTCGCCAACCTGTCGCCAGCGCTCCCCATCGAACCCAAGCTTCAGACTTGCGCGATAGTTCATGTACCGGACGCTCTCTTCCCGATCGAAACCGAGGACCGCCAACCAGTCGCTCAGCCGGTACGCGGTGACCATGGTCATTCCGCGCGGTCGGCGCAGCGACCACAGCGACAGCGGATTGAACGCGCAAATCAGCAGTCTTCCGCCCGGACGGATCACGCGGGTGATTTCCCGAATGGCGGCGCGCGGATCTTCGGCGTACTCGAGCGCGTGATGGACGACCACGCCATCCACGCTGTTCGCCGGAACCGGCAACGCCTCCGGAACAGCGATCATGGCCGGCAGTTCGCTGTGGCGAGCGGCGCCCGCATCTCGAGACAGGTAGAAACGGGTCTTGATCATGCAACGCGCCGTGGCCGCGGCCGCGCTCGGCGCAGGGCCCATCCACAGCAGGCATTCACCGTGAAAACGGCGTACCTGGCCGCGGATCAACGCGGTTTCGCGCCGCAGAAGACGCCTTCCCGGCTCGGTTTCGAACCAGTCCCTGATGAATTGCAGCGTTCGAGATGAAACCGGAGCGCTTAGCGCCATGAAACCTGTCGGCCCTTCGGGCGCGCCATCTTTCACCCCCGCCCAAGCCCACCTACCATTCTGTCGATCTTACCGCTAGCGCGGCAAGTTCGACAGTTCTGATAGCTTGCGAATGACAGCAATTTCCCGCAGAGTAGCGACGAATTCCGCCGTCATTTTGTACCGTGCGGATACGATCCGCAACCCAAGAAACTGCCTGCGATGCGCGTAACGAACAGCACGCCCACCGTTGCCGGAGTCTTCGTCAACATCGGTCCCCGCATGGAACAAACGCATCCGGGGAGCGTTAGCGACCCGGCGCGACTGTTCCATGGGCGGCGAGTGGGGCCGGGCCGGCGCCTTCAGCCCCGGGCGCGCGAGGGTGTCCCTCGCAGGAAAGACTGCGCGAGAGGATACCCCTCGCAAGAGAGAATCCGAAGCCGAAAGCGCCGGCTGCGGCGCGCTATCTCTCGCGCCGGGCGGGGGCTGTTCGCTTTCCTCTTGGCGTCTGCGGCCTGCGGCGCCGGCGCCCTGGACGAGTCGGATGCAGTCTCCCCCGCATCGACGGGATTCCTCGATGCGTTGAGACAGAGCTTTGGGCTTGACCACAGACTGGACCAGCCGGTGGTGTTGCGGGAGATAGATCGCGTGAGACGCAGCCCCTCTTATCTCGCGAGACTATCTCCCCGCATCGAGCGCTATTTGCCCTCGATCTGCTCGGAAGCCCACGCGCGCGGCATGCCGGCCGAGATCTGCCTGCTGCCGATCATCGAGAGCGGCGTCAACCCCGCCGCCGTGTCGGACAGCGGAGCGCGAGGCCTGTGGCAGCTGGTTCCCGGGACTGCCAAACGCTATGGATTGAAGATCGCGTGGATGGTCGACGAACGGCGCGATCCTGTTGCGTCGACGGACGCAGCGCTCAGATACCTCGGCGATCTGCATCGTCGTTTCCGCGACTGGACCCTGGCGCTGGCGGCGTACAACTGCGGGGAAACCAGGGTAGCCCAGATGTTGGAAAGCGCGGCCGACGGTGCGTCGTTCTTCGACTTGCGCTGGCCCAGTGAAACCGCTGTGTATGTGCCGAGGCTGCTCGCGTTCGCGGCGATCTTCGCCGATCCGTCGGCCCACGGCATCTCGCTGCCCGCCCGCCTGCGGGGAAGCGAGTTATCGACAATGTCCTCCACTGCCTCCGTCGAAGCCGCGCCAGCCTCGACGCGGGCGCGCAGCGGACTAATCTACAGACCTGCTTCCTCTCTCAAGGACACCAATACCGAAGCGATGGCGCGCTGACTCGCCAGTTGCGCCAGATCTCCGCGCAAGGCAACGCGTTCAGACTCGCTCATGGCACCGTAGTCGCCGGCCTCCACGCGAGATACGGCGACCACGGCCGAACCGCCGTTCAGAAGTCGGGTCGTCGCGGCGGATCGCGCATCGCCGACCGGCGGCGTCAGCTTGAACGCGGTTTCGCGCACGGGCGCGGGGACGCCGGGGTCAGCGAACATGGTTGCTTCGTGTGTTGTCCAGGTGAGATCGCCAGCCACTTCCGCGGCGGCCTCGCCCGCAAGCAACCGCCCAAGCGCGGCGTCCGCCGCGTCGGCCGCAACTTCTCCGGCGCGTTGCGCGACGAGCATTTCACGGATGCTCTCGGCGACATCTTCGAGTGCCGTTTCCATTGCGGGATGGTGCGCGGTCACCCGGGCCACCACCGCGCTGTCGCTGCCGAGCTTGACTGCGGGACTGTTGTAGCCCTCGATCAGGACATCGGTCTCGAAGACCGCGTCGCGCAGTGCCCCGTCGCGAAAGACTCCTTCGCCCGCTTCACGGGTCACGCCCTCTGAAACGCGGACTGCGAGCCCCAGGGCTTCGACGATTCCGCTCAATGTATCCGGTTGTTCGAATGCGATTTCGTCCATCACCCGCAGGTTCTCCTCGAAGATCGGTTCGGCGCGATCACGCCTGATCAGTTCGAGAAGTCGGTCCCGCTCGTCCTCGAAAACACGCGGCTCGCCCTGCCTGACCTCGAGCAACGTAATGAGGTGCACGCCGAACTCGGTCGTTACGGGTTCCGAGAGTTCCCCGACCCCAAGGCGCCACAGCGCTTCTTCGAACGCCGGTACGAACGTATCTCGACCGGCGAATCCCAGGTCGCCATCGCTCTGCGCGGACACCGCATCTTCCGACAGTTCCCTCGCCTTGTCGCCGAAGGACGCGCCGTCCTGGACTTCGGCGCGTATTTCGAGCAGCGCGGACACCGCGTCTTCAAGCGAACGGTCGTCGGTCGTCTCCAGCAGGATGTGCGCCGCCCGCCGCTCTTCGCCGGCGCCGGATTCGAGCCGGATGCGCTCCTCCTCTTCGAACGCCGCGGCGATGTCCTCGTCGAGAACCTCCTGCTCCGCCATCAGGGCGTCCAACGTCAACTCGACGTATTCCAGGTCGACGTTCTCTTCCGTGAGGAACAGGGAAATGTTCTCCTCGTAGTAGCTCTCGACCTCCTCGTCCGGCACCTCGATGCCCTCGGAGAAGTCGTCAATGGAGAACTCAAGGAAGGCGACATCGCGGCGCTGCCGCAACACCCGCGAAGCTTCCCGGACTTCCTGAACGGTAACGACAGCGGTGTCCGTGAGAGCGCCGGTGAGTTGATCGAGCCGAACATTGCGCTCCCGGTCATCGAGAAACGATGCCGGCGAAAATCCTGCATTCGCCAGTACCGAACGAAAGCGACCTTCGTCGAAAACCCCGTCCACCTGGAACTCGGACATCGACGTGACCTCGCGATCCAATTCGCTCCTCGACACCGCCAGATCCAGGTCGTCCGCCAGTTGCAGCAGCAGCGCGCGGTTGATCAACGTGTCCAGGGTAGTTTGCCGAAGCAGATCGCGGTCAATCAGCGCCGGATCCACTTCTTCGCCCAGTTCCGAAACAAGCGAGCGCAACCGTCGCTCGGTTTCGTTTTCCAGGTAGGCCTCGGTAATTTCCTCGCCGTTGACCGTCGCCGCGACGGGTTCCCCGACACTGAACAGGTTGAAGGCGCCGAAACCGAAAACCGTCAGCACGAAGGCGATGATGCCGACCATGATCTTGGCGCCCAACGACTGCGCGCCGTCGCGCATCTTTTGCAGCATCACGTCATCGGTGCTCCGTTACAGGTGCACAGCCGCGATTGCGGCCGCGGCCCACGGAATTTCGCCGCCGCGCGACCCGGCGCGCCGTGTGGCGAAGCGAATCCCGGTCCGGGCCTTGCGCCGTAGAACCTAGCCGTTGACAGCGTCTCGGAGCGCCCTGCCCGCCTTGAACGCCGGCACCCTGGATGCCGCGATCTCAATAGCTTCACCGGTTCGCGGGTTGCGTCCGGTTCGCGCTGCCCGATCGCGCACTGAAAAGGTCCCAAATCCCGCAATGGCCACCGGTTCGGAGTCCTTGAGGGACCCGGCCACCGCATCGCACAATGCATCCAACACCCTGCCCGCGGAAGCCTTGGAGACATCGGCCGAATTGGAGATCGAGTCAATTAGTTCTGATTTGTTCATGGTCAATCATTCTCAGGTGGTACGTTTGAAAACCGGTTTGGGAGATGCTCCAAGCTGCGCTCAAGCAATAGGACTTATATCAACGGCGAAAAAACGCTGTCAACGGCAGAATCGCCCCGACGATCTATTCGGACGACGGGAATATCCCGTTCCACTCCGGCGCCGGGGGCGGTTCCCGGTTCCGGGCCTGATTCCGTCCTGGGGGTCGGAGAGTACTCGAGGGCTGCGCGGATCACGTCGTCCATCCATTTGACGGGCAGGATATCGAGCGCCGCCTTGACGTTGTCCGGCACTTCCTTCAGATCGCGCGCATTGTCTTCGGGTATCACGACGCGCCGGATGCCGCCTCGGTGCGCGGCCAATAGTTTTTCCTTCAACCCGCCGACCCGAAGCACCTGACCGCGCAACGTGATTTCGCCGGTCATCGCAACGTCCGCCAGGACCGGTACGCCCGTCAGCACCGACACGAGGGCCGTGCACATTCCGATGCCCGCGCTTGGGCCATCCTTTGGCGTCGCCCCTTCGGGCACGTGTATGTGTAGGTCATTGTTTTCGTGGAAATCGGCATCGATGCCGAGATCGTCCGCGCGGCTGCGTACGAACGTCAGTGCCGCCTGTATCGACTCCTGCATCACGTCGCCCAGGGAACCGGTCTTCGTTTGCCGGCCCTTTCCGCGCACGGCCACCGCCTCGATATTCAGAAGTTCGCCGCCCACCTGCGTCCACGCCAAGCCAGTGACGATTCCGATCCGATTCTCCTCTTCGGCCCGGCCGTAGTCGAACTTGCGCACGCCGTTGTAGCGCTCGATGCGCTCCTCGCCGATCGGCGTCGCCGCGTCGTCCCAGTCGCCAAGCGCCTGGTCCTTCACGACCTTGCGGCAAATCTTGGCGATTTCGCGTTCGAGCGCGCGCACGCCGGCCTCTCGCGTGTAGTAGCGGACAAGCTCGATAATGGCCGGTTCGGAGATTTCAAAATCGGCAGACGCCAATCCATTCAGCGTCTTCTGCTTCGGCACGAGGAAACGTGAAGCGATGTTGACCTTCTCGTCCTCCGTATAACCGGGCAATCGAATCACTTCCATGCGGTCGAGCAGCGCCGGAGGGATATCCATGGAATTCGATGTGCAAACGAAGAACACGTCCGAAAGGTCGTAGTCCACTTCGAGATAGTGATCGTTGAAGGTGTTGTTCTGCTCCGGGTCGAGTACTTCGAGCAGGGCCGACGCCGGATCTCCGCGAAAGTCCATGCCCATCTTGTCCACTTCGTCGAGCAGAAACAGCGGATTGCGCACGCCGACTCTCGCGACCTTCTGCAGGATCTTGCCCGGCATCGAGCCGATGTAGGTGCGGCGATGGCCCCGAATCTCCGCCTCGTCCCGCACGCCGCCGAGGGACATGCGCACGAACTTGCGATTCGTCGCGCGGGCGATCGACTCTCCGAGAGAGGTCTTGCCGACGCCGGGCGGTCCGACGAGGCAGAGCACGGCGCCCTTGACCTTGCCCACGCGCCGCTGCACGGCAAGATATTCGACGATACGTTCCTTTACTTCCTCCAGGCCATAGTGGTCGGTCTCGAGAATCTTCTCCGCGGCCTTGAGGTCCCGGCGCGTGCGGCTTCGCTTTTTCCAGGGCAGCGCCAACAGCCAGTCGAGATACCCGCGAATGACCGTGGCCTCGGGCGACATCGGCGGCGTGCGCATGAGTTTCGTAAGTTCATGCTCCGCCTTGTCCCTTGCGTCCTTGCGCATGCCGGCGTCGTCGATCTTCCGCCGCAACTCCTCGAACTCGTCCGGCAGCGCCTCTCCCCCGAGCTCCTGCTGGATCGCCTTCATCTTCTCGTTCAGGTAATACTCGCGCTGGCTATCCTCCATCTGCTTCTTGACCCGCCCGCGAATATTCTTCTCCAGGCGATCAAGGGCCATCTCGGCTTCCATCAATCCGATGATCCGCTGCATGCGGTCGTCCAGTTCGACGGCTTCGAGAACCGCCTGCCGGTCTTCGAGCTTGAACGGGAGTTGGGTCGCAATGGTATCGATAAGGCGACCGGGCTCATCGATGGACGACACTGAAGAGACCGTCTCCGACGGTACCTTCTTCGAAGCTTCCCCGGCGGACTCGACATATGCCTCGAACTGCGACGACACCGCCCGCATGACGGCTTCCGCCATCGCGGTGTCGATTCGCTGTTCTTCGGCGATTTCAACGTCCGCGACCAGGTGCTGCCCGGTGTCTCGCACATTCGCGATCCGCGCGCGGCGCCGGCCCTCCACCAAGGTCTTGACCGTGCCGTCCGGCAGTTGCAACAGTTGCAGCACCGTCGCCGACGTGCCCACTCCGAAAAGGTCTTGCCGGCCCGGGTTCTGACACTCCGCGTCGCGTTTGGAGACGAGAAGAATCTGCTTGTCCCCGGCCAGCGCCGATTCGAGCGCCATGATCGATGACCTGGTGCTGACGAACAACGACAGCACCCCCCGCGGGAACGCCACGATGTCGCGCAATGGAAGGATGGGAAGCGCCGCGTGATTCATTTCAAGGACGCTCTAACCGGTCGCGCAAGGCCCGCAACCCCGCCTGTCGATCATGGAAGTCAGTCCTTGGGCAACGCCTTGGCGCGGTTTTCATACATCAACAGGGGCTTGCTTTCCCCGTTGATCACGCTCGCGTCGATAACGACCTTCGCGACCGATTCGGACGACGACGGAAGATCGTACATCGTGTCGAGCAGCACCGACTCCAGGATGGAGCGAAGTCCCCGCGCTCCGGTCTTGCGCTCCATGGCCTTCTGCGCCACGGCCCGCAGCGCACCTTCGCGAAAGTCGACTTCCGCGCCCTCCATGCCGAACAGCTTCCGATACTGCTTGGTGAGAGAGTTCTTCGGTTCGGTCAGGATCTGCATCAACGCATCGACATCGAGCTCTTCCAGCGTCGCCACCACCGGGAGCCGCCCGACAAACTCGGGGATGAGTCCGTACTTGATCAGATCTTCGGGCTCCACCTGGCGCAACGTCTCGCCGATGTTCTTGCCGGAAACCTCCGTCCTGACTTCCGCGCCGAATCCTATGCCGCTGCGGTCGGAGCGATCGATGATGACCTTGTCCAGGCCCGAAAAGGCGCCCCCGCAAATGAACAGAATGTTGCTGGTGTCGACCTGCAGGAACTCCTGCTGGGGATGTTTGCGCCCGCCCTGCGGCGGCACGGAAGCGATCGTGCCCTCTATGAGCTTCAACAACGCCTGCTGAACGCCCTCCCCCGAAACGTCGCGGGTGATGGACGGGTTGTCGGATTTGCGCGAAATCTTGTCGATCTCGTCGATGTACACAATACCGACCTGCGCCCGCTCGACATCGTATTCGCACTTCTGCAGGAGCTTCTGAATGATGTTCTCCACATCCTCGCCGACGTAGCCCGCCTCGGTGAGCGTCGTCGCATCGGCGATCGTGAAGGGTACGTCGAGCAGTCGCGCGAGGGTCTCCGCGAGCAGCGTCTTGCCGCACCCGGTCGGACCGATCAGGAGGATATTGGACTTGGAGAGTTCTACATCGTCGCCGTTTGCTGTGCCCGAGTTGCCCTTGCCCGTGGAGTTCAGGCGCTTGTAGTGGTTGTAGACGGCGACCGACAGGACCTTCTTGGCATGCTCCTGGCCGATGACATACATGTCGAGAATGTCCTTGATCTGCCGGGGAACGGGCAGCTTGTTGGCATCCTTCCCCTGATCGCTGTCCTGGACTTCCTCGCGGATGATGTCGTTGCAGAGTTCGATGCACTCCGTACAGATGAAAACTTCCGGGCCAGCGATCAGCTTGCGCACTTCGTGCTGACTCTTGTGGCAGAAGGAACAGAAAAGCGGCTTGCCCGAATCGTTGCCCTTGCCCCGTTGATGGTCCGCCATACAGTGCTCGCTTGCCTCTTTCCGTGGCTTTCGTAGGTGGCTTTCGCGCCCGCGCCAGTCAGCGACAGGTCATCCGGTTCTCAACCATGCTTGCAAACGCGACAAGTTTCAAGCCCCCGCTACCGGCGCAGCCTTGAGTTTGGGCGGCGGGTGATGCACCGCGTCGATGATCCCGTATTCCATTGCGTCCTCCGGGCTCATCCAGTAGTCCCGGTCCGTGTCTTCCGCAATGCGTTCAATGGGTTGTCCGGTGTGCCGCGCCAGAATCGTGTTCAGCCGCTGGCGCATCGAAACGATCTCCCTCGCCTGAATCTCTATGTCCGCGGCCACGCCCCGGGAACCCCCGGATGGCTGGTGCAGCATTACGCGGGAGTTGGGCAGCGCGAAGCGCTTGTTGGGCGCGCCGGCGGCGAGCAGGAAGGCGCCCATGCTGGCGGCCTGCCCGATGCACCAGGTGTTCACGTCGCACGAGACGAACTGCATGGCGTCGTAGATCGCCAGTCCCGCAGTGACCGAGCCGCCGGGAGAGTTGATGTAAAGGGAAATGTCCTTCTCGGGATTCTCGGACACGACGTACAACAACTGGGCGACGATCAGGTTCGCGACGTTGTCGTCCACCGGCCCGACGATGAAGATGATGCGATCGCGAAGCAGCCGCGAATAGATATCGTACGCGCGCTCGCCCCGGGGACTCTGTTCCACCACCATCGGGACCAACCCGAGGTTCCTTGTCGTCCTGTCCTGATCGTTCACTGCCAACCCTCTTGTCACCCTGTTCGATGTATCCGCAACGCGGCAACTCACCCCACGAATCGAGCGCGGATGCGCCCCTACGCCGACTCCGCGTCTTCGTCGCCCGACGCCAGCTTTCCGGACATCACATCCTGGAACGTGCTCCGCACGGTTTCCACGGTCGCGAGACCGGCCACATGATCGATCACCTGCTCCGTCAGCGTAGTTTGTTCGACCGACTGCAACAACCGTTCATCGCCATAGTACGCCTGGATCACTTCCTGCGGCTTCTCGTATCTTTCGGCGATGCCCTCTATCCGCTCGCGAAGCCTGCTCGCATCCGGCTTCAGGGACTCCTGGGCGACGATCGCCTTCATGACCAGGCCGGTCTTGACCCGCTTCTCGGCTTCCGTGCCAACGAGGTTCGCTATCCGCTCCAGGTTTTCCGCCTGCTCCGGGAGGCCCACGCGTTGCCGAAGATCCGCGCTCATCTGCGCCCGCTCGCGCTCAACCAATGCTTCCGGCAGGTCAAAGTCGTGTATCCGGGCGATCGCCTCAAGTACCTGCTCCTGCGTCCGTTGGCGAATCGCGGCGTCGAGACGCGCTTGCATGTCTTTGCGAATCTCTTCCCGAAAAGCGGGCTCGCCGCCTTCCTTCACCCCCAGAACACCGAAGAAGGCATCATCCAGTTCAGGCAACTTGGGCGCCTCCACCGATGCGACGGCCACCTCAAGCGTGAGTTCGCTGCCTCGGAGGGACTCGTCAGGAGAGTCGTCCGGAACCGTTGCCGGGAATTCCCGTGTCTCGCCCGCGGACATCCCGCGAACGGCCTGGTCAATATCCTCCAGCACACCCCCGGCGCCGACGATGAATCTCGCATCCTTCCCCGGGATTCGTGGATCGCCGTCGGCTTCCCCGGAGACGGCTTCCCCGGAGACAGTGAAGTCCGCAACGATCAGGTCGCCCTCCTCCGCCGGGCGTTCCGCGGTCTCCCATTTCCTGTTCCGTTCCCTCAAGGTCTGGATCATCCCGTCGATATCTTCGGGCGTGACCTCGGCTTCCGGCCGCACGAGGCGGATGTCCGATAGGTCGGCGACCTTGATTTCAGGCATGACCTCGAACGTCGCCACGAACGAGAACTGCCCCCCAGCAGAGGGGTCCGGCGGATCGAACACGGGCGGACCGGCCATATCGTACGATTCGCGCTCGGCCGCCTCGAAAAAGCTCTCCTGCATCAGGTCGGCGGTGACCTCGCGGCGGATGGACGCGCCGAACCTCCGGCTCGCCTCCTTCACC
>CAZFGB010000136.1:0-38835 GCA_964518405.1 uncultured Pseudomonadales bacterium | reverse complement strand
TCTTTAGACTTGACGGAACACTAGTGCCGTCACAAGAGAACTGCGACTGCGCCGAGCTTCTCACCGCGGCAATCCTTGCCGCGCGCGAGCACGAACGCTCGATGACTATCGTGGGCAGCGGCAGCAAGTCGGGTGCTCCGGACGGGTTCCCGGACCGGGACCCGAACGGGTCCGAACGGGTCTCGACGACCGGCCACGAAGGCATCGTCGACTACCGTCCCGATGAACTCGTCGTCACCGCGCGGTCGGGGTCGAAACTGGACGACATCGCCTCGGTGCTCGCGGAAGCCGGTCAGGCGCTGCCCTTCGAGCCGCCGCTGTTCGACGGTCGGGGGCACCCTCGGCGGCGCGGTGGCGGCGGGATTGTCGGGGCCGGGCCGGCCCTGGTTCGGTTCGGTGCGCGATGCCCTCCTCGGCGTCACCATCGTGAACGGCATGGGGCAACGGCTGTCCTTCGGGGGACAGGTGCTGAAGAACGTCGCTGGATACGACGTGTCGAGGCTCATGGTCGGCGCCTGCGGCACCCTCGGACTCCTGCTCGACGCGAGTCTCCGCGTCCGCCCCATCCCGGAGACCGCAGTGACATTGGCACGCGAATGCGCGCCGAACGAGGCGCGCGAGTTGACCCGCGGCCTGCTCCGCCGACCGTTGCCGGTGACGGCCACGGCCTATTGCGGCGGTGTGCTGCGCGTTCGGCTCTCGGGTAGCCGCAAGAGCGTCATGCACGCGACCCGTAATCTGGACCTCGACCTCGAGCTCGAAGACGACGCGTTCTTCCGCGCCGTGCGCGATCACGCCCATCCCTTTTTCTCGAGTCCCGGCCGACTGTGGATGCTTTCGCTACCGCTTGGCACGGCGTTCGACGAGGCGGGCACACTCGCGGAGTGGGCCGGCGCCAGAGTGTGGTGGCGAACCGACGCCGATGCCGATACCGTTCAGGCGAGAGCGCGCGCCGGCGGCGGGCACGCCGCGTCGTTTCCGCCTCGCCTGGTCGATGTCGCCCCGGACGTTCGGAAGTACATGCGTCGGCTGAAGGCCGCCTTCGACCCCGCCAACATCCTGAACGCCGAACTCTTGTGCAAGTACGCCTCCGGCGACGGGAAGGACGCTGACACTTCCTTACGCGTCGGGGATCAGGGAAACTCCCCCGGCTGAAGGCTCCTTTCCCATGCAGACTGACCTGCCAGCAGAGTTTCTCGCGACGCCCGACGGCCAGCGCGCGAACGCGATCTTGCGATCCTGCGTACACTGCGGTTTCTGCAATGCGACCTGTCCGACCTATCAGGTCCTCGGCAATGAACTCGATGGCCCCCGGGGACGGATTTACCTGATCAAGGGCATGCTGGAGACGGGGGCGCCGAACGCCGCGGCCGCGACGCACCTCGACCGCTGCCTGACCTGCCGGGCGTGCGAAACGACGTGTCCCTCAGGCGTCAGGTACGGCGAACTGCTTGAAATCGGCCGCGAATTTCTCGAGCGCGGTCGCAAGCGCAACTTCATCGCGCGTCTCGTTCGCTGGTGGCTCGCGAACGTCGTCCCGCAGCCGCGCAAGTTGCGCCGTTGGCTGCTGGCCGCCCTGCCGCTGCGACACCTGGCGCCGCGCCACTTGCGGGCGATGTTGCGCCGTCCCGCAGCCGCGGAACCCGGTCCCGGCGCCGGCGATGTGCTGCTGCTGCAGGGCTGCGTGCAGCGCGTCCTGACGCCGGAAGTGAACGCGCACCTGCGGAAACTGCTCGCCGCGCGCGGCATCGCGGTTCGGATCGACCCCAACGAAGGCTGCTGCGGGGGTTTGAGCCTGCATCTCGGAAACGCCGATGGGGGACGATCCGCCATGGAACGCAATCTGGATGGAATCGACTGGCGGGGCGCCGAACTCATAGTCTCGACGGCGACCGGCTGCGGAGTGACGTTGAAGGAGTATGATCGCATTCTGGCTGCGGTGCCGGACTACGCGGCAGCCGCCGAGCGCTTCGCGGCGAAGGTCTGCGACGTTTCCGAACTCCTTCTCGGGTTGGAGTTCGACAAGCGCGATGATCTCGAACGGGTCGCCTGGCATGCGCCGTGCTCACTTCAGCACGGACAGAAGCACGGACAGAAGATGGCCGGCCACATCGAGGACATCCTCGCCCGGACCGGTTACGAACTGGTGCCGGTGCGCGACGCGCATCTTTGCTGCGGGTCCGCCGGAAGCTATTCGATGTTGCAACCCGGGATCGCCGGGGAGCTGAGACAGCGCAAGACGGCCGCATTGATGGAACACCGCCCCGATGTCGTCGCCACCGCCAACATAGGCTGCCAGATGCACCTGGGCGACGGCAGCGATGTGCCCGTCGTGCACTGGGTGCAGTTGCTGCGGTGAGACTGCCGGAAGAAATCCTCACGCCGCGCCTGCTGCTGCGCCGGCCTCGGGCCGGAGACGGCCCGATGATCAACGAAGCCGTGCATGAGTCATTCGCGGAACTGTCCCCCTGGATGCTGTGGGCCAGGCAACTGCCCACCATTGAACAGTCCGAGGCGTTCGCCCGGGACGGGGCGGTGCGATACAACAATGGAAGCAGCGCGGAACTCCTGATGCTGCACCGGGAGACCGGCCGTTTCATAGGCGCGACCGGGATGCCGCGCATCGACTGGAACCTGCCCGGCTTCGAAATCGGATATTGGTGCCGGACGAAGGAAACCGGCAAGGGCTATGTCACCGAGTCGACCTGGTGGCTTTCCAAGGCCCTGTTCGAGTTGGGCGCCATGCGCGTCGAAATTCGCATGGACGATCTCAACAGGCGCAGTTGGCGCGTCGCGGAACGCCTGGGCTTCACCTTCCAGTCGCTCCTGAAAGGAGATCTGATCGGGAATGACGGCAGCATGCGCGATACCCGAATCTACGCGGCATTCACGTTGGAGCAGCTGACGCGGCCCGGCGCGTGACGGGCGCCCGGCGTCGGGGACCGAACGGCGCATGCATCGCCGCGAGCAACGGACGCTGTCCTACTCCTCTTCGCTCTCCCGCCGCGCTTCGAGTTCCTTCGCCACCAGGTGGTCCACGACATCCAGGGCCTGCTTCCGACCGATGTCCATGTTGACTACGTATTTGTCCGCCACGACCATCGCCGGCACGCTGAAGAGGTCGGCGTCCCGAAACGTCCGATCAATCTCCGCAACGGCCTTGGGAATGCGCGGCTCGTCGATAGCCGCCAGAAACCCGTCCCTGTCGACGCCGTAGCCGTCGAGGAAATCCGCGAGCTTGAAGCGGTCCGTGAACTGGCGGTTCCGGTCGTGGATGGCGCGAAACAGGCGTTCGTGATTCGCTTCGAGTGCCTGTTCTTCCGCGAGCACCAGGTGCGCCCGCGCCAGCAACTCGGCCCCGCCGGCGAACCCGATATGCGCCCGGCGGAAGCTCGCGCCCTCGGGGAGGGTTTCCTTCCACTCTTCAAGCATGGGATCGAAGGTGCGGCAATGCACGCAGGCATACGAAAAGAACTCGACCACCTCCACCGTTCGAGCCCGGGCATCCCCTGCTCCTTCGATCAGACGGTAGTGGGAGTCCTCGGCGATTTCGCCGCCGACATCGCCGCCGGTGCCATAGAAGATTCCGGCCACCGCGATCAATACGACCACCAGTCCCACGAACGCCATGCTGGCATAGCGGATGAGACGAATCCTGTCTTCCGCCTTGCGAGTTCTCCTTGCCATGGGCCGAGTGTGTCACAATTCACCGCGTGAACGAACAGTACGTCCTGTACCAGTACGCAGGGTGCCCTTTCTGCCGTCGGGTGCGCGCATTCCTGGCCCGCGCCGGCATCGAAATGCCGATGCGCGACACCATGCGCGACATGGTCGCCTTCCGCGAGCTTCTCGCCGGCGGAGGTCGCGCGACCGTGCCGTGCCTCAGGATCACGGGCGCGAACGGCGAGACGAGCTGGCTGTACGAATCGAACGACATCATCGAGTACCTTTCCCGGGTCGCCGCGTAACGCGAGAGGGGATCGCAATCATGAAACTCGGCCTTTTGGGCGGCTATGGCGGCCGCACTGTCCAGCTACCCATGGACCGCATACGCCATGCGGAAGCCCTCGGCTACGACTCGGTCTGGACATCCGAAGCCTACGGCGCGGACGCAGTGTCGACCGCGGCGTGGATCCTGGCGCGAACCGAACGCATACGGGCGGGCACGGCGATCATGCAGATGCCGGCGCGAACGCCCGCCATGACGGCCATGACCGCGATGACCCTCGCGCAACTCTCGGGCGGCCGTTTCATCCTCGGCCTCGGCGCGTCCGGTCCGCAGGTGGTGGAGGGTTGGCACGGCGTCGCCTACGGCAAACCGGTCACGCGCCTCAAGGAATACATCGCGATCATCCGCCAGATCCTGGCGCGGAAAGACACCGCGGTCTTCGACGGCGATCAATACCAGCTTCCGTTCCAGGGCCCCGGCGCCACGGGACTCGGCATACCGCTGAAGAGCATCCTGCACTGCGCCGAGGATATTCCGATCTATGCCGCCAGCATCACGCCAAGAGGCGTGCGGGCGGCGGCGGAAGTCGCCGACGGTTTCTTTCCGATCTGGATGGACCCCGAAAGGTACTCCGTATTCGAGCAACCGATTCGCGAAGGATTGGCAACGGCCGGCAGATCGGCCGCCGAATTCGATGTCGCTCCGTTCGTGACCGTGGTCATGGGCGACAGCGTCGAAGAATGCATGCGCCCCATCCGCAGCAACATGGCGCTCTACATCGGCGGCATGGGCGCGCGCAACCGAAACTTCTACAACAACTACGCCGCGGCCATGGGTTTCGAGGAAGCCGCCGCCCGGATCCAGAACCTGTACCTCTCCGGCAGACGCGACGAGGCAATGGCGGCGGTGCCCGCCGAGTTGATCGACGCCTGCCACCTGGTCGGTCCGGCGGACCGCATCCGGGAGCGCCTGCAGCGCTGGAAGGGAACGAACGCATCCACCATGATGATCGGCGGCGGATCCAACGAGGCGCTGACGCTGATTGCGGAGGAGATGCTCAGCTAGACCGCAGCATCTCCTGCACGATTCCCCAGCCGCGCTCGGCGCGCTCGCGGGCGGCCTTTGCGTATTCCAACGCGTGCTCCGAACTGGCGTTGCCGTCGAGGCCGCGCTTGTAGACCCCCTGAACGATCCCCGCGGAGCGAAACATGTTGAACGCGATGTAGAACGGCCAGTTGTCGATTGGAGGCCGGTTCGCCTCCCGGCAGTAGGCGTCGACGAGGGTTTGCTCGTTCGGGATATTCAACGCTTCGAGATCCGCCCCGGGAAGGCCCTCGCTGTCCGGCTCGCCATGGAATTCCTGGCACCAGTAGCCGAGGTCCGACAAGCCGTCGCCCAGCGTCGACAGTTCCCAGTCGAGGACGGCCACGACCCGCGGCTCGGTCGCGTGAACGATGAGGTTTCCCAACCGGTAGTCGCCGTGCACGATGACCGGCGGCGTGTCGGCCGGCAGGTTCATCGGCAGCCACTCGATCAGGGCATTCATCGCCTCGATGGTTTCCGTCTCGGAAGCGATGTACTGCCTGCTCCAGCGGTTGACCTGCCGCGCGAAGTAGTTGCCGGGACGGCCGAACTCGGACAGGCCCACCGCTTCCGGATCCACCCTGTGCAGCCGGGCGAGAGTGCGGACCATGTCGAGATAGATTTCGCGGCGCGCATCATGGCTGATGCCGGGCATCAGGTTGCTGTTCAGGAGTCGACCCCGGACGTGCTCCATGACATAAAACTTCGTGCCGATCACGCTCGCGTCCTCGCACAGGCAAACCATCTTCGGCACCGGCACGTCGGTGGCGCCGAGCGCGTCCATGACCCGGTACTCGCGGTCCACCTGGTGCGCGGACGGCAACAGTTTGCCCGGCGGCTGCTTGCGCATGACGTATTCGCCGCCCGGCGCTTCGACCAGGAACGTCGGGTTGCTCTGGCCGCCTTCGAACTGCCGGATCGCAAGCGGCTCGCCGTCGTATCCATCGACGTGATCGGCCATGTACGCGCGCAATGCTTCTTCGTCGAAGCGGTGCGCTTCCCGCACCGGCGTGAGTTCGGCGTCGCTCATGGGCGCATCCCTGACGAGGGAGCGGCCAAGAATATACGGTTGCGCCGAACGACCGCAAAGTGAGAGGCTCGCCGCCACCAACCCGCAGCAGAGGAAAACGATGGCGCTCGAGCAGCGAATGGCGGTGACTTTGCCCATCAGCCCCCGCCTGGAAGACAACATCGACCTGGTGCAATGGGCCGAGGCGAACGGCTACCAGGACGCCTGGTTCTCGGATGCGGGGGCGCCGGATTCGCTGACGATGGCGGCGGCGCTCAGCGCATACATCGGGAAAATGCGGGTCGGATGCGCGGTCACGCCGGTATATACGCGCGCGCCGTCGGTATTGGCGGCCACGGCGAATGTCCTCGGACAGGCGTATCCGGGCCGGTTCGTCATGGGCCTCGGCTCATCCAGCGAGACGATCATGACCCGTTTCAACGGCATCCCCCTTGCAAAGCCGCTGACGCGGGTGAAGGAGACCGCGATCATCGTGCGCCACATGCTGACCGGCGAACGCACCAGTTTCGACCTCGAGACGCTGTCCACCAATGGCTACCGGCAAGCGCCCATGGACCATCCGCCGCCGCTCTACCTCGCCGCGCTGCGCCCGAAGATGATCGAGATGGCGGCCGAGTACGGCGATGGCGTCGTGTTCAACCTGTGGCCGACCAGCGCGCTGCCGAAGATGATGGAACACGTCAGGATCGGCGCCGCGCGGGCCGGCAAGAACTGGGAGCGCCTGGAGATCGTCAACCGCAAGATCGCCCTGGTCACCGATGACAAGCGGGCGGCCTACGACAGCTTTCGGGCCGCCTACGTTCCATATTTCGCCAACCCGGTCTACAACCAGTTCCTCGAATGGTGCGGCTACGGAAAGGCGGCGCGGGAAATCCTTCAAGGCTGGGCAAACCGGGACCGCGCCCGGACCGCGGCAGCGTTCTCCGAAGAACTGATCGACGAAATCGCCCTCCTCGGCAGTGTGGAGGAGTTGCAGGAGGGCATTCGCGCGGACGCCGCCGCCGGCATCCACACGCACATCATCTCGCCCCTGGTCCCGATCGACGCCGTCCATCCAGGCGCGCGCGCCACCTATTCCGCGTTCACCGGCGACAGGTTCAGCTTCTGATGCCGCGCTGGCGCGCGACCGCCCCGGCAACGCTCGCGCACAGCGCATCGATACGCAGGCCGCCGCGCAAGTCGAAGGCGAACTCGCTGCGCTCTGAGAACAGGATCGCGTCGGAAAGGACGCGCGTCTCGCCAGCGTAGGGGACCTCGACGACGCGCAGCAATCCATCCGGGTGCCACGAAGACAATGGCGCCAGACGGTCGAGAGACCGCCGGAGGCATCTGAAGATCGAACCGACATTGCGGTGGTGATCCGGATGGTGGTAGACCTCCACGGTCGTGTCGTTCCAGCGATCGCGCGCCACCGCGTACCTGGCGGAGTGGATGGAGAATGAAGGCCGCGCCGCGCCGGGCGCCTTCGTTCGGGGAGCATGCGGGGCGGCGCCCGAACCTCGCGCATATTCGAAGTAGCGGCGCGCATTCTCCTTCCATTCGCGCAGCAGCACGCCCGGTCCGACGGCTACCTGATCAAGGCTGGTCCCGATAACGGCCGCGATGCGCGTTGACCGAACCCCTTCAACTTCAAGCGCCGTTCCATGCCCGAAAGATGGCACGACATCCGCGCCCTCGATGAAGGTGCCGTTTTCGATCAGCCAAGGCCGCCCACCGCCACTGCGGGATGCACGGCGCTCAAATGCCAGTTCGAAGCGCATCCTGATGCGTTCGCCGAACCGCAGCGGGCGCGCGAACACGTACCGATGAACGCCGGACTCCACGTTCTCTTCCACCACCGACGTGTTCGGAATGTCAATCTCCCCGACTCGCGCCCCTCGCGGGAACAGGAGCATGAGTTCGCCTATGGAATCTGCGCCGATGTTGGCCACCAGCATCGAACCCCGACTCTCGAGGCGACGCTCGGTCGGATAGATGTCGACCGCGAGGTCCATCGCCACGACCTGCAAAACGCCAAGCTGGCCCTGAGGCCGTTCGTGTTCCGCGTTGACGTGCGGGTCGGGCATGTTCTCGTGGCAGTAGATCCACCAACCCAGGGCGGCCCATGTCACAACGGCCAGCGCACCTGCGCCGAAGACGCCCGGAGCGAGCCATTGCCCGCGAGAGTATTCATCTCGACAGATCCATGCATGGGCCGCCAGCACGAGAAGCACCGCGAAGGCCGTCCAGTACAGCCCTGACAAGAAAAACCGGTCGAGACCATTTCCATAGCCGTTCATGCCGGAGTAGAGAGCGGGCGACGGGCCGACCGGTACGCGCGTCTCGCCCAATCCCCATGCGGAGAGGAACACCGCGGCGACGATCAACATGCCGAACCAGCTACTCCGGACGACGCGCCTCGCGCGGTGCGCGCCGGCAGCCAGGAACATGCCGATTACATCGCGCAACGTCACTTGGACGGCTACCGACACCACCCCGAGCACGAATACGTGCCAGCCGAAGTTGATGTAGAGGGCATGCGCGCCGAGGAGAAGATCAAGCGCCGGTTGGCCACGCACGATCTGCGCCACGAAGGCTGCGATCCCGAACGCGGTCAACGCGCAGAAGACGACCGCGCATAGCGCCGCAACCTTCGACGCGACCAGGAGGTTCCTCGCCCCTACATCCCGATGCGCGATCTGTCCGCCGCAATGGATGACGATCAGGTACGACGGCCACCGGAATGCCGCGGCCATGTGCTGCGCCGCGAACTCCGATGTCAACATGCGCGGCGCCCCGGAAAGCTCGGCGGCGCCGACGAGGTATGCAATCCCGATGACGACGCCGAGCGCCATCAGCGCGAGGCAGGCGATTCCCAGCGCCGCCGTCGTCTCCTCCCCGGCGGCCGAAAGGAGTTGCCTTGTCAGAGTGGCCCGGGTCACGACAGCCCTCTGCGCACCGCATCGACCATCCGCCCAACTTAGGCGGAACGCGCGGGCCAAGTCGATGGCAGATCGACCCTCTCAGACGAATCTGATGACTCTAATGAGCGTGAGACATCCGCCTATTCGGCTGTATCGGCGAAGTTCTTGATCGCAACGTCGCCCTGTGGAAAACGGGCAACGATACTCAGCTTACCGCCCATCGCCTCGATATAGGCTCGCAGGTTGGAGACATACATGTCGGTCCGCCGCTCCAGTTTGGCAACCGCAGGCTGGTTTACGTTAAGAGCTTTGCCAAGGGACTTCTGCGTCATTGCTCGTGCTTTTCGGAGTTCGTGAAGCGCCATGGCCGCACGAAATTCCTCCTTTTTCTCATTGACGCGCACACGGCGGTCCGGAGTAAATCCCTTGGTAAGGTCGCTGAAAACCTTTCGTCGGCTCATTCGATTAACCCATCCCGTCTCAACTCGTCCAGATGCTTGTCATAGAGTTCGTCGGCGATTGGCACAAACCGTAGATAGAACCGACTGTTTCCAGACTTGTCGCCGCCGATCAGCAAGATCGCCGATCGTCTCGGATCGAAGGCATAGAGAACACGAATCGGTTTCCCGCCGCTCTGGATCCTCAACTCGCGCATATGCCCGTGGCGGGACCCTTGGACACCCGACGAGTGGGGAAACGATAGTCTCGGACCTTGTTCCATCAGCAACTCCACCACCGCGGCTACGTCCTCCTGCTCGGCCTCCATGAGGTCGGTCCACCATGCTCCGAACTCGTTCGTATATTCGACGTCCCGGTTCATCCGATGATGTATTCCATGCAAGGAATGTTGTCAAGCTGTTCGACCCGCGCGTCGATTTCCACCGTAAACCCCGCGCTCAGGCCGAGTCGACGGCAGATCGATGACTTTCGACCCTGCCATGGCTTCAATTTGCGTAGTCCGTCTGCGTACTCGCCAACCGGTCCGGCGGCAGCTACGAGATCGCCGAACCCCATCGGATGGCGTTCGCCGCCGGGGCATCTTGACGGAAAGCTGTACCGCGACGTGACGTATTCGCGCACGCTATGATCGACGCACGATGCCCGGCTTCAGCGACCTCCAGCAACGGCTCGATGCCCTGCGCGCCCAGAACATGTACAGGAAGCGTCGCAACGTCGGCAGCCGGCAGGGCCGCGCGATCCAGGTCGACGGGCGCGAGTTGCTGAACTTCTGCAGCAACGACTATCTCGGGCTTGCCGGCGATCAGCGCATCGCGCGGGCGGTCAAGTTGGCGGTCGAACGCTGGGGCGTGGGATCGGGGGCGTCTCACCTGGTCTGCGGCCATACCGATGCGCACGAGCAGCTTGAACAGGCCCTCGCCGAGTTCACCGGGCGGCCGCGGGCGCTGGTCTATTCCAGCGGCTACGCCGCGAACGTCGGCGTCATCAACGCCTTGTTGTCCGTCGGCGACCTGGTGTGCGAGGACCGGCTGAATCACGCCTCGCTGCTGGATGGCGGCTGGATAAGCCGCGCGAGCTTCGCCTGGTACGCGCATCTGGACTGCCACGACCTGGACCGGCAACTCGCCAACGACGCGAACCGCAAACTGATCGTCAGCGACGGCACGTTCAGCATGGACGGGGACCGTTGCCGGCTGGACGACCTGATCGCCGTCGCCCGGCGGCGGGACGCCTGGATCATGATCGATGACGCGCACGGCATGGGCGCGCACGGTGCCGAGGGCGTCGGTCTGGTCGATCCCGGCAAGTACTCGATAGACGATGTGCAAGTGTTGGTCGGCACGTTCGGCAAGGCGCTCGGCACGTCCGGGGCCTTCGTGGCCGGCAGTGAAGCGCTGATCGAAACGCTCATCCAGCGTTCCCGCAACTACATCTACACGACCGCCATGCCGCCCGCGCTGGCGGCCGCCACTCTCGAGAGCCTCGCCATAGCCCGGGCCGAATCGTGGCGGCGCGACCGGCTGGAAGCCCTGATTGAACGATTCCGCAAAGGAGCCGCAAGCTTGGGATTCAACCTGCCGGATTCGGCATCTTCCATCCAGCCCCTGATCGTCGGCGACCCCGAGGCGACGGTGGCACTGAGTCGGGGCCTCGAAGAGCGCGGTTGCCTTTGCACGGCCATTCGCCCGCCCTCAGTGCCCGAAGGCACTTCGCGGCTGCGAATCACGCTGACCGCCGCGCACGCCGACGCGGATGTGGATCGACTGCTTGACGCGCTGGAAGCCTCCCGCAACGCGTCTGATGCAGTGCTGGCATCCGGCATGGCGTAGCCGTGATTCGCCCGGTCGGGACACCCGAAATCAGGCATTTCTACCCGACATGTAACCCACAAAAGAATAGCTAGTGTCATAGGGTATTCTATAGCTATGAAGACCGTACAAATCACGATGGATGACGAACTGGTGGAGCGCGTGGACGAACGTGCGAAGCGTCTCGGCGCAACCCGCTCAGGATTCGCCCGGCAAGCACTTCGAGCCGCCTTGGCGCGCTACGACGAGGTCGAACAGGAAGAGCGCCAGAAAGCCGGATATCGCCGGATTCCTCCCACGCCGCAGGAGTTTTCCATATCGGAAGACGACCACGCGTGGGGCGATGACGCCTGGAAAGACAGGTGATGCAACGCGGCGAAGTACGTTGGTACCGATTCGCCCGGCCAGACAAACGCAGGCCCGTGCTGGTCCTGACCCGAGACTCCGTCATCGCCAGCCTGAACGAAGTCAGCGTCGCGCCGATCACGACCAATATTCGCGACATCCCAAGCGAGGCAGCGCTGTCCGCGGACGATGGAATGCCGCGCAATTGCGCGGTGAACTGCGATCACTTGCAAACAGTTCCGCAATCAAGACTGGGTGCGCTGTTGACAACCCTGTCGGCCGAAAAAATGCGCCAAGTGACAGAGGCCGTTCGCTTTGCCCTCGCCTTGAGGTGACCGATCCTGTCCCAAGCAATCTCCTCTGTTCCGGTCACATCATGACCATCCCCGCAGCGGTCAGGTGGGAGGGCGGCCGGTTGTGGCTGCTCGATCAGCGCAAGCTGCCGGAGGAAGTCGTCTACGACGAGCAGACGAGCGCCGGGATGGTGGCCGCTTCCATTGCCGACATGAAGGTTCGGGGCGCGCCCGCCATCGGTATCGCAGCGGCATACGGTCTCGCGCTCGACGCCCGCGCCGGTCGCGATGTTGCCCGGGCAGCCCGGCTGCTCGTGGCGGCGCGACCTACCGCGGTCAATCTCGCGTGGGCAGTGGATCGCGCGCTGGCGGCGAGCGATGCCGTTGCCGAGGCCGAGGCCATCCATCGCGAGGATTCCGAGATGTGCCGCGCGATCGGCGCAAACGGCCTGGAGTTGATCGACCCGGGTTGCGCCGTCCTGACGCACTGCAACGCCGGCGCCCTCGCCGTTTCCTCTCTCGGAACCGCGACGGCGCCGCTATACCTCGCGCACGAAGCGGGCCTGCGCTTCAAGGTTTTCGTCGACGAGACCCGGCCGCTCCTGCAAGGCGCGCGGCTGACGGCGTGGGAACTGGTTCAGGCCGGCCTCGATGTCACCCTGATCTGCGACGGCATGATCTCGCACCTGATGTCCGAGGGAATGATCGACCGCGTCATCGTCGGCGCCGACCGCGTCACGGCCAACGGCGACGTGGTGAACAAGATCGGCACGCGGGGCATCGCCATCGCCAGCCGATACCACGGCGTTCCTTTCCACGTCGCCCTGCCGTCATCGACCTTCGACGCGGACACGGCAACCGGCGCCGAGGTCAATATCGAGCAGCGCGACGCCAGCGAAGTCACCGAATCGATTCGGGCGGCCCGGGGCGTGCAGGTTCAGAATCCCGCATTCGACGTGACCCCGGCCGAACTCGTCACGAGCTGGATCACGGATCGCGGCCGCATCGAGGACGCGCGCGAGCTTGCTGGACTGAGATAGCCGCAGCCCGACGGGCGCGGATCAGGCGTCGTCGCGCACGACCGGATAGCACGGGTCGCCCCAATCTTCCTCCGGATTGACGATCAACAGGTGGATGACGCGCGGGACCAGGTCGGCAAGAATCTGCGTGCCGTCGCGGATCTGGTCGCGATTCACGCTGCTGCGCCAGGTCGCGCCACCGTGCATGAGCTGGTTGCGCAGCGTGTAGAGCCGGGCCAGGATGATGGCCAGCACCGTGGCCGTCTCCCGCCTGCCCAGTGCCCTGCGCGCCGCCGTCTTCGCTCCCTCGAAGCTGCGACGCCAGCGGTCCTCGTCGATCTTGCCGTTCTGATAGTCCCAGAACGGCTGGAACACGAAGTGGTTGTCGAGCAGTACGCGGAAAGGGCCGGCGAACCTGGACCAGACCAGGTCATAAAGCAGGTTGTCGGTATCCAGATCGACCAGGCGTTTCAGGAATCGATCCAGGATCGCCTGTTCGGGGGCCGACTCCCGCTGGATTTCATCCGCATACGCCGCGTTGAGCGAAATCCAGAGGAATATGAACCGGGCGTCGTCATCGTTTTCCGAGCGTTCCGCCGCCGCCAGCCAACTCAGCGCCCTGTGGACGCGCAGACCCAACCCGTCGGCGCCGTTCCCTTCTATCCTGCGCGCCCGCGCCCTCAAGCTGGCGTGATCGAAAGTCATCGTGCCGTTCGCTTCGTTGAACGGACGATGGTACACCCGATTGGCATGGCGAAATTCTCACGCGAAATCCGGCGGTTGTCCGCTGCCGCGTACGCGCGAAACAGGCAATCCTTGCGGCACCGTCCGTTTCGAGGTTCGCCATGTGCCGCACGCTCCGCGTCGCCGCCGCTGTCCTTCTCTGCTGCAATGCCGGGGCTGCCGAGACCGAGCCGCCGGCCCTGTCCCTTGCCAACGTCTACCGCGCCACCGTCGACCTCGAAGCGTACTGGGTCAGCGAGAAGCTCGACGGCGTACGCGCGTGGTGGGACGGAGAGGCACTCTATTCTCGCCAAGGCAACCGCTTCAACGCGCCCGCAGCGTTCGTCGAAGGATTTCCAAAGGTCGCGCTCGACGGCGAACTGTGGATGGGCCGCGCCACCTTCGAGAGACTGTCCGGCATCGTTCGCCGGCAGTCAATGCAGGATGACGACGCGTGGCGCGGCGTGCGCTACATGGTGTTCGACCTGCCGGATCATCCGGGCACTTTCGATCAACGCCTGGCGCGTCTCCGGAAACTGCTCGGCGCCAAGGAGACTTCAAGGATTGGACTGGTAGAGCAGTTCCGGGCCGCAGACGAAGCCGAACTGATGGCCATGCTTGATCGGATAGTGGCCAGCGGCGGCGAAGGCCTGATGTTGCGAAAGGGCGACTCGTACTACCGGCGAGGTCGCTCCAACGACCTGCTCAAGCTGAAGGTCTACCAGGATGCCGAGGCCGTGGTTGTCGCCCATCTGCCGGGCCGGGGCAAATACACCGGCATGCTCGGCTCACTCTTGGTGGAGATGCCGGACGGCCGCCGTTTCAGGCTCGGTACGGGATTCTCCGATGAAATGCGCCGCAAGCCACCACCGGTCGGCACGACGGTCACGTATAGGCACTACGGCAAGACCAGCAAAGGCATACCGCGCTTCGCGAGCTTTTTGCGAATTCGACCCGAGATTTGAGGCTGGCCCCACCGCAGCCGCCGCGCTCAACCCCCGTCGCCCGTCTCCATCGGCGCGTCCGGGTCGAGCGCCCACTCCGACAGGGAGCCATCGTAAACCGCTACCCGGTCCTGGCCCGCCAGGACGCACGCGAAGGCGTCGATGGTGGCCGCTATTCCGGCGCCGCAATAGGTGATCACGCGATCAGCGTTCAGCATTCCCGCCTGGGCGAGGACTTCCCTGATCTCCTCGGTCGGCTTGAACAGGCCCCCCGCCAGCAGGTCATTGAACGGGACGTTGCCGCTGCCCGCGATCCGGCCCGGGCGGGCGTAGCTGGTCTTCGCTTCGCCGCGGTGCGTCGCGGCGCCGAGCGAGTTCACCGTGCGGACGGAAGGATCGCCGATTGCGTCCGCCACCGCCTGCTTGTCCGCGAACACGTCGCTGCGCGGTCGCGCCTCGAAATCGCCTCGGGGGAAACCCGGCACCGCCGCCTCGACCGGTCGTCCCGCCGCGCGCCAGGCCTCGAACCCCCCGTCCAGCACCGCGATCCGCGGGTGGCCGAGGTAGTGAAGCAGCCACCAGGCGCGCGTGGACCACATCACGCTGCTGCTGCTGTAGAGCACGACGCGGCTATCCATGTTGATGCCGATGCTGCGGAACAGTTCCTCCAGCACCGCCGGCTGCGGCAAGGTGAAGTCGAGGCCGGTCGTGGTGTCGCTCGCCGCCCCGGCCAAGTCGAGGAACTGCGCCCCCGGAATGTGCGCGCGATCATAGGCTACCCGTCCCAACTCGCGCTCCATGCCCGGACCCTTCGGTTCGAGATTGGCGGCGGTCTCGAAGACGCGCAGGTCGGGGTCTGCAAGGACGCGTTCAAGCTCGTCCGCCGAAATCAGGTAGTCGTTGCGAACCAGTTCCATCACGAAGTTATCCCGAGTGCGGTTGTTCAGCTCACCGAGTATAACCACCTGCGCGGAGCCGCCAGACCCGACGCGCATGCCGCTGGTGACTTTAGCCAACAATCAGCGAAATACACGAACCTGACGACGCATCTGGCCGTTGATGCAACCTGCCGCGCAACAGTAAGTATTTGAAAAAAAGCGTTTTTCTGGAGGCTCGCACGGTTGGCACGAGAGTTGCGTCCCATCCTGTCAACCGATCACGGGAAATATCCATGTACGAACGCTCGGCGCTAATACGCATCTCCTGGTTTGCCATGGGCCTTCTGTGCCTCGTCATTGGTCTTGTCGGCCTCGTCCTGCCCCTGCTGCCCGGGATTCCGTTTCTCATCCTGTGCGCCGTATGCGCGGCGCAGGCGTTCAAGCGCGACCGAGTGATGGAACGGCATGGCTTCGAGGAATACAGACGCTGGCGCAGACGCTATTGCGGGTGAACCTCTGTTGACCTGACGATCAGTTCCCCGACACGGAGTCGACGTCGCCAAACAACGCGTCGAGTCGATCAGCGACCTCTTCGGGCAGGCTCGGCGCCTGAATGGAGGCGATGTTGGCTTCGAGGTGCGCGACGTCGCCCGTCCCCGTAAGGATCACGTGCGCGCCCGGTTCGTGGCGGCAGAACCGGTAGGCGGCTTGCACGAGGGACTCGACATCAGGGTGCTCGGCGACAAAGCCGAGTGGATCGTCGCCGGCCAGAGACGCATCCACCGTGCCGTCGTCGACCAATCCGGCCAGCAATTCCCCAAGTGCCCGCGGCCGGCTCAACGCCCGGCGGACGGCGAACATGATCAGGGTGCCCACGTCTCTTTCGAGCGTCTGCGCGAACACGCGGGCGCGGGCCGAGGGATTGAGCATGCTGAAGCCCACCATGATCACGTCGAAGTGGTCGTCGGGGAGCACTTGCTGGAACATCCGGTGTTGCGGGTCGCGGATGAATGTCTCCGTCACGCCGAGGAAGCGAATCTTGCCCGCCTCGCGCTGACGATGCATTTCCGGAACGAGATGTTCCAGGCAGTGCGGATATTGCTCCGGGCGCATTCCGTGCAGGTGAAACACATCGACGTAGTCCGTACCGAGCGCCTTGAGGCTTTTCTCCAGTTGCTCGGTGAGTTCCCCGGGGCCAAGCAGCGATTCGCCGAAACCGGGGCCGACCTTGGTAGAGATCACCACCTGGTCGCGTCGTCCCCTGATCGCCTTTCCGACCGCGGGCTCGGTTCCGTAGACGCGCGCCGTGTCGATGAAATCAATGCCCAGATCCATCGCGGCCCGCACGATGCGCACCGCGTGGCTCTCATCATGGCCGGTCCCCGTGCCGAGCCGGCTATGGCCACCGCAGCCGAGCCCAGCGACGCTCACTTCAAGGCCGGTGCGTCCCAATCTGACGGTCTGCATAGCATTGCCACCTGTTTCGTTCAGCCAGTTGATTGCGGCGCGGATCAAGCAGACCAGCGCAGCGCCTCGGTGGTCGCATGATATATCGAACCTGAACCGCCCCCGGCATGCGAGGGTGTCCATCGACAGAAATAGTGCGCGAGGGAGTATCCCTCGCAAGAGAAAGGGGCTACGCCGATGCGCGGCTTGTGGATCGCCTACATCGCCTGCTTCGCCCACTCCACACGGCGCATGAACTCGGCATGCTTGCGATCGCCCTTGGACGAAGCGGCCCAGTAAAAGTAGGAAATTGCCCGGCGCGACCGGTCGCTGCGGTTCGGTTCCGACCAATGCACCGTCAGCGCGCTATGGATAGCCGCATCCCCCGGATTGACCTCGACGGCGATCGCGCCTTCGCTATCCGCGTCGAAATCCAGTCCCATCTTGCTCGGCAAGTCCAGTTTGTGGGTCCCCTTGACGTAGCGCAGACAGCCGTTTCCCTCGTCCGCCCTGTCCAGGGCGACCCAGATCGTGGCGCCCATCCTTCGATGGCCTATGGCGTCAAAGTGCGGCATGAGCCCGTCCGACTCGCCGGGCGTCCGAGCAAAGAAGGCCGCGGTCGCGGGTTCCAGGTCATCATCCAGCAACGTCTCGATCAGTCCCACCTGCTTGCCGCACGTCAGTTGTTCCGCGAACCAGGGGTCGTCCTTGTGGAGGCTTTTTATGGTCCTGGCGGGCGATGCGCCCACATGCCCACGCATCCAGTGTTCGGTGCGGGCCTGAAGTTCCGTCAGTTCTTCGCGCGACAGGAACCCGGGGATGATCACGCAACCGTCGCGGCGGAAATCCCGCTTTATCTGATCCACGTTTTCTCCCCCATATCGGTTTCCCATGGGTTTCGCTCCGGCCAGTGAGTAATGCCATTTTATCGTGAGTTGCTTCGGACTCCGCTTGGGCGCCGAAGAAATGTCACCCAGAACCCGATCAATCTCGCATGGAACAAGCGACTTCGGGAGCGCTAGCGACCGGAGGCGGTTATTCCATGGGCGGCGGCGAGTCGGGCCGGGCCCGGGGCGCGCGAGGGAGCACCCCTCGCAAGAAGACGCCCGTCGCCTATAGGCGACGGGCGTGGGGCGCTTCCCTGGCCGGAACGAATTCGGGAAACGCTTCGATGCCGAGTTCGGCAACATCCTGCCCCATGACTTCGACATCGGGCGCGATACGGGCGCCAATCGTCCAGTCGATCACCTTCCAGGTCAGTAGCGATACACCGAAAGCGAACGCTCCGATAGCCGCGATACCGATCATCTGCACCGCAAGATCCGCCCCCGCCGCGATGCAGGCGGCGATCGTGCCCCACACTCCGGCACCCATGTGCGCCGAAACGGCGCCCACCTCGTCGTCGATCCTCAGAATCACCAGCAGCTTCATCCCCATCACGGTCACTCCGCCGCCAGCCCCGCCTATGGCGATCGCCCAGTGATGGTCCACGATGGCCGGCCCCGCCGTAATCGCCACGAGGCCGCCGATCGCGCCGTTCAGCACCGCAAGCAGATCGAGCCGACCGAAGACCTGGCGGGAGAGTGTCAGTGCGACGATCACGCCGGCTGCGGCAGCGAGGTTCGTGTTGACGATGACGTTGCTCAGCACCAGGGCGTCGACCGCGCCGGCAAGGGCCGACTGGGAGCCGCCATTGAACCCGATAAACCCCAACCAGATGATGAACACGCCGAGGGTGACCGCCGGCACGTTGGATGGGGGCGTCGCCTTCATGGTTCCGTCCGCGCGGTACTTCCCGCTGCGGGCACCGACGACCAGTGCCCCCGCGAGCGCGGCCCAGCCGCCCGTCGCGTGAACCACGGTCGATCCCGCGAAGTCCTGAAAACCCATCCTGCCGAGCCAGCCTCCGCCCCACGTCCAGGCGCCGACAACGGGGTATATCACCGCCGTCAGCACGACAATGAACAGGAAAAAAGACCAGAGCTTCACGCGTTCGGCAAGCGTTCCCGACACGATGGAGGCGGTTGAACCCACAAAGACCATCTGGAAGAACCAGTGGGACATGGCGGAATGGCCGTGCGCCGCGACCGCGGACGCGCCGGATGCATCGCCCGTTAGGAGGGCCCTTTCCGGAGACGTCGAACCGTATGCCAGCAGACCCGTGTCTTCCACGCCGGCAAACATGATGTTGTAACCGACAAGGTAGAAAGTCAGTCCCGCAACGGCATACAGCCCGATATTCTTGAGACAGACCACCGAGGCGTTCTTGGTGCGCACCGATCCGGCTTCGAGCATCGTGAAGCCCGCGCACATCCACATGACCAGCGCGCCCCAGAACAGGAACGAAAAACTGCTGAGGACGAACTGGGTGTCGCCATCCACAACGGTGCGCCCCTGTTCAAACGCCGACGGAATCTATCACGGCTTTCGCCTCGGGGTGAGAACTCAACGCTAGGAACTCAAGTATCATCCGATTCTGGTCGCCGCCGACGGACTCGCGGGACGCGCCAATCCAACAGCGCGTCGAGTTGCGGACTGTAGCGCGATGACCTCCCGACCCCGACAATCCGGCGGATGAAACCATGGCGAACACGCGAGTCCTGATCACCAACGACGACGGCGTAGACAGCACCGGCATCCATGCGCTGGCGCGACACGTCGAACGGGCCGGCCACGAGGTCATCGTGGTCGCTCCCGACCATGACGCGTCCGGCACCGGCGCCGCGCTCGGGCGCATATCTCCGGACCATCCGATCGCCTTGACCGAGACATCCATCGATGGCCTCGCAGCGCGCGTCTACGCGATCGGCGGGCCGCCGGCGCTTTGCGTGATGGCGGCCAATCTGGAAGCCTTCGCCGAACGCCCGGACGTCGTGATCTCGGGAATCAACGCCGGGCTCAATACCGGCAGGTCCGCGCTGCACAGCGGAACCATCGGCGCGGCGCTGGCGGCCCAGAACTTCGGCCTTCGCGCGCTTTCCGTGAGCCTGGCGCGATCTGAACCATGGCACTGGGAGACCGCCGCCGCACTCGCCGTCGAGGTGCTCCCCGCGGTAATCGACGGTCCGGACCGAGGGCTCCTGAACCTCAATGTTCCCGGCGTCCGGCGAGAGAGTGTCCGCGGCATCCTCTGGACCGGATTGGCCACCTTCAACAGCGTTCGGGGAATAATCTCAAGCGTCGAGAACGGCCAGCTGCACTTCGAATTCGAAGAGACGCGGGACCAGCCGGAAAGGGACACGGACCTGGCCGCCGTCCGGGAAGGATACGCGGCGGTGACGTCCATCCAGGGCACGGTGGAGGTGTGGGGTCCCGTCGGCGGACCCGGCGAACCGTTCGAACGCGGACATCGCGCGCATGGCGCGACCGCCGGCCATGAACTCCGGGCGGCGCGATCCTATCTGATTCCCGACCAAGTGTCGGGACGGGGCGCCAGGGGCATGCGGGCCTCTTGACTACCGCCGACATCCGACGTCGGTTCAGTCCGTTTCGCGACGCACCCAGCGACTGGTCGAGCGGACGTCCTCCACCGGTTCCCCGGCTTCGCGCCAGCCGTTGAACCCCGCCTCCAAGTGGGCCACGTCCTTGAAACCCATGTCGCGCAAAGCCTTGACCGCAAGCGCCGATCGTCCGCCGGCGGCGCAAAACAGGACCGTGCGGCGGTCTTCCCTGAACCAGTCCCGGTAGTAGACGCTCTCCGGGTCCGCCCAGAATTCCAGCATGCCCCTTGGCGCGTGCAGAGCGCCCGGAATGGTGCCGAGGTCCACGCGCTCCTGGATCTCGCGAATATCGAGCAACAGCAGATCGGGATTCCTGCCGCAATCGGACTTGAACTGCTCGATCGTCAGGTTTTCGATGTCCCGCTTGACCGCCCGCACCTGGGCGGAGATGTTCGTGATAGCCATATCGCCTTCCCTCAATCCGCTTGCCGGTTCTTCAAGGCTTCCACATTCAGCAGCGGAGTGACACCGCCGCCCGACACCCGCGGCAACTGCCCGCTGTCATCGCGGTTCCATCCGGAACAGGGCGTAACCGGGCCGGACTTCCCGATCGCCCATTGCATCCTGGAGTTCCGCGGGGTCAGTGATTTTCACCGCCCTGCGCATGTATATCTCATCGCCGATCTTCAGCCGTACCCGTTCATCCCGCGCAACGTGGTTGGGCCACACCTTGGTGTCGCATCGGCTACATCCGACGTACAACGTGCCGTCATTCGCCCAGGCGCTTACGGTGATGGAGTGTGGAATCAGGTACCACGTATGCATCTCCAGCCAAGCCTGGGTACGGCCTTCAAGGAACGACCAGTCCGTGGCCTGCTCGGCGGCGAGGTCACCGCTGAGGCTCAGGCCCGGCCTGCGCTCAACCGGATCCACGGGGACGAGGATCAACCCGATATAGACCACGATGACAATAGCGACCAAGATCAGCGCGATGCGTTTCATTCGATACTCCTGCGGCGCCATCGAGGCCGACCGCCCATGCGTCCGATCTCAGGATACCCGACCATGACTCGGGATCCCCCACGACCCCTTGACCTTGGATTGAATCCCGCGATGATCCACTTTTCGTTACCCGCGGATCGACCTTGAACTTCAACATCCGGGCCGAATGGGCCAAACGCAGTTGGTGGATGAATCTCATCTTCCTATTTTGCCTTTACATGACGTTCATCTATGTGCCGTTTGATCTTTTCTTCAAGCCCGTGCCCCTGGACGAGGAGGTCTGGTTCGGGTTCGTGCTGCGCGGCTGGTGGGCCAAGGCGACCGAGCCGTTGCACTGGCTGATATACGCCGCCGGCGCCTACGGATTCTGGAAGATGGCGCGCTGGATGTGGCCGTGGGCGGCGGTGTACGCGGCCCAGGTCGCGTTGAGCATGCTGGTCTGGAACGTGGTGGACGACCGTGGCGCCAGCTGGGCGGTGGGCATCGCGGCAATGGCGGTGTTCATGCTTCCGGCCGTCGCCCTGTGGCGGGCGCGGCCCGCGTTCCAGTCGGGAGTCCGATAGTTTTCGTATGCAACCCGGAGAGTTGACTGCTCGGTGCGGGCTGTCGCCGGAAGTCTACGAACGCTGATATTCGGACCTGCAACCCACGGCGAGCGCGGTGCGAGCGCGGGCTGCGCGTTGACCCTCGGAAGAGCGGTCAGTTAACATCGCTCAAGCCATGGGCCGATCGGGGGAGCTGCGACAGGCGCCGCGATGGCATCCAGAGGTTCGACGGATCGGTCGCGTCGGACCCGCGAAAACAGACGAAGCGAGGACTTATAGCGCATGGGTACACTTGTTACCTTTCCGAGGGAAAAACACGCGTCCGGCAAGCAAATGCGTTTTGCCGACATGAAGGAAGAACAGGATCGCGAGATCCTCGCCAGGATCCTGCTCGAAAACGTCGCCAACTGGGTCGCCGACAAGGAACGGGACGTGATCGTAGGCATGGACATGGGTGGCGGCGACGCGCCCCGTCCGGCGCTTACCGACGAAGAGTGCGCGGAACTGGCAAAAGCCGGGGCCGGGTCCTATGGCCACTGCACCATCATCGAGCCGGTCGACCTCGAACTGTACGAGTCGTACATGTACGCGCCGCTCAAGATGCCGGAGAAGCCGGAAATCATGCTCTCCTACTGGGACATGAACCGGGGCGTGGCCCCCTTCATGGAAGGCCGCGTGATGGTCAAGGCGCTGTGTCCCGACGGCATCGAGTCCTGGCTCGTGATCAGCGTCCCGGTGCCCAACTTCTATACCTGTCTCGAAGGCAACTGCTGGGGTTGGCCCAAGTACGTGTGCGACGAGATGTCGGTTGAAAAGGACCATTCGGAAGTCATCTACGAGGGCAAGGTCAGGCTCTCCATGGACTTCACGCCCGGCGGCCTGGACGACGCCACGGTCGCGAAGCTGAAGGCGCAGGGCACCGAGGGCGGCAATACCATTTCGTTCGCCATCGACGGCGGCACCGGTTGCCTGATGCGGCAGGGTCGCGGCCCGGTCGACACCGATCCCAACAGGAACTACTTCGTCGAATGGGAAGCCGGCATGATCACGACGTATATGCGGCCGGAGGACAAGTTCTCCCGCATGCTGCCGGATCCCTGCGTCACACCCGGCTTCTGGCAATGGTCCATCGGCAGGGGCGGCGGTCCCGCCGGCGGGATGTTCAAGGTCACGTAACCGGTTAAAGGATCTGCGGCAGTAGCGGCAGATCCTGCGAACGCTGATCGCGGGCGACGGCGAGGCGGCATCGGCCGCCTCGACAGTCGCCCGTTATTTTTTGCCCTGCCCGTGCAACTCGTGCAGGTTGTCCCAGTCCGCCCAGGCGCGGCGGCCCCCGCTTTTCAAAAGCGTCCGCTCGATGCGGGGGTAGTGCACGACATCCGATACGTTGCGCTCGCCTCCCATCAGGTAGACGAGGTGTTCGTCGAACGGGTTGCGCATCGCGTGCGGCTTCGACGGCGCCCCGAACCCCATGAAGTCTCCCGGCCCCACCTCGAATCGCTCGTCGCCGATCTCCGCGATGCCGCGACCCGACAGTACGTAGAGAAACTCTTCGTCCGCGTCGTGATAGTGGAACTCCGTGCTGTAGCGGCCCGGCGCCAGGCGCACCAGGTGAACACCTATGCGTTGCATGCCGACGGCGTCGGACAGGGATCGCGTCATGCGCACCGCGTTGTCGTTGAACTGGTGCCGATGGGCCCGGGGCACCATGGCTTCGATTTCGTCACTCCTCAACAGCATGATCGGCCCTCCCTAACTTCCCGTAGCATGTCCAGCAAGCGGGAATTCTGTTCTTGGGTTCCCGCCGTAATGCGCAGCATACCGCCGAGCCTCGGCGTATCGAAGTGGCGCACGAGGATGCCGCGCGCCTTCAGTCGTTCGTACGTCGAACGCGCGTCCAACGGCCAGTTCTCCGGTGGCGTCACCAGGAGAAAGTTCGTCTGTGACGGGGGACCTCTGAATCCGAGTTCCGCGAGCGCCGATCCCAGCGATTCCCGAGCATCCCGGACGCGCTGCCAGGTGCCGCGGGCGTATGCCTCATCGGCATACGCCGCGCAGGCAAGCGTCTGCGCGACCATGTCCTGGTTGTAGCTGTCCCGCGTCTTGGAGGCGATCGTTTCCACCAGATCCGGATTCCCCAACAGGAAACCGAATCGCAGCCCCGCAAGCGAATATCCCTTGCTCAAAGTGCGGAGCAGCAGGAGATTGTCGAATTCGCGGATGAGCGGCGTGGCATCGTGGCCGAGTGCCGGATCCACGAAGTCCACGTACGCCTCGTCGATCAGCACCACCCCCTCGATCCGACCGGCCATCCGGGCGAGCGTGTCCACCTCCAGCAATACTCCGCTCGGCGCGTGGGGGTTCACAATGCAAGTAAGACGCGCGCCGGCGCCGTTCACCGTGGCGCAGAAATCTGCCGGCAGCGACCAATCGTCCGCGAGCGGTACCGACTCTATCCCGCAGTCCTGCACGCGCGCCAGGACCTCGTAGAGCGAATAGCTCGGATACGCCATGGCGAAGACCGCGCCAGGATCGACGAAGGTCGTGAACGCCAGCCGGAGGGCTTCGTCACCGCCATGGGTGACCAGGACTTCCTCGGCCGCCAAGCCGAGTCGCGCGGCGGCCAGACGGCGGAACCCATCGGACTCGGCGGGGGGATAGCGGCGCAGGGCGGCGGCATCGAACTCCGCCAGCGCAACGGCCACCGCCGGACTCGGCGGATACGGGTTTTCGTTGGTGTTGAGCTTCACCACGTCCGGGTCGTCCGGCTGCTCCCCGTAACGGTAGCCCTCCATGCGGCGGATGTTCTCGCGTTCGTAGCTCACTGTTCCGCATCGGGATTTTCGGCCGCAACCCGGGCGGGCGGCTCGGCGGGACCGAGCAGGTGCGCCAGCCACTCGCTCGATGGGTTCGCCTCCAGCGCCAGCTTCGCGGTCATCGTCAGGGGCACCGAAAGCAGCATGCCCACCGGGCCGAGCATCCAGCCCCAGAACACCAGGGACAGAAACACGACCAGCGTCGACAGACTGAGCGCCCGGCCCATGAACCTGGGCTCCACGAAGTTGCCGACGACCACGTTGATCGCCGCGTAGCATGCGACGGCGACCGCCGCGTGCGTCGGGCCAAGTTCGACGAGCGCAAGCAGAACCGCGGGCACCGCGGCGATGATGCTGCCTATCGTCGGCACGTAGTTCAGCATGAAGGCGAGCAGGCCGCAGAGGATGGGAACATCGACGCCGATCACCGCCATCGACCCGCCGACGGCGACGCCCGTCGCCATGCTGGTGGTGGTCTTGAGGGCAATGTATCGATTGACGTTTTCGGCGAAACGCTCGAAATACGGCATGCCGCGGTCGGGGAACCTGAGCGTCTCGCGCAGCTTTCGCGGGAAACTCGACGCCTCCGCCAAGATGAAGATGACCGTCAGGAGAATAAGGAACCCATTGGATAGCACGTTCTGAAAGCCGCGCAGCGTGTTGCCCACCATCGAAAAGGCGACGGCGGGATTGAAGGCTTCGAGGATCCACTCGACGGAAAAGTCTATGCCCATGGCGCTCAGTCCTTCGAGAAGCCGCTGCGCGGACGCCGTCGCCTTCGCCTCGTACTCGGGCAGCGCGGCGGCGAACACCGCCACCTGTTGCGCAACCACGGCGCCCAGGACGAACAGGACGATCAATAGCCCCGCGATGACAGCCACGATCGCGATTCCGATGGGAACCCGGTGCCGATGCAACCAGAACATCGGCGTGGCGGCCACCGTGGCGATGAAGGCGGCGAGCAGAAACGGCACCATGATGGCTTCCGCCGCCTTGATGCCGGCGGCGATCACGACAAACGCCGCAGCAACCACCCAAGGGTTGCGGGTCGGGGATTCCTCGGCCGCCATCTTCAGCTCTCGAGTCCGCGCATTGCGCGCTAACCGGACCGCGCCCGCTTCGGCCCGGCGGCCCGTACGGGTTTCCGATTGGCGATGCTCGGCAAGTCGCGCCGCACCTGCGCGACGCGTTCGGGATCGATGGCGGCGATGGCGAAACTGTCGCCGTGCCCGGGACACTCCGCGACGACATCGCCCCAGGGGTCGACGATCAGCGCGTGGCCATACGAGGAGCGGTTGGCGTGGCCATGCTCGCCGTGCTGTGCCGCCGCGATGACGTAAGCCTGGCACTCGACCGCCCGCGCCCGCAGCAATACATGCCAGTGGTCCGGACCCGTGGCGCTGGTGAAAGCGGCCGGGGCCGCGATCGCAATGGCGCCGAGATCGACCAGCCGCTGATACAGGTGCGGGAAGCGCAGGTCGTAGCAGATCGACAGGCCCAGCGGGCCGAACGCAAGTTGCGTGACCACCGGGGTATCGCCCGCCTCGGTGTACCTGGATTCCAGCAAGCGCGTGCCGTCCGCAAGGTCGACGTCGAAAAGGTGGATCTTGCGGTACGTCGCCCGCAACTCACCCGCGGGGTCGAGGTGCACACAGGTGTTGTAGGCGCGTCCCTCCGGCCCCGTCTCATGGAACCCGAATACGAAGTGCACGCCGTTGCCCGCCGCCATGGCCCGGCACCGCTCGAATATCGGACCGCCTTCCGGCAGCGGTTCCAGCATCTGCGACCGCAGTCGGCCGGGACCGATGAACGTGAACGTCTCCGGCGCGAACACCGCCTCCGCCCCGGCTGCAACCGCCTCGGCCACCAGCGCTTCGGTGCAACGGAGGTTGTTTTCCACGTCGGCGGTGGCGCACATCTGGACGACGGCGACCTGTGTTTTGGCGTTCATGGATCTGATCTCGTAATGCACGCTACCCGACACCAGCCAGTCCCAGCGAAGATCGGAACGACGACTTCCCGCACATGGCGATCCCATGCTCGAGTGTTCGACGCTGCACGGATGCGAAGAACTCGACCAGCGGCTTCAGATCACCATCGTCGGCGGCTTCCAGCACTCCAATGTAACTGCCGCGGTCATCGTTTCGAACAACCAAAGGAAGCCAATCCGCCCGAATGAAGATCAAGGTGGCCAGCGCACGTGCCAAGCGGCCGTTCCCGTCTTGGAACGGATGGATCTGGACAAATCGATGATGCAGCCAAGCGGCCTCCGCTTCTGGCGCAACGTCTTCGTGTTCGCGATGCCACGCGACTAGCTGATCCATCTCCGCAGCGACATGCTCCGGCGGACAATACTCGTAGATCGAGCCGTCGCGTCTGGTGGGATTGTTCGGTTGCCGTTTGTAGTCGCCCCGAATCAACGGAACTTCGACTAGTCGCCCGAATTGGTCCCGTCCCTCTGCATGCTCCTGATTGCGCGTAAACAAACCGTGTACTTCCTTGATGTAGCTAGTGTTCCGTCAAGCCCAAATATGCGGGCATCTGCGGGTCTTTTTGCCCCCTGGACTTTGTTGCTCCTCCTTGTGTGGTGCCTGCCACACGGCGTCGTCGCGCCTCGCCAAGAACCAAAAATCCCTCGCAGCTACACTCGCATCTTTAGACTTGACGGAACACTAGTCGAGAGCTCGCGGTCGCCACTGACGAAGGAAAACAGGCTTTCGATTGCTTCCCGCTGGTCACCGATAAGGGTGATCGCGCGATCAGGATCCTCGGACGCGCGACTGGGCAACAAAGCAGCATCTACGCCCCGTTCAATCATCTGCTCGGTGATTCCGCGATCAAGCGTGTAAAGGCGTTCAATGAGACCCGTTTCAATGGCCCACTCGCGCCTTAGCCTTTCGTTGAAATCCTGCACGGCGGCAGACTCACCGAGTGCGTCCTTCTGCTCTATCCAGACGCTTGAAAGGGCGCGCAGTTCACCGTCGGTCAGTTCGCTTGGAGGGATTTCGTAGTCCTCTATGGGTGCCCACGGTCTATTCACGGCTATCCATTTCGCAATCCGGCAACAGCCACTCGTTCAACGCGCCAGTGCGCTCGCAAGGTTCCCAAAACCTCTCGCAGCTTTGTCCAGTGGTCCCTTCGGCCATTGCTGGATATGGCGGGTTGAACGAACCTTCGCATCTTACCATCGGGCGCGGGTTCGAACTTCTCAGCCCTTGAGTCGCCACCCCGAACCGATCACAGCTCCGGCAGCGTGCACTCCACGGCGTGGCCCAGAAACTCCTCGATGGCCGGCAGGTTGAACGCATCGCTCTCGGAGACGAAGCTGATCGACGTGCCGGTGGCCCCGGCACGCCCGGTGCGGCCGATTCGGTGCACGTAGTACTCCGCTTCTTCCGGCAGGTCGTAGTTGACGACATGGGTGATGCCTTCGACGTGGATGCCGCGTCCCGCGACATCGGTGGCGACCACCAGGCCCAGTTCGCCGCGCTTGAACCGGTTCAGCGTCGCCAGGCGCCGGCGCTGGGGTATGTCGCCGGCCAGCCCCTCGCATTGAACTCCGCGGCCGCGCAGGTACCGCACGAGGCTATGCACAGCATCGCGCCGGTTGACGAAGACCAGCGCCTGGCCCGGCTTGTGGCGATGAACGAAACTGACGATCGCTTCGCGCTTTTCCGCATCCGAGAGCATCCAGAACCGCTGGTCCACCGCTTCGGCGGCAATGGATTCCGGTTCGATGGCGACGTGGATGGGATCCATGGTCCATTGCCGTGCGAGGCGCATCACCTCGTCGTTGAACGTCGCGCTGAAAAACAGCGTCTGCCGGTCGCGCTTGTGCGGGGTCTGGTAGACGATCCGGCGAACGTCGGGAATGAAGCCGATATCCATCATGCGATCCGCCTCGTCGATCACCAGCGTCTCGACCCGGCGCAGGTTCACCACGCCGCGTCCGCAGAAGTCGAGCAGGCGTCCGGGCGTGGCGACCAGGATGTCGACCTCCGCGTCGCGCAGGCGATCGATCTGGCGGTTGAAATCGAGGCCGCCGAATACCGCGATGATCGTCGTGTCGAGATACTTCGACAGGTCGATGGCGTCGGCCTCGATCTGCAGCGCCAGCTCCCGGGTCGGCGCCAGGACCAGCGCCCGCGGCGTTCCCGGCGGATTCGGCCGCTCCAGCGGATTCTCCTCGTGCCGCGTCAGCATGGTGATGAGGAACGCGGCGGTCTTGCCGGTGCCGGTCTGCGCCTGGCCGGTGATGTCGTAGTCCGAGAGGCTGTAAGGCAGCACCTCGCTCTGCACCGGCGTGCAGCGCTCGAAACCAAGGTCTGCGATCGCCCGCTGCAGCGGCGCGGGCAGTCCGTAGCCGGCGAAGGTATCGTCGCTCATGCGGGCCTGTCGGCGCGAACTCGCCGCGCGCTCGCCAGGCGAACGCACAGGGCCAACACTTCCGTTGCCGCTTCCACTTCTTTCAGCGCGGCGAACGTCGGCGCCAGCCGGATGGTCTTGTCGTCGGGGTCGCGACCGTAGGGATGCGTGGCGCCTGCCGGGGTCAATCTCACGCCGGCGCGCCCCGCGAGGTCCACGACTTCGGCGGCGAGTCCCGGCATCGTCTCCAGGACAATGAAGTAACCGCCACGGGGGTTCGACCACTCGGCGATACCGAGGCCGTCCAGGGACGCGCGGAGAATCCGGTCCACCGCCTCGAACTTGGGCCGCACCAGGTCGGCGTGCGCCTGCATATGCGCCTCGACCCGGCCCCGAAGCAGCCGCACGTGCCGCAGTTGGTTCACCTTGTCGTGTCCGATCAGCATCACGAACAGCCGGGCCTCCAGCTTGTCCAGCGTCGCCGGGCTTCCGGCGACAAAACTGACGCCCGCCCCGGCGAACGTGATCTTCGATGTCGAACCGAATACGACAACGTTGTCCCCGCTGCCGCAAGCCTCTGCATGTGCGATCACATCGTCGAGGGTGGCGGACGGGAACTCGAAATCGTGCACGGCGTAGGCGTTGTCCCAGAACACGACGAATCCCGCCGACGCGCGATTCGCGAGTGCCGCGACCCTGTGGACGGTCTCCGGCGAGTAGATGCAACCCGAGGGATTCGAGTATTTCGGCACGCACCACATGCACTTGATCGAAGGATCCGTTTCGACCAGCGCCTCGACGCGGTCCATGTCCGGTCCGGTCGGCGTCATCGGCACACTGATCATCTCGATGCCGAACGACTCGGTGATCGTGAAGTGGCGGTCGTAGCCGGGCACCGGACATATCGCCTTGACCGGCGCCTCGCCAGCCCACGGCGGACCGCTCAGTCCATAGTGGAATGCCGCATCCATCACCTGGTACATCAGCGTCAGACTGCTCGGGCCGTCGGCAATGATTCGCTCCGCATCCAGCCCGAGAATCTCCGCGCCGAGTTCCCGCGCTTCCGGGAGCCCCCGCAGGTCGCCATAGTTCCTCGCATCGATGCCGGTGGCCGACAGGTAGTTGCCGTCCAGGATGCCGTCAAGCGCATTGGACAGGTCAAGCTGCTCCGGAGCCGGCTTGCCTCGCGTCAGGTCCAGAGACAGGTTGGAATCGCGCACCGCCGAATAGCGCCGGGTAAGCATCGCCGCCTCGCGTTCGAGATCAGCGATGTCGAGTTGCGCGTATTGCATGTGGTACCGACCTGGTCTGGTCGACCGCCGTGACACCAGCGGTCGCTGCGGTGTTCCCGCAAAGTTTCGATGCGGCGCGCATTGTACCCAACGGACCGCGCCAATGACGCCGGGCGGCCTCTCATCGAATCAAGCTGTCAAACCCGCGGTCTCGTCGACGCCGAGCATCAGGTTCATGTTCTGCACCGCCGCCCCCGCGGCACCCTTGCCGAGGTTGTCGTAACGCGCGGACAGCAGGACGTGTTCCGGGCCCGCAAAAACCATCAGTTCGATGCGGTTGGTGTCGTTGCAAGCCGTGGCGCCGAGGAATCCCGCCGCCTGCGCAGATTCCGCACCGAGGGGCAGTACGCGCACAAAAGGTTCGCCGGCGTAGCGCCCGGCAAGCGCATCACACACGTCGGAAGCACTCGCGCCGTTCTCGAGCTCGTCCAGGAACAGCGGCACCTGGGTCAACATGCCCTTGAAGAAATGGCCGACCATCGGCGTGAACAGCGGCGCTCGACGGGTGCCGGAATAGCGGCGCATCTCCGGCACATGCTTGTGCGACAGGTGCAATCCGTACGGCCGCACACGCCAGTCGGGCTCATCCCGTGCCGAGTACTCCGCAATCATGGCCTTGCCGCCACCCGAGTATCCGGAAACGGCATTCACGCGAAGCGGGAGTTCCGGCGATACGATGCCAGCGTCGATCAACGGCCGCATAAGCAGGATGAAGCCCGTCGGATAGCAACCGGGATTGCTGACGCGCTGCGCCTTCCTGATGGCGTCCCGCGTCGTTTTCCCCTCAAGTTCAGGAAGGCCATACACCCAGCCGTCCGCCGTGCGGTGGGCCGTACTGGCGTCCAGGACTCGCGCCGACGGGACCAGCGCCACCGCTTCCCGCGCCGCCTCGTCCGGCAGGCACAGGATCGTCAGGTCCGCCGCCTGGAAATACGCGCGACGGCGCGCCGGTTCCTTGCGCTTGGCTTCGGGTATTTCGAGCAGCTCGATATCACCGCGCGACCCGATGCGGCCCGCGATCTCAAGCCCGGTCGTCCCCGCTTGGCCGTCTATGAATACCTTGTGCATACTGCGACCGCAGAAGTCGCTTTCCTGTCGAAGGAAGGAAGATGATCGATTGTAAAACAATCGGTTGCCGCTCCGGGACACATCGCCAGCGGCGGTTCTTGTTGGACAATGTTGAAGAGCTTCCTCGGCTACGGCGAGGCTTAAGTTAAAGTTCAGCAGGGGTTTTTTCATAACGTCCTTCGCAATGAAGAAAACTTTAGCAAGACGCACCGTTGCTAAATTTTCATGCCCTAGTCTTTAATAGCGGCCATCGCAACTAAAGAAACTTGCGCTATGCCACCTGCGACGCCACGCCGAAGGCGGCTCTCGCGCAAGGCTCCGACCCATGCACCGTATTTCAAACGGCACATACCGAGCCAGCACCGTCGCTGGCGAAGAGACGCAAGCGTTCGTGCCCGCGCCGCTGCCCCCTGAGCCACCCATTCTGCCAAATGCGGCATTGCAGCGGACGCTCGAAGCCGCGACCCTCGCCCTGGGAAGGCTGGACGCCATCTCATCGCTGTTGCCGAACCCCGCGATGTTCCTCTACTCCTACGTCCGCAAGGAAGCCGTTCTCTCTTCGCAGATCGAAGGCACCCAATCGTCCCTGTCCGATCTGCTTGTGTTCGAGCGCAAGGAAGCGCCCGGCGTCCCGCTGCACGACGCGATGGAGGTCTCCAACCATGTGGCCGCGCTGGAACGTGGACTCCAGCTAATGCAAAACGGACTGCCGCCTTGCATTCGCCTCCTCCGCGAGGTTCATGCCGTGCTGCTGTCGCGAAGCCAGGACAGCGGCAAGACGCCAGGTGACTTCCGCCGCTCCCAGAACTGGATCGGCGGCACTCGCCCTAGCAACGCGGTATTCGTGCCACCGCCGCACTCCGACGTTCCCGACTGCATGAACGCCCTCGAACGCTTCCTCAACGAAAGGGAGTTCCCGGCGCTCATCCGCGCCGCTCTCGCACACGTCCAGTTCGAAACGATCCACCCGTTCCTCGACGGCAACGGCCGCGTCGGCCGCCTGCTCATCGCCCTGCTGCTGCACGATGCAGGCGCGCTGCGGCAGCCGCTCCTCTACCTCAGCCTGTACTTCAAGCAGCACCGCACCGAGTACTACCGTCAACTGAACGAAGTGCGCCTCACCGGCGACTGGGAGTCCTGGCTCGCGTTCTTCCTCGAAGGCGTCGAGGAGACCGCCACGGGCGCCGTCAACACCTGCCGCCGGCTCGACGAACTGCTCGCTGCAGACAGCGCGCGCCTCGAAGGAGCGGGGCGGCGCGCCAACTCGCTGTTGCGCGTCCACGATGCCTTGAGTTCACAGGTGATCGTCTCCCTTGCCGATGTGCACAGGATCACCGGCATGTCGCTGCCAACCGCCGCCGGCGCCATGCAGACGCTGGTTGAAAACGGCATCGCGCGGGAAATCACGGGACGTCGGCGCAACCGCTTGTTCGCCTACGACACCTATCTCGCGATCCTGAGCGAGGGAACGGAGCCACTGTCGCCCGGCTAGGGGCCGGGGCCCTCAGCGCAGGAACAGGTTCACCGCCGGGTTGCCCGTCTCCTCCCAATAGCGGTATCCAATGCGATCCAGGTAGGTCGAGAGGCCCTCCCGGTCCGCTTCTTCCCCCTCGAACCCGACCAGCACCCTGCCCCAGGCGGCACCGTGATTGCGGTAATGGAACATCGTGATGTTCCAGCGGCTGCCGAGCCCGTTCAGGAAACGCAGCAGCGCCCCGGGGCGCTCCGGGAACTCGAATCGGTAGACCAGCTCCGGCTTGCCGCCGAACGTCCTGCCGCCGACCATGTGGCGAACGTGCAGCTTGGCCGCCTCGTTGTCCGTCATGTCGGTAACCTGGTAACCCGCCCGCGCAAGGACCTCCACCGCTGCCCGCCTGTCCTCTCCCGGCGGCACTTCCAGACCGACATATACGTGCGCCTCGTCCTGCGCCGCGAACCGGTAGTTGAACTCCGTTACCGAACGCTTGCCCAGCGTCCTGCAGAAGCGCCGAAAGCTGCCGGCCTTCTCGTCGATGGTGACACCCAGGATGATCTCGCGGTGCTCGCCCAACTCGGCGCGCTCGGAGATGTGCCGGAGCCGGTCGAAGTTGACGTTGGCGCCGCTGACGATGGCCACGTAGCGCCGGGCATCCTCCCCGTCGTTGCCCTCCGCGTATTTCTTGAGCCCCGCCACGGCCAGCGCGCCCGCGGGTTCGGCGATCAGGCGCGTATCGTCGAACACATCCTTGATGGCGGCGCAAATCTCGTCGATCGAAACGACGACGACCCCGTCGACGCAGGTTCGGGCGATCTTGAACGGCTCCCGCCCGACCTGCGCCACCGACACGCCATCCGCGAACATGTCCAGGGTGTCGAACGGCAGGCGAACGCGTCGGCCCGCGTCGAGCGCCGCCGCCAGGCACGCGGAACCTTCGGCTTCCACCCCGATGACCTGCGTCTCGGGGCGCAGATACTTGACGTACGCCGAAATCCCGGCGATGAGACCGCCTCCGCCCACCGGGACGAAGATGGCGTCGAGTCCCGGCTTCTGGTTCAGGATCTCCATACCTACCGTGCCCTGGCCGGCGATGACATCCATGTCGTCGTAGGGATGCACCGGCACGTAGCCCCGCCTCTCCGCCAGTCCGGCGGCATGCCCGGCCGCATCGCCGTAGGTGTCGCCGTGCAGCACCACGTGCCCGCCGAGGTTGCGCACCGCATCGACCTTGATGCTGGGCGTGTTGCGGCCCATGACGATATGCGCCTCGATGCCGAGCCGGTGCGCCGCCAGGGCCACGCCCTGGGCGTGATTGCCCGCCGAAGCGGCCACCACGCCCCGCGCGCGGTCCGCATCGGAAAGCTGGGCGATCTTGTTGTACGCGCCGCGCACCTTGAAGGAAAACGCGGGCTGCATGTCCTCCCGCTTCAGCCAGATCTCGTGGCCGAGTCGCGCCGAAATGTTGTTGCCGAGCTGCAGGGGCGTCTCCACCGCGAGGTCGTAGACCCGCGAAGAGAGAATCTTCTTGACGTACTTCTCCAGCATCGCCATGGCCTCGCGTGGAAGCCTTAAGCGCCCTGGACCAGGATCTCGTCCAGCACCGGGCGAATCTCCCGCAGAAAGAGCTGCGGATTCTCGCTCATGGGAAAGTGGCCGAGGCCCGTCATCGTGCGGTAGCGCGCGCCCGGAATCATCGCCGCGAGTTCCTCGCCGAGGGCGGGCGTGCCGCTCCAGTCGTATTCGCCGTTCAGGATGTAGAGCGGGCATGAGCGGGTGTCGATACCCGCCGCGCTGTTGCGGACATCGTGATCGACGGAATAGTAGTAGAGGTCACCCCTGAAGACCGCGGGCGCGCCCTGGCTGTACACCCACGCCGTCTCGCGGCGAAACGCCTCCGGGCTGGTCGGCGCCATCATGCCGTACATGAGGTGCGCCTTGAAATCGTTGCCGATCTCCGGATGGTGGAACTCGTCATTGAAACCGCCGGGCGTGTAGGGGGCGGTTTCGAGGCCGATCAGCGCGCGGAAATCCGCCGGGTGGTGGATGGCGAGATCCACCGCCAGGTGGCCGCCGATGGAACTGCCCATGTACACGGGCCGGTCAAGCCCCAGCGTCCTCGCGAGGCTCACCGGCACGCGCATCAGGAAATCCTTGGTCAGCCTGTAGGGTTCGCGCCACCAGGTCGTCCCCGTCGGCGGGACGGACTTGCCGTGGTACGGAAGGTCGTAGGCGATCAGCCGGAACCGGTCGCGCAGTCCCGCGTCCTCCAGCACATGGCGCCACTGCCTGCCGTCCGCGCCGGCGGTGTGCTGCAACAGGACCGGCACCCCGGACCCCGTCTCCTCGAAGTACACCCGGTACTCGACGCCGTCGAGTTCCAGGTGGACGTAACGGCCTACCGCCGCGTCAAACCGCCGTTGGGTCATGCCGCCGACTCCGCCCCGACGCCGTTGTGCACGTCGCGCATTACTTCGATCAGGCGCCGGATGGCGGGATAGTAGGCGCAATAGTGTCCGATGTCCCCGGCGACATCGAATCCGTGATGCAGGGTCGCCGGATACAGATCCTGGTAGAAGGGCCTGGGCACGGCCTCGAGCATCGCCTCCCAATCCTGTTCGGGCGCCATGATGAAGAGATCGCACGCGGTTCCCCGGTACCAACGTTCAATCGAGACGATTTCGCCCGAGTCGACCACCACCTGGTACCGCCTGTCACCGATCTTCAGACGAATCCTGCTGTTCCAGAATCGCGCGTGCATCCGGAATTCGCCGTCACCGTTCGCCCGCGCACGCACCTGTTCCCAATCCAGCACCGTCCTCTCCGGTCACCTCAAAGGTGCGATAGGGTACCCCAGTACGGGGCGAATCCGCGCATTGCCGTCACCCTCGCGTTCACGTACTGTGGCCCGATTCCGTAATCGGGGGATGCCGCTTTGAGCCTCAGGATCGGCTTGGTTTCCGACACGCACATACCGGAAGCAATGGACTACCTGTGGCCCCAGGTGTACGAGGCCTTCGACGGCGTCGACTGCATCTTCCACGGCGGCGACATCCACGAGTTCTGGGTTCTCGACACGCTGGAGAAGCTCGCGCCGGTCTACGCTGCCCGCGGCAACGGCGAGGACGGCTCCGGCGGCCGGCCGGTGCAGCCGGATGATCCCCGGGTCAGGGAGGCGTGGTCGTTCGAGATGGAGCGCCTCACCGTCGGGCTGACCCACTATATCCCGACGGAGGAGCGCCCGCCCTACCTCACCGTCGCCAGGTGGGTGGAACGCTATTTCCCCGACAAGCGGCCGGACGTCATCGTCTACGGAGACACCCACACGGAAGCCATCGAGGTCGTGGACGGCATCCTCTGCGTCAACCCCGGATCGCCGACCTATCCGCACAACTACGACACGCAATACGGCACGATAGGCTTTCTCGATCTCGACGGCGGCCAAGCCGACGCCTCGGTCTGGCTCATCACCGACGACGGGATCGAGCCCTTCGACTGGGATGCCGTTCCGCCCTGGCGGCGGCGCTGACCCCATGATCGGCGGGAGCCACTCTCGCAAGCGCGGATCGAAAATTTCATCCGGAAACCGTCTGCCGGAAACCGTTGGCGCCGATACTGGATAGGCATGCAATTGTCGCCTATCCCGAAAACCCAATAGACACCTCGCGCAATAGACGATTGCGCTACCATGACAATCATGTTCGAGATGTCTTCCGACACCGAGGCCGCGCCCCGATCCGCGATACGTCCACTGCCGAACTTGCCACCGGGAGCGAATAGCGCCCTCATGTACAACCGGCTGATCGGCGCCGAGTCGTAAGCATGGTGCAGGCCTCGCTGTTCGCAGATGCTGAATCCTCGCGACCAGTCGACACGGCATTCGACCGCATCATCGAGGGCGATGCGCGCGGCGAATTGCCCAAGCTACCCCAAGATTGCATCGACCTCAGCTTCTGGTCGCCTCCTTACTACGTGGGCAAATCTTACGAATGCCACATGTCCTTCGAAGACTGGTGCGACCTGCTCAAGAAAGTCATCGAGTGCCACGCGAGAGTCATCAAACCGGGCGGTTTCCTGACTATCAACATAGGCGACATCCTCTGCTTTCCCGACCATACGATGCCCCGGTTCCAAGCGGACAACGTGAGGCGCAAGACGAATCCGGTGACACGCGAACAAGTGATCGAGGCCAAGCGAAAGCACCCTAATGCGAATCGCAAGGAACTTGGGGCGATTCTCGGGTGCAGCGAGCAGACCGTCCAGCGGCGTTTGGAACACAACAACGTGCGAGGCGGGAAACACCAGACCCCCACCAAGGTTTTGCTGACGGGATGCATGATCGCCGAGTGGGCCGAGGCGGCCGGGTTCTATCTTTACGACCAGCGCATCTGGCACAAGGATCCCTGTTGGGCCAACAGCCGATGGCATTCGAACAGCTACCGAGCGGTCGACGAGTTCGAGCACATCTACGTCTTTTGGCGCCCAGGCATCGTGCAGTTCGATCGGGAAAGGCTCACGGATCGGGAGTGGTCGGACTGGGGATCACGGGGCGTCTGGCTGATACGGTCCGTGAGACAAAACGACCGTCACGAGGCCGAGTTTCCCGAAGAACTGGCGGCCCGCGTGATCCGGCTGTTTTCGCCGGAAGGGGGCGCGGTACTCGATCCGTTCGTCGGTAGCGGAACGACGACCGCCGTCGCCAGGAAGCTCAACCGGCATTGGCTGGGGATTGAATCGGACCCGGAGTACGCCCGTATCGCAAAACGGCGCACGAATGACGCTTGACCAGCTGGAGCGCCTCGAGCGGACCGTCATGGTAATGGTCGTGCAGGCCCTAACCGACTATCGCGAGCAGGCCGTGACGATATTCCGCGAAGAATCGGACCAACCTCAAGACATCGCAGAAGACGTGACGAGAGAAGCGCTTGAGGCGACTTCACGAAAGATCCGGTTGAGCCGGGTTCGCAACTCCTCCGATTCGAGCAGATCGGGTCGCCCAAGGCCCGAGAACGCGTCTCCATGGCGCTGATGGGTCTCTCGATAACGTCTCGCTGACGCTCAACGTCAAACGACAGATACCAGTCGCGGGGGCGGGCGTATACGAAACGGACATCGTAGTCGGAGTCGGGAGACTCGAATCCCCAAGCCCGGCTACCCGACTCGCAAGCGTACAGAACGGTGACTTCGTACTCGGATTCGATAGCGGAAAGGCGGGCCAGAATCTCGTTGCGAACGTTCGTTTCGACGCCATTCTCGTCAGGCGTAGACATAAATGCGTAACCTCTGTCCGGCAAAGCGGTGCATGATCCAACATCTTCGACGCATGGGACAGCGCAAGTGATCGCGCCGGATCGGGACTTCGGTGTGACGCGCTCTGGATCTAGGGCCTTGGGGCCCCAAGGCTTGGCGCGACGCGCAGCATCCGATACCTTGGCGGCATGGACCAGCCTACGCTTGCGATGGCATCCCCACGAGAACTGCTCGGACAGGAGCCTCTCGAATGAGAGTAGCGACCGCCGTCGTTCTATGCGCGTACCTGGCCGCTTGCGATTCCTCGAAGGACATTTCCCCGCGCCAGGCGCCTGCCACCTCGCTCCCCGCCGTGCTCGTATCGGACGGCGCCACGCAGCCCGTGGCCGCGACCACGTGGTCGAATCTTTTGTGTGAACTGGCGGACGGCATGGACGGCGCTTCCTGTCACCGGGTCGGCGATGGTGCCATGGCGCTCGAGCTCAACCATCAGCACTTCGAGCCCGTCATCGTAGGTGTCGGCGATCGCTCCCGGGGGGGTGTCACAGCGAGGGGCCAGATCTCCTCAGGGATGCGGGTCGTGCTCGGTAGCGGCTTCGTATCCGAATTCAGGCCCATAGCACCACTCGGGCTCCTGCAGATCGACGGCACCGTCGTGTCGGAACTGTCGAACCACGGCTACACGCGGATCATCGGACTGCGC
>CAZFGB010000135.1:0-44910 GCA_964518405.1 uncultured Pseudomonadales bacterium | reverse complement strand
ATATCGTTCATGGTCATCGCTCCCCTTGTGTCAGTGGTAGTCGATCAGGTCCACGTCCACGGCCTCGCCGTCCTCGAAGCGGAACACCACGCGCCAGTTGCCGGAGACGCGAACGCTCCACTGGCCCACGCGGTCGCCCTTGAGCGGATGCAGCCGGAAGCCCGGCGCGTCGGCGCTGCCCGGATGCGTTGCCTCATGCAAGCGGAACAGGATGCGCCGCAACCGTGGCACGAGACCGGCGGGCAACCGCGCCGCGTCGTCGCGCTCGTGCAGCGCCCGCAATCCCTTGTGCCTGATCCTCATGATTCACTGTAGCGCGCCGCGTTACACGCCGCAAGCGTCTGCCGCGCCGTTGTGACGGACGGCGACTGCTGCGGCGCAGCGATAACGACCGAACCGACACCGCCGCCGACGGTGCGGGCGGAGCGAATAACGCCGACGGTGGGCGCGACTTCCTGCATTGCCTTGTTACCTCCTGCTTCCTTTAGTGCCGCTCGGAAGCCGCGCGGCGGTTCGGGGACTGTCTCCGCAAGTGCGCGGCGGGCGCTGCCGCTCAAGCGCCGCTCGGGCTAACTGCCGATGGCAAAACGGCTTTCATCGCCCGACGGTTTGAGCGGTCAGGAAGCGCGGCAGGGACGCCCTTCGGCGCGTTGGTTTCACACCCCACTTATCATGAAAGTGCTGCCGGGCGCCAGGGTCGTACACTTGACCCACAATCCCATTGACACTTGCTTCGCCATCACGCGCGCAACTTTTTCCTGACGGCGTTGGTACACGAGCGGTTCGTCCTCCAGTTCCCCGGCATCGCCCGCGAGGAAAGGGCGCGCCACCGTATCGGCCACCCGCTATAAAACGAGCCCAACCACACGATGTCTTTCGGCCAGGATTGACGGACGCGGGCACCGGAACCGACCAAATCCGGGCCGTCTCGCCTCCTTGGTGTCGCCTGATGAAGACAAATCCTTCATTACTCAAGCGCTCCAGCCACCGTCCCTCCTCGGTCGCCACGTTTCGCGCCAAACCAAGTTGAAAGGCGGGCCCTGTCTCAATAGACTCCCTTTATGACTACTCAAACAGCGCCGAAAACTGAGCCTACAGAGTTGGCACTGCGCGACCGGATACATCGGATATTCTGCGGCGATGCTCCGCCTTTGGAGCCTGCACCTGTCACGCCAACTTTCTGGGTCGGGCCTGCCGAGGAGCAGAAAATCGCCGACGCTAAGGACATTCACGAGCGTCTCGAATTGACCGACCAACTGGACGTGCCATTGGATGAAAACCGCTGGCTAAACACGCCCCATGTCGATCTCGGCGGCAGTTCGCCCGAGGAGATGCTGATTGGCGACCAGCAGTCGCGTGAACGCCTAGAGGTTTTCGTCACCGCTGTCGAGACGGCGATTCGGGGTTCATTTAGTTGAATCACGTTCGCGCTGACGAGCTTCCAGCCGTCCATCTCGACCAGGTTTCATGGTTCCGCTCCGTTGACAAGCGGTACCAGTACGAACCACCGTACTTTCAGCCCAGCAAATCCCGGTTCAATCCCGGCCACCTCCAGATCATGTACTTCGCGCCCGACCCGCTCCTTGCGCGATTCGAGGCCCAAGACGTGCTCGGGCAATGGTTTGGCGATGCGATTCCGTCGTTTGGAGACCGGCAGGTCGTGATCGAATACCGGATCGAACTTGGGCCTGGCGCTGCCATCATTGATGTCCGCCCTGCACACCTTGCCGTCATCGAAACGACCGTTCAAGAAATGACCGGCGACTGGCAGAACTATGAGGTACGGGGAACGCTGGCGCCAACCCAGAACTTGGCGAGTGCCATTTTTGGCCGCCCGGACAACCCGGTGGGAATGATGGCACCATCGGCCCGGAACCCCTTGAGGGACAATATGGTCCTCTTCGCGGAAAGGCTACCGTCACGCTCCGTTTTGTACCACTTGCGGTATCCATGGGACGAAAATCAACTGGCGGCTCGCTCGTAGAGCTTCAAAAAACAAGAAGCGCTTCACGGCTTGCATTCCTGTCTCTCGGGACGGGTACTAATGCCGCGTCAATGCGTGATCATCCTGAACGTTTCGGCACTTCGACGCGTTTCTCTTGAGGGCGACCCCATTGGGGCCGGGCTCTCGTGCTCCGCACCGAGTCTCGCCGGGGCGAGTCTCGGCCCTAGCGGGCGTCGATCCCTGTCGCGGAGACCACCAAAGCCTGCTCAATACGCTCCACACGTTCGTTCGCCGAACACGCGCGAGGTGCCTTCAGCCCCCGCTGAACCAACAAGGTCGCGCCAACTGCGTTGCAGAAAGGCCCGCCCGGATTCCGGAAATCTCCCCATGAAACAAGTACAAAAGGCAGTACTCGGAATGTACAGAAAAGGGAAACTTCATTAAAATCGCTAAATTGATGCAGATTCAACGCGGGCGCGGGGGAAGCGCCACGAGCTGTCCGCTGACCGAGATACCTTCGGTGATCTCGATGTTGAAGCCGCTTCCCTTGCGATGGGGGAAGGCCGCTCCTACGCGGGTGTAGCTCGTCTTCTCCTCGCCGTCGTTGCCCTGGTAGTTCTCGGTGACGAAAACGCCAAGGTACTTCGGCATGGCCGGAGCCTGGTCGGACTTCTGTGTCCTTCGTGCTGCCATTGGTCTCTCCTCAAGCAGGTTGATGAAAGACCCGTCGTTGCCAACCGCCCCGTCGGGGCAGCTGGCCCCTCCGGGTCGGTTTGACGTGTGCTCACAACGCCGCGGTCTCCCGCAGCTACGTCGGCCAAGGCCGACAAGTAAGCGAAGCCCTTGTAACCCGGTGTAAAACACGCCGTCAAGCGCCGCGTGTTGAGCATTTGATAAGCGGAAAGGGCCGGGAAGAACCGCCGCGCGGCGGGGGGATTCAGGGGGTCCCGAATCTTTTTTCGAGCCGTTCGTCGGCCCATTCCGCGGCGCGCGCGAGCACCTCGGCATGGCAGGGCCGGCGCGGCCAGCACCAGCAGGCCAGGGGCTTTCCGGAGAGCGCCGCGAGCGCTTCAAGCGGGATGTCGCCGGCCCGGATGCGCTGCCACAGGTGCCGGCGGTAGCGCTTGACGACTTCGGCTCGGTCGCCGTATTTCGGGGAAATGGGGAACGGATTCCCCCAGGGCGTTGCGCGATCGACGCGCACGATGCCTTGGGCCAGAAGTGCCGCCGCGGAAATGTCGCCGGGGATGTGGCGCAGGTTCAGGATCTTCGAGCCGCCCGCCTGAATGTGGAACAGCACCTCGGATTGGTGCCGGTCCCGGCGGCGGCGCCTGCGGCGGTCGGTTCTGGTCATGTGGGCCTCCCGGCTGTCGATTTCGGCCGGCCGGGGCCCGCGCCAGGCGAGCGGCCGGTCAAGGCTGCCGCCGGGAGCGCGGTTCGACGCGAACGGTGCGGGGCGGCGCGCGGCGGCACCCGCAAGGGCCGCCTTGACGGGCCGCGGGCGCGGGCCACGCTCGACGGCATCGACGGCGGCAGGCGGGCGCAGGCCGTGCCGGGTTCAGGGGATTAGCGTCGCCGGCACCGGAGCTATGGGATGCCGCTTGAGGCGCCACAGCACGATAGACCAGCGGGAGGGATCGGGATCGACGACCCGGTGCTGATGCTTGCAGTCGAAAGCGAGCACCTCGCCGCCGTTCAGATCGAGGGAGACGGGGTCGCCGGGCCGGCCGTTAGGGCTGTTCCGGGCGCGGTCGATCTCGGACCGCCAGGGCTGCGTGGGGCCGAGCGGCGCCTCGATCTCGAGCCAGGCGCGCTGTCGGCCCCTGGCGTAGTACGAGACATCGGGCGCGACGTGCCGGTCGAGATGGTCGCGGGCGGTGCGGAGGGTGTCCGGGTCGATGCGCAGGGCGCGGCGGATGCGAGACATGGCGTGTTTCCTCCGGAGAATGGCGGCGTTCGCCGCCGGTCCCGACGGCGCGGCCCGGCCGGCGCGCAAGGCCGCCGCGAAGGCGCCGGCCGTCAGGCCGGTTGCCTTGCGCGACGCCGGGCGGGCCGCCACGGTGGCCTGGGAACGCCCGCCCGAGCGTCGGAGCCGGTTCGGGGGGTCAGGCGGGCAGGAGGTCGTCGACGGTCACGGCGAGCGCCTCGGTGAGGGCGCGCAGGGTCGGGGCGGAGCCGGTGGCGCGGCCCGCGTCGATGTCGGCGATCTGGATGCGTTTGACGCCGGAGGCGCGGGACAGGGCGGCCTGGGTCAGCGACCGGTGCTCGCGCCAGACGGTCAGCGGACTCCCGCCGTCGATGAGGCGGTCGGCCACGGCGGCGCGGTTGTAGGCGATCTCCTTCACGGCCGGAGTGTAGTGATGGCACGGCAGTGGCGTCAAAAGCGGCGGGGAGAATGGGCGGACGAGGCGGCGATCACGTCCGCCCAGTCCGTGCGGTGCCGCGAGGGCAGGTCGATCCGCACCTCGACGCCGGCGTCCCGCGCGAGGCGTTCGAGCTGCTCGGCGGCCAAAAGGCCCGGCCCGTCGAAATCGGCGGCGATCGCGAGCCAGCGCAGGCCGTCGGGCAGTTCGAGGTGCTTCAGGCCGGCGGCGGAGAGCGCCGCCCAGGTGGGGGTGCCCGTGAGCGCCGCGTAGGCGAGCGCGGTCTCGATGCCCTCGGCCACGGCGAGGATTCCGCCCGCCATGCCAGCCAGCCGGACCGCCGCGCCGCGGACCGGACCGTAGGAGCGGCGGTCGCGGTCCGGGAGGGATGTCGCGTGCAGGCCGCGCAAGTCCCCGGCAAGCGAGACCCGGGCGAGCAGGCGCCGGCGTTCGCCGTCCCAGCGGAGCGCCCCGGGCCAAGGCGGCGCCAGGCCGCGGGAACGGAGGTACTCGTCGGCGGGGGTGTGCGCGACGGGGACGGCACGGCTCCACGCGCCCGCGATCCAGCGGGGCGGCGAACGCTCTTCGGCTGGACGGGCGGGATCGACGGGGCGCAGCGGGCGCTGGCGCACGAGGATGCCGGCGGCGAGCAGTCCGTCGCGTACGGCGACCGGATCGCAGCCGGCGTGGCAGTGCCAGAGCGGCGCCCGGTCGCCCTGGCGAATGGCCAGCGTCTCGGGCGAGCTGTCATGGACGGGGCACGGCAGCCGCAACTCGGTGCCGCGGACCACGGCGCCGGCGCCGCGAGCAGCGCGCTGGTCGAGCCGGTACGGGGAATCGCGCACGGCGGTCTACCGCGGCAGGCCCGGCACCCGACCGAGGACCGCGTCGCGGACGATGCGGGGCACGGCGGCGAGTGCGGCGGCGTTGCGTTCCGGCGGCGTGCGCGGGGACAGGTTGATGCAGGGGATGTCGAGGGAGGCGGCGGTGCGGAGCGTGTGTCCGGTGCCCCCCGCCTCGCGTCCGACCGGAAGGCCGTTGGGGGTCCAGGCGATCACCGCGCGCACCGGCAGGTTATTGCCGTCGTCGTCGAGGGCCCCGGCGAGGATGGAGACGTTGCGCAGGAACAGTGCCCGGGCGCCGCGGCTGCAGCGGCTCCAGTACGGGTGGTGCTCTTTGGCGAGGTAGTCGTAGCGGTGGCCCTGGAGGGTCTCCGTGGAGGTGGGGTGCACGACATCGATGTCCGTCTCGGGATGCCGCCCCGGCCGGTAGCCGTTGTAGCCGGGCCAGGGGGTGTGGACGGTGATCGGCGCGTCGGTGCGCAACGCCCCGGTCTCGAACGCCCTGTCCGCGCCGTCCGCGCCGCCGGTGGACAGGGCGACGCCGGCCTCGCCGAGGGTCTGCGCGATGTCGCCCATGGCCCGGAGCATGTCCGGCGGCGTGCGGCGCGACCCGACGCCGGCGTAGGCGAAGGATCCGGGCCGGGGCTCCACGTTGTCGCGCAGTGCGCGGAGTTGGGCGATCGTTTCGGGGTCGAAGTCGTCGGGACGGAGCTTGCCGGCGGCCAGGTCGCGGCAGATGGCCCGGAGCGTGCGGTTGGCGTTGTCCGCGGGTGCGGGTCGTTCGAAGGTAAGTCGGTCGTTCATGGTTTCCTCCTGGTGGGTGGCGCTTTCCCGGTCGGGGGGTCCGCGCCGCAAGCCGCCGGTCAAGGCTGCCACCCGGGTGGAGGCCGTGGGTGAACCGGAAGCGGCGGGACGGACGGCGGCACCCGCAGGGCTTGGCCTTGACGGGCGGCGGGCGCGGACCAGGCTCGGGGGAAGGCGCCAGCCCGCGCGGAGCGGATCGCGTCAGGCGGCACCCTCCGGGCGGCAGGCGATGGTCTGGCGCACCCGTACCCGGCGGTGCGGCGCTGTCGCGAGCGGCTGCGGGCGCCGGCTGAACATCCAGCCGCTGTCGGCGATCTCGCCGTTCCCGACCGCGACGAAGTGGCGGCGCACGACCAGCACGAAGGAGTCGGCTGCGGTGTCGTGCGCATTGAGCCAAGCGGCTAGCGTCGGACGCGCGGCACGGGGGTGCACGGTGCGTTCGCAATGCCACCCGGCGAGCGTCATGGCGGCCATGAGTTCGTAGCCGTGCACGCCGTGGATCTGGGTGCGCCCCGTAACCTCGCGCAGGAGCGCCGCGCAGTCGTGGGTGGGCAGGCCGGTGACTGCAGCCATGGCGCTCGGGCCGCACTTGGCGGCGCGGCCGGCGATGCGGTGCAGCTTCACGGCGTGCGCTCCCCATGGGATGCGGCCCGGACGGCATCGAGGCGGGCGTCGAGGCGGCGCAGAATCTCCAGGGGGATGCAGGACGGACGGCCCCCGGCGTCGTGCCGCCAGCCGCCGCGCCGCCGGCAGACCTCGCGGTCGCAGCGCCCGTTGCGCGCGAACTCGCACTGCTTGCGCAGCCAGTCGGCGTGCTGCCCGTCCATGGCCGGTCCGGCGCGGCGGCGGATGTCGTCGCGGATGCGCATGAGCGTGCGGCCGAGCTGGTTGCGGCCGCGGCCGCCGCAGACGCCCCAGTAGACATCGCCCCAGGTGTTCCCCTCGACGAGTTCGGCATCGCCGGTGGCGAGCAGGGCATCGCGTAACTCCGGGACCGCGAACTTCGCCAGAAGGATCGAGTGCATGACATCGTCCTTGATCCGCTCCCAGTCGCAGCGCAGGTCGGCGTGGCGGCCGAGGCGCTTGGCTTCCGCTGGGGAGGCGGCGGTGCGGATGCGTTCGCGCTCGCGCCCGTCGCGGGTCTTGGCGCCCTGGAAGGCGTGTTCCGCCGTAAGATAGGTGCGGCGGCGCCACTCGAACGGGTGGCGGTGGAAGTTGGACAGGAAGTCGTGGTCGCCGCGGAAGCGGTCGATGCGTTGCGGCGCGGGTCCGGTATCGCGGGTGTGGGACATGGTTCACTCTCTCGTGGTGGGCGAAGCCCGTTGACCACGCGGCGGCCGCGTCCCGGATGGCCGGTCAAGGCCGACGCCGGCCGCTTGCGGACGGCGGCGCCCGGCGGGGAAGCCTTGACGGGACGGCCGGGCGCGGCAGGCTGATCCGCGGGGTTCGGCCCGCCAGGCAGCACGATGCCGGGGTGCATGGCGGGGTTCGTTGCGCGGCAGCGTCCGCGGCCGGGGAGGTGCGCTGCCGTAGTGGAACAATCCGGGAAACCGGGTCGATTTCCCGCTTTATCGGACCGCGAGAGTCGGTTCGGCGGTGAATCGATTCGGGAAAAAACGTCCGGTTTTCCAGCCGATCAAAGGCGGAAACGCCATGCGGGAAACGACACCGGGTCGCGGCTCACCGTAGCGGAGGGAGACCGGCAGAGGGATTCGGGAGGGGAACGGTCCGGGTCGTGTCCGGGCGGTCAGGATTTCCGGTTGCGCTGGTGAAGGCCGACGTAACCGACGACCACGCGCCGCGCGTCGTCGTCCCAGGCGAAGCCGATGCGGATGGTGCTGCGCGGGTCGAACGAGGCGCCCTTGCCGATGTGGTTCGTGACGGCAACCGTGCGCCCCTCGTACGACGTGCGGTACCAGTCCGGGTACTTGCCGACGGTGCTTTCGGACTGGTCCGGCCTGTGGAACCAGCCGGGACAGGACTCGGCGATGTCCGGCGCCCCGCTACGCCGGTAGGCGGTGGCGAGCCAGGCGAGCGCGTCGAACACCTCGCCGGGTTTGGCGAATGGCACCGACGGGTCGGACTTGCCGTTCAGCGAGACCGCCAGGGCGTCAGGGAACGCCTGCCCGGCAATTTCCAGGGCCTTGGCCACGGTGTCGATTTCGGGGTCGCCGCCGTCGTCCGCGGCACGCGTCCGGCGGGCATCGACGTAGGCGCGGCGCCAATGCTCCTCGGTGGAATGGGCGCGGTCGAGCTCGCCGCGCAGGCGGCCGTTCTCGTCGTCGAGCTGCTCTTTGGCGAGGCGCAGCGTGGCGTTGGCGGCTTCCAGGCGTTCGCGTTCGGCCCCCGACTCGGCGGCGGCCGCGCGCAGGCGGTCGCACTCGGCGGTGGCCTGGCGGTACGCGCGCCGCACTTCGGCGAGTTCCCGCGCGGCGGCCTGGCGGTCCGGGCCGTCTTCGGGCGGCGGCTCGTGGGACTCGTCGGGTTCGGATTCCCGCGGCAGCGACTTCCAGAGCCGGGGAACGGCGAGCACCGCGGCTTCGAGTTCCGCCCGGCGCGAGGCGCGTTCGGCCTCCTCGGAGCGGGTCTCGCCCTGGGGCCGGACGGGGCGGTAGCGCGCGAGCGCGGCGTCGAGCCGTTCCGCCAAAAAAGCGGTCTGCGCCGGATCGCGTCCGTCGTGGTCGAGCCAGGCGTCGAGGTCGATACCGAGGTAGCGCAGTTCGTCGGCGTACTCGCCGGCCGTGCGCCGCACGGCCGCGTCGCGGGCCGCGAGCGCGGCCTCCCGGCGTTCCTCGGCCTTGAGGTCGTCGAGCATCAGGATGGACAGGGCGAACTCGACGGTTTCGTTCCACTCCGGTGCGTCGGGGTCGAGGGCGTCGAGTTCTTCGAACCACTGCAGGAAGCGCGGCGTGGCGAGTTCCGGCAATGCGGGCGGCTCGGGCAGGAGGCTGGCCGCCACGGCGAGCATGAGGCCCGCGGCGTCGGGGCCGGCGTCCGGCAGCTTTTCGGCCAGGGCTTCGCGGCGGTCGATCCAGTCGACGAACGGCCAGGCGCCGTGGAAGCGGCCGTCCGCGATATCGCCGCCGGGCGGGATGCCGGCGCGCTCCAGCTCGCGAAGGGCCTCCTCGCGCAAGGGCGCTTCCGTGGTGGCCCAGAGGTTGAGGACGGCGCCGGCGAGCCGGTGATCGCCCTGGCGGATCGCCTCGATCGCCGGTACGGCCAACTGCGGCGGCGGCGCCTTGGAGGCGTCCCGGAAACCGGGGATGCGGAGCTTGCGCAGCCGGGCGTCGAGGCGGCTGCGAAGCGGGGGCTCGGCGCCCTTGCGCGCGCGAAGCGCGGCCCTTACAACCGAGAGTCGGAACGCTTGGTCGAAGAGTCCGAACACGAATCCCGCGGGACGGGTTTCGAGGAGCGCCGGGCCTGCCGGGGCAGCGGTGACCCGGTTACCGGTGTGGTTGCCGGAGCGGTCGGATGACCGGGACTGTGCGGCGGGTTCGGGCGGGACGTGAGGTGCAGCGCCGGAATCGGTCACGGTGCGGAATCCGGGAAGGGCGGGACGTCTGCGCGGACTGGACGTGGAATCGGCATGGGACGGAGCGGCCTCGGAAGTGTAAACATACGCCCTCGGCGCAGCGGGCGCCAGCGCCGCCCGGAAGGCTGCGGTGCCGTGCGGACGGGTGTGGCGTCAGGCGCGGTCCCAGCCGTCGCGCCAGGCGTCGGCGAGGCATTCATCGCGGGTGGCGGTCCGCTCCGGGTCGAAGGGGCGGGCGCGCGGCGGCGGGCGGCTTTGGTCGACGATGTCGAAGGCGCGTCGGCGTCCGGCGAGCCCCTGGCGCCACAGGCGCGCGAACGCGGGGCCGACGGAAGTGGCGTCGGCGGGGCACTGGCGGACGTGGCGCAGGATGGCGAGCGCCTTGCGGCGTAAGCGGTTGGCCCCGGCGAGTTCGGTGCGGGCCTCGATCGCGCGGCTGCGGATGCTGCCGCACTCGCGCTCGAGTTCGGCGATCAGTTCGGCCATGCGGTCAGCGGCGTGTGCGGCCGTTACCAGGTCGTCGTAGGGGTCGGGATCGAGGTAACGGAGGTCGGTGTCGTTCGACTCGGCAAGCGCGTAGTAGCTGACTGGCGGATCGTCGTCTTCGTGGTCGGATTCGGCCGAGTAGGCGTACACGAATCCCGTGAAGATCTCGAAATGCTCGGCGTCGGCGTACCAGCCGGTGTGACGCGCCCGGCGGACCTTGTCGTGGCGCCCGACGCGCCAAGCGCGGGCGGGTTCGAGGTGGGACGGATCGAGGAGGTGCGCCGTGACGCCGCAGGGCAGATGTTGCAACGGGGGCAGTTCTTGGAACGCCTCGGCGACGGGCGTGAGGGTGGCTTGCATAGTCGTGTCTCCTTGGTGGGTTGGAACCGCTGCGTCAGGCGGCTTTGGGGACCCGCGTGGGGCGTTTGAAGAACGCGAACGCCGGGTTGTCGCGGGATGGCTCGACGTCGGCGCGGAATGCGACCGCGTCGCCCTCCTTGGCCTCGTAGAGGAAGCGGGGCTGGGTGCCCCAGAACTTCCTGCCGTGCTCGTCCTGGACGGTCATGACCTCGCGGCAGAAGTTCCGGTAGCTGCGGATGTCGAGCTTGACGATGCGGCCCTCGACCACCTGTCGGCCGGGCTCGATCGGCGGGGCGGCCGCGGCGGTCGCGCGCTCGAGTTCCTTCGAGCGCCAGCGGATGTGGAGGGTGATGGCGCTGCACCAGAGCGCTCGGTCGCGGACATGCACGGCGGGCGCTTCGGCGATGGCCCTGAGCTTGACGACGTACTCGGAGTCGGGCCGCGCGGCCTGCACCAGTTCGACGGTCTTCCTGGCGGCGGCGTAGTGCTCGCCGGTCGGCGCGCAGGCGGTCCGCTCGGCCTCCCACTGCGTGGCGAGCTTCGGGTTCGGACGCTCCATGAGAAACGCGAGGCGGGACGCGGTGGCGGGGCGGTCGGCGTCGGACTTCGCGACCGGGCGCCAGCCGTGGCGGGAGACGATGCCGGCGGTCCAGGCGAGTTACTCGACGTGGTCGAGATAGCCGCCGCCATGGTCCGGCGCGCCGGGATCGCGGAGCAGGTGGGGTGCGGCCAGGTCGTCCGGGAGCAGGCTCTCGAACAGCCTGGCGACCCGGTCCGGATCGGGGTGGTCGAGGAACGCCTTCAGGCAGGCGCGCCCGACCAGGAGATGGCGGCCGTCGGCGTGCGCGAGCAGGAACACCGCGCGGCGGTCGCGGACGGTGCGGCAGTGCTCGCAGACCGGCTCGGCAAGGGTCCAGAAGCGGCGCGGCAGCTCGGCGCCGGGCGCCGCGTGCGGGATCGTGGCGGTCATGCCCGAGGGGTCGATGTCGTAACGCGCGGCCAGCGACCAGCCGCCCACCGCCGGCGGGCGGGAGACGATCGTCACCCACTGGTGCAGGTCGCCGTCGCGCAGGACCTGGGGCTGCGCTTCGAGGCGCCACGCGAGGCCGCAGTCGACGCCCGTCTTGCGCGCGCGTTCGAGGAGGCCGCCGGCGTGGCGGACCAGCGCCGCGACATTGTCGACGGGGATGAGATAGCTGGCGCCGCGGAGCGGTGCGGCGGGTTCGTCGGAGCGGTTCACGGTTTTCTTCCTTGGTGGATTGGTCGGTTGCGGGCTTCGCGGCGCCGGACCGGACTGTGGGCGGCCGAGCTTCCGCGCATCTCGGTCCGCCGGCGGCCCGGAGAACGCGCGACGGGGACGGCGACTGTGCGCAGCACGGTGAGGGGCGCACGGCGGTAGCCGTCGAGGCGGCGCGCGCGGGCGTGGCGCAGGACGGCGCGGAACCCGCTGCGCGCCTGCCGGCGCAGTACGCGCAGGTCGCGTCCCTTCGCGATGCGGGTGAGCTGTGCGTGCAGTTCGTTCGCAAGCTGTGCGGCGGACAGGTCGACGGGCAACTGGATCGGCGCGGCGGGGTCCCGGGACGGTGCGAACGCCGGCGGCCGGTACGGGTTGCGGATGTAGGGGTGCATGCCTTTCTCCAGTCGGGTCACGGCCGCAACCCGGCGTCGCCGGGCGTGAGGGGATGGCGCGCCAGGACGCGTTCGAGGACGCGAGGCTCGTCGGCGAACACCACGGTCTGCCACGCGACGATCTCGGTCTCCGCGCCGAGGCGCTTCAGTCCCGCGATGTCGTGCGGTCCGGGTCCGCGGATCTCGACGCGCGCGCGGCCGAGCACGAGGCGGCGCACGAGTTCCCAGCCGTTCGCGAGGGAGAACCGGGCGTGGCGCTCGCGCACGGCGCGCACCACGTCCTCGGCGGGCAGCTCGAAGGCGACCGCGGCGTCGGCCAGGCGGCGGAGGCGTACCGCTTCCTCCGGCTCCAGCACGCGCCCGATCAGGCGCTCGCCGTCGTCGGTAGCGAGGCGCCGGATGCGCAGGTTGTCGTCCGGCAAGAGGTGCCACGCGCGCAGCAGCATGCCGGTTGCGAGATGGAACGTGCGCTCGCGGTGGGTCGGCAGGCCGGCGACTTCGGCGTCCCAGAGCACCCGCCAGCGGTCCTCCGCGGCGGTACGCCAGTGCGAAGTGGCGAACTGGGACTCGGTGACGATGATCGCGTCGTTCGGCCGGCGCAGCCGGATGCGGCGCTCCAGCGAGCCGTCGTCGCGCACCGCGGACGGAGCCGGCAGCGCCACGGCGGGACGGCCGGAGGAGCCGTTGACCAGGAGTCCGCCGGTGCCGCTCGCGTCGCGTGCGAGAGCAACAGCGGCGAGGGCTTGATCGGCCGTGAACGGCCGGAGCGCGTCGCGCCGCGCGATCTCGACGATCTCGGTGCCCTCGGGGCCGGGATGGCGGCTCTTCACGACCAGCGAGTCGGCCACGATGGCCTCGACGCCCTGGTTGTAGACCCCGGCGTCCCTGGCCGCCTGGATCACCGCGTCCAAGCGCGCCTGGAAGTGGCCGAACAGGTCGTTCTGCTCGTCGATGGGCAGCGCCAAGAGCCGGTTCAGGAACCGCGGCATGGGCGGCAGCGCGTCCTTCAGCCCGCCCTGGGAGTCCGACAGGACGAGGCCGGTGGCTTCGGTGAACCGCTGCTCCGACCACCCCGGCACATGGCCGTGGTGGATGGAGAGGTACATCAGCCGCAGCGCCGAGAGGGCGTGGGGGCTCTCCAGGTTGTCCTCGGCGCGGAATAGGGACTCCTCGCCCATGGACGCCTGGCCGTCGCGCTGGCCGCGGGTGATGGCGCCCAGCGAGTCGAGCCTGCGCGCGATGGTGGCGATGAACCGCCGCTCGCCCTTGACGTCGGTGGTGACGGGCCGGAACAGCGGCGCGCTCGCCTGCCGCGTGCGGTGCGTCCTGCCGAGTCCCTGGATCGCGACGTCCGCGCGCCAGCCGGGTTCGAGGAGGTAGTGGACGCGCCTCGCCTGGTTCGCACAAGTCGTGTCGGCGTGGTAGCTGCGCCCGGTGCCGCCGGCGGTGGAGAAGACGAGGATCTTCTTCGTGCCGTCCATGAACGCGGCGGCTTCGGAGAGGTTGGCGCTCGGCGGCCGGTTCGACACCGCGTACCGCGTGGCGCCGCCGGACGCGGGCAGCGCGAGGATGCGCCGCGTACGGCCCGTGACCTCGGCGATGGCGTCGTGGCCGAACCGGTGCGTGAGAATGTCGATGGCGGACGGCATGGCCGGCAGTGCGCCGAGTTCGGCGATCAGGAGGTCCCGGGCCTCCACGGCTTCCTGGGACTCGACGGGACGGCCCTCCTCGTCGCGGACCGGCACCGCGATGACCTTGCCCTCGTCGTTGACGGTCTCCTCGTGCAGGGTCGTCGGGAAGGACCGGACGAGGTACTCCATGACGTACTCGCGCGGGGTGAGGTCGATGGACAGGTCGGCGTGCTCGGACGGCGGCAGTTCGGCGAGGCGGCGGTCCAGGAGCGCTTCGCCCGTCGAGACGAGCTGCACCACGGGCGCCCGGCCCGCCTCGAGGTCCGCCTCGATCGCCTTGATGAGCGTCGGGCACTTCATGGCGGCCAGGAGGTGGCCGAAGAAGCGTTGCTTCGCGGACTCGAACGCGGACATGGCCGCCGACTTGGCGCCGGGGGAGAGCGTGTCGCCGTCCTGGGTGACGCCGGTGGCCTCCAGCGCCGCGTGAATATTCTCGTGGATGATCCGGAACGCCCCGGCATAGCGGTCCCAGATCTCGCGCTGGGGCTCGGTGAGCGCGTGCTCGAGGATGTCGATCTCGACGCCGTGGTAGGCGAGCGCGCGCGCCTGGTAGAGGCCCAGGGCCTTGAGGTCCCGCGCCACGATCTCCATCGCGGCCACGCCGCCCCGCTCCATCGCCGAGACGAAGTCGGGGCGGTCGTTGAACGCCGTGGCGTCGCCGCCCCAGAGCCCCAAGCGGGCGGCGTAGGCCAGCCCGTGCACGGTGGTGGCACCGGTGGCCGAGGCGTACAGCACCCGGGCGTCCGGCAGCGCGTGCTGCAGGCGCAGGCCGGCAAGGCCCTGCTGGGAAGGCTTCGCCTCGCCGCGTTCCTTCGTGGCGGACCCGGCGGCGTTGGCCATGGCGTGCGCCTCGTCGAAGACGATCACGCCGTCGAAGGCGTGGCGGGAGGACTCGTCCATGCCGTCCGCGAGCCATTCGACGATCTGGTCGAGCCGCGCCGGGGCCTCGCCGCGGGCGGGCGAGCGCAGCGTCGCGTAGGTTGTGAAGAGTATTCCGCGGGTGCGGTGGATCGGCTGCAACGGCCGGTAGTCGGCGAGCGGGAACACGTCGCGCTCGTCGCGGCCGATCTCGCGCCAGTCGCGCCGGGCGTCCTCCAGCAGGCGCGCGGACTGGGAGATCCAGAGCGCCTTGGTCGTCCCGCGCAACCAGCGGTCGAGGACGATGGCGGCCGCCTGGCGTCCCTTGCCGCAACCGGTGCCGTCGCCGAGCATCCAGCCCTGGCGGAAGCGCACCGGCTCGGAGAGCGGTCCATCGATCATGGCGTCGCCGTCCAGAAGCTCGCCGTCGTCGTCGACGGGGATGGCGCGGACCCACTCGGCGTCGATGCGGTAGCGCCTCGGCAGAAGCTTCTCGTGCGCCTGCCCGGCCAGCGCGACGCTCTCGAGCTGGGCGGCGGACAGCAGGCCGTCGGCGACCAGGGCGGGCGGCAGCAGGGGACGGTAGCCGGGCGCCGGGGCTGCGATGTCGGCCATGGCGGCGGACTCGACCAGCGGGGTCGGGTGCTCGACCGCGCCCGGCACGCGGAACGAGGCGGGCGACCAGGGCGACCAGGTGCCGTCCGCACGTGCCGTATCGTTGCGGGACACCGGCTCGATGGTGAGTTCCTTCGGCTCGGGATCGAGCGTCAGGCGCGGCGGCAGCGCGGCGAGGCGGCGCACCAGCTCCACGGCGTTCTCGACGACGGCGAACGGATCGAGGGCGGGATAGCGGTCGGCGGGGGCCACCGGCGCCCGTTCGAGCACCACCAGGCGCGTCTCTACGCCCGTGCCGCGACGCTGGTAGATGGCGCGCGGGACGCGGACCGCGAACAGAATGCGCGGCGCGCTTGCGCCTAATCCGAACGCGTCGCGCCAGGCGGTGGACTCCGGGATGCAGTTGGCGCCGGTGACCGCGACCAGCCGCCCGCACGGCGCGAGCGCCGCGAAAGCGGACTTGAGGTGGCGCAGATCGACATGGCGCTGGCGCTTGCCGACGGTGGGCCGCGCGGCGAACGGCGGGTTCATCAGCACGACGTCCGGGCGGACCTTCGGCAGGCGGTCGCGGATGTGCTCGGCGTTGTGCTTCGAGACGGAAGCGTCGGGGTAGATCGCCGCCAGCAGGGCGTGGCGTACGGGCGAAAGTTCGTTCAGGAACAGGCGCGCGGGGTCGTCGAGGATGGCGGCGGGCAACGCCGCGAGCACGCCGGTGCCGGCGGAAGGCTCCAGTACCGTGTCGCCAGGCCGGACATCGGCGGCCAGGAACGCCGCGCAGGCGAGCGCGAGCGGCGTCGAGAACTGGTCGAAGGCGACCTGGTGTTCCGAGCGGTGCGTATGGGTCGGCTCCAAGGCCGCGATCCGCTCGACCATGGCGAGGAACGCGAGGGGCGTGTCGGCCCGCTCGCGCATGCCCGGCGCCCAGCGGCGAAGAAACAGGACGGTGGCCGCCTCCGCGGCGTCGTAGCAGAGTTTGGAGTTCCAGGAACGCCCGGCCGGGTCGAGCCGGCGCCAGGCGTCGTGAAGGGCTGTGGTGACCACCGGCGCGGTCAGCCGGTGCCCCGCCTCGAGGACAGAAGTCAGATTGCGGGCGGCTTCGGCCACGGCGCGTCCGGGCTTGATGCGGGCGCGCGGCAGGGATTCGGGCGACGTTGAATCCTGCGCGGCGGGGTCGAACAGGGACGCGGTTTCGGGCGGGCTCATGGGGTGCTCCTTCTCAAGCAAGCGGTGGCGATGCGCCGCCGGGGGCGCCCGCAGCCGGCGGGCCGCAAGGCCGCGCGGAGCGCGCCCGGTACGGGTCGCCTTGCGGCACGGCGGGACGGGCGCAGGGTCTCGGTGCGTCCGCCGCCGTGCGGCGGATCGCCGCGGATGGCGCGGGTCAAGGCCGTGTTTGCGGTGGGCCGTTCGCGGCGGGAGAGAAGCCAAAAAAAGCGGCCCGGCGCGCCTGGGATAGCGGCCGGGCCGAAAGGTCCCGCGCCGTTGCGGCGCGGGTGGAGGAGCCTCAGGAGGTGAGAAAGGCGGGGAGAGCGCCGTCTCCGTCCGGGGACTCGGCGGCGCCGTTGCCCGGGGCGGGCGCGATCGGGGGTTCGGCGGATTCGCCGTTGCCGCTGGCGACCATGGCCGCACCCTCTGCCGACTGGCCGTTGCCGGACGCTTCGGCGGAGGTGCCGTCGCCGTCGCTGGATGCGCCGGCGTCGGACTCGGAAGCGGTGTCCGAAGTGTCCTCCGGCGTCGCTTCGGCAATGTCCGCAATCGGCGCGAACCCGGGCGGCAGCCAGCGCACCGCTGCCGCGTCGACGTCGGCGTTTCGGGCCGGATTGTGGCGGAACGCCGCGGCGGCCGCGGCCGCGAGATCCTTCTTCTTCAGGCCGCTGTGCTTGGAAGCCCAGTCGTGTCCGAGCGTCTCCGCGGCGGCGCCAAGGATCAGGCCCTTGTTCATGCGGTTCCAGACGAGGTCCGCATCGAACGGCTGCGCGCCGATGGCGGCGAGTTCCGCCGGGAAGTCGATGCCGAGGTTGCACACCGCCTCCTCGTGGGCGCCGGGGACGTCGCGGTCGTCGGCCAGGTGCGGCACCGTCAGCGAGGCGACGGCATGCGCGAGGACGCTGGCGCGGTCCTCGTCGGGCAGCGCGCGGTAGGCGCGGAACGACGCGGCGGCGTCCACCTCGGCCAGCCAGCCGAGATCCACCGCGGGCACCGGGTCGAGGTGCTTCATGGTCTCGCTCGCCTTCATGGCGTCGGAGGCGTAGACGCCCTGGTACTCGCCGCGGATGGCGAGCACCGGCGGCTCGTAGCCCGGGTGGCGGCGGCCGAAGCCGGTCATGCGGGCGAGCACGAATCCGATCAGGTCCGTGGCGACCGCGGGGTCGCGGGCCAGAACCCGGCGCACGGCCGCGGTGCGCATGATGCGCAGGTCGTTGCGGAGAGCGTCGGTGTAGCCGCCGTTCCTCTTGCCGGCAGGGGCGGGATCGGCGCCGTCCGGCAGGTTGGGGGCACTGGCGGAGGCGCCCGGTGCGTTCGGAGTGGCGCCGTTGCCGCTATCCCCGGTGCGCGCCGCGCGATAGGCGGCGACGTCCTCGGGGCGCACCAGCCCCCGGTGGATCTCGAGGTTGCCGTCGCGGTCGAGCGCCACGATCACGCCGGCTTGGCTGCGGACCGCCTCGGCAAACCCGTCGCGGTCGGCGCGGGCGCGCTCGATCTCCGCGTAACGGTTCTGCTCGCGGGTGAGGGTGTCCCACAGCGTGCGGCGCCGTTCGGGGTCGATGTCGACGTCCTCGAGTTCGACGCCCGCTTCCTCGATGCGCCGTTCGGCCTCGGAGAGCGCCGCGGTCTCCTCATCGGTGAACTCGGCGCGGCGCTCGGCATCCGCGATCAGGTAGTTCTGCTGGTCCACCCAGGTGAACTCGATCTGCGTAGCGGTCCACGTCCAGTCGTCGGCGTATTCGGCGGCGACCGCGTTCAGCTTCTGCTGCGCGAGCTCTTCCATGAGTTCCGGATCGAGGATGGTGACGTAGTCGTCCTCGAACAGCGGATCCTCGGTCCTCCCGCCGGCGGCTCGGTACGCGTCGAGGCCGACGAACAGCGCCGTCGGGGAATCCGAGCGCGCCTGGCGCTGGGAAAGCGCGTGGCGCACGGCGTGGCCGTAGAGCTGCCCGGACTCGGTAAGCGCCTGGAAGAGGCTGGACTGGAACCCGGTGTCGGCGGTCAGGGCGAACGCCTCGGCGGTGTCCGCGTTGATGCGGCCGTCGCGGTAGGCGTCGATGATCTCGGCGGGCAGGCCGCCCAGGCGGATGCGCTTCTGCACGGTGCGCTCGGCGACGCCGAACCGGGCGGCGATCTGCTCGGCCGTTGCGCCCTCGCGGGCGAGCCGGCTGAACGCCGCCACCTGGTCGGCGGGATGCATGGCGATGCGCACGGCGTTCTCGGCCAGCGAGGACTCGACCGCGGCGTCCCCGTCGACGACGAGGCACGGCACGGCGTGGTCCTTGGGGATCGCCTTGTCGGCGGCGAGGGCTTTTAGCGCCCGCAGGCGCCTCGCGCCGGCCGCAACCCCGAAGAGGGTCTTGCCGCGGGGCACGACGACGAGGTTCTCGAGGAGGCCGTGGGCCTGGATCGACGCGACAAGCTCGGCGTCGGCCTGAGCCCGTGCCGGGTCGCCGGAGGCCGAGCGCACGTTGCGCTCGTCGACGCGGAGCCTGTTCAGCGGAATGAGCCGCGTCTCGGGGGAAGCGGCGGTGGGGGTTGCCTTCTGCATGGAATGTCTCCTTGGTTGCAAAGCGGAATGGCCGAGCCCGCCTCCCGCGCCCGGAATCGGCGGCGTCACATGCCGACGCGCGTTAAGCGCGTCGCCCGCGAGGGCCGCATTGACGCCGTCCGCGTTTCGGGTGCGAGGTTGCACAGCGAGCCGTTTCGCGTGCGGTTCAGTCGAGTTCGACGACGTCGCCGCCGGGGGTGACGGCGACGAATCGGAACTCGCCGAGCTTGGTGGGCTGGCCGGCGTCGGGGCGGTCCGACCAGAGCTCGATGTCGGTCGGCAGGCCGTAGTCCTCGACGATCTGTTTGGCGGCTTCCCGGACACCCTCCTCGACGTTGTCGACATGGACGAACGACTCGGTGATGCCGCCGGTGCTTTTGACTGCGATGCGCATGATGGTGGTTTCCTTGGGTTGGGGCGGGACGCTTGAGGCGCGCCCCGCGGTTGGGAATAGGGGTTATCCGGCGTACGCGGCCCGCGGCATCGTCCGCGCCTTCCAGGGGAACTGCGCCACGAGCCAGCCATTGGCGAAGCGCGCGGCCTCGGCCCGGGCGTGGCCGCCCGAGGCGCACCAGAGGCAGCCCTTGTCGACGCGGTAGACGCCGAGGCACTCGGGGCAGCGCCGGTGCGAGACCGGCAGTTCCTCCGGTCGCCAGAGTTCCATCTGCGGGTTTCGGCTCGGCATCGGGGTTCTCGCGTGTCTGGGCGGGTGAATGAACGCGCGCGGCGGCCTGGGGAGACCGCCGCGCGTTGTGGGGCGCTACGCGGGCGCGCGGACGAACTCGCCGCGATTGATCCGCGCGGACCAGTGGTCCCAGTCCTGGGCGCGGGAGATGGGCTCGATGTGGGTGTCGAGGTCCTCGCGGGGCGTGTCCGCCAGGGGAACGTTGCCGAACTCGCGCGGGTGCTGCTCAGGAGAGATCGTGCAGCGGCCCGTCAGCCCTGAGTCGCAGGCGGTGGTGCCGCAGACGGGGCAGGATGCCGTAACCCCGTGAGCAGGATCGAACGTGGACTCGCGCGACCTCCGGAAATCCCGTTCGACGATCGCAGCAATTGCCTGGCGGTCGCCCTGCTCGTTCTCGACCAGGTCGATGATCCGCGCCTTGACATGGGCGACCCGGCCCGAGTTTGCGGTCACCGCGACCTCGACCACATCGCCAATGCGGACCCGCCGCGACGCCGAGGCGTGGAGCCGCACGCCCCAGTCGCCGCCCGGCAGCAGCGCGAAGGTGTTGCGCCCGTCGCTGGCCCGGCCGGCCCGGAAGTCCTCGATGCGGCAGAGCGCCCTCGGCGTGCCGTCCGGCATCCTTTGGACGCGAATCACCGTGCCGGAACGGGTGGTGCGTTTGCCGGCCCGGGTCACGACATCGCAGGTGACGGCGGTGCCGACCTCGACGATTTCCGCCAGGCCCGGCGCCAGCGAGATGTGCCAGCGGCCCCGGACCTTGACGAAGCGGGCGCAGGACCCGCTGGCGGCGGACGCCTCCGGGATCCGGGTGCTGGACGGTTGGTTGTTGTAGGGCATTTCGACCTCCTCCGATGGTCTGCTGTCGATTCCTCGACGGATGGGAGTCCGCGCAACGAGCCGGCGGTCAAGGCTGCCGCCAGGCACCCGCCAGGGCCCGGCCTTGACGGCCGGCGGCGCGGACTAGGCTCAAGGGAATCGACGGCAGGCGCAGGGGCAGGCGCCGAACCCGTCGGCAGGGCGGTGGTTCGACCGGCACTCATGCCGCCTCGGCTCCGGCGGATTGCGCGCCGATGTTGCGATCGTGCAAGGCGTGCAGGAACTCGACCGCCTGCTGCGCCTGGGTCGCCGCGTCGAACACCGCGCGCGGCTCGTCGGCGAGCAGTTCGAGCCACGAGGCGATGTAGCTCGCGTGGTCGGCTCTCGGTGACGAGGCGATGCCGAGATCCGCGCAGAGGAACGCCGAGCCGAGTTCCGCGACCAGCTCCTCGCGCGCCCGCGCCCGGTCGTCGAGCCGGCCCCGCAGGCGGTCCAGCCGGTTCCGGTGGCCCGTCGCGTGCGTCGCCTCGTGCAGCACGGTCGAAAAGAACGTCTGCGAGGACTCGAACGTCTCGAACGGCGGCATCTGGATGCGGTCCGGGCTCGGCGCGTAGTAGGCGCGCTGGCCGCCGTAGCGGATCTCGATCCCTAAGCGATCGATCCACGCTTGGCAGGCGGTGTCGCGCTCGTCGGGGTTGACGTCAGGAACCTCCGGCACGTACTTCTCCGGCAGGCCGTCGATCTGATCGGCGTTGAACACCGCGTAGACGCGGCGCACCGGGATGATCGCCTCGACCTCCTCGCCGGACGCCGCGTCGCGCTCGCGCTTTTTCGCGGTCTTGGCGAACACGATGTGCGAGGCGCGCTCGCCCCGGCGCACCTGGGCGCCGATCGACTGCGCCTGGCGGTAGGTCATCCAGAAGGGCGAGGCGTAGCCGGCGTCGATGGCGGCTCCCCAGAGGATCAGCACGTTGATGCCCTGGTAGGGCACGGCGTTCTGCCGGAGCGGCTTCGAGACGCGGGCGTTCGGGTTGACCGCCCAGGGGCGGTGCCAGGGCAGCACGCCGTCTTCCATCTGGGCGACGATCGACTGGGCGATCTTCTCGTAGAGTTCGTTGATGCGGGCCATGGCCGGTTCTCCTTCGATGCGAGCGAACGGCGCAGGCGGCCGGACGCCGGGGTCTCCGGCCGGGGCAAGGTCGGTTGCCGGACCTTAAGGGACGGCGGCCGCCCGAAGGGCTCGGCCTTGCGGCGGACGGCCCCGGCGGCCAAGGCTCAACCACGCCGGTCGGCTCGACGGAGAACCGTTTTTGTGGGGTGTACCGGGGCGGATTTCGCGGTTCCGAAGGCGTTCAACGGCAGGGCTGTGGCTCAGAAAGCGTCATTGCGGCGCAGGCCGTGTTATGCCTATCTAACTGAAAATGCTAGACTTTTCCTTGCTTCAAGTCGGGTTTCCCGGCGTCGCCCGGAACACCGGGCGTGGGCAATGGAGCCGCCCCCGGGCGGCGTCTGACTACCGGGCCGATCCGGCCCACCGATCCCCCGCCGGGACGTCTTCCCGGCGGGGAGGTTCGTCCCGCGGGACTTCCAAGGAGGTACTGCCATGACGGACCTGAGAGAGATCGTCGACGTGCGCGGACCGGGACTGCCGACCGAGTTCGTGTGCGGGGCGAGCGTCGGCAGAGACGTGCTCGCGGCCTGCGGCCTGGCGGAGGACGAGATCCTGCGCCGCGCCGCGCAAGCCGTCGAGATGGAGCTGGGCATGGCGGAAATCCATGCCGGCACCGCGGCCGGCGTCGACCGCGCGGTGTTCCCCCTCAACGGGCACGCCGTGGCGACGGCGCGGATCCACCGCAGCTTGTCGCCGAGCGTGGTCGTCGAGCTGGCGTAGATCGCTGGCCGCCGCGCCGGGCCGTCCCCCGACTTCCGGGGGGCGGCCCGCACTCTTCACCGGTGCAGGCCGGCCCGACGGACAGATCGGAGGGAAAGGACAGAAATAACCGACAGGACAAGAATCATGTTTGGGCGAAGGAAGAAAAAGGAAGAGGAAAGGGAAAAGACGGCGCCGGCCGAACCGGCCAGCCCGTTCAGCGACGACGAGGCGGAAGCGCTCAAGGCGCTGTGGCGGCTGACGGCGCTGCCGCGCGAGGAGTTCGACGCCACCTACGGGGACCTGCTCAGCCGGTGCTGGCGCTCGATCGCCGAGGCGCCGGGCGCGGAGTGGGCAGCGCTTCGGCAACGCTCGCTCAAATGCGTGATCGCCGCGCTCAAGGTTCGACAAGCCTACGTGCTGCCGCGCTTCGCCGCGGCCGAGGACTCCTCCCGCCTGACCGAGGTGATGAGCTTCGCGCTGGCCTCCTGCGTGCTCGCCGAGCGGTTCGCGGAACTGCTCGGGCGGACAGTCGCTCCAGGGTGGTCCCCGCTGCATGGCGACGTGCCCGCGGCGGCGACGCTGTCGGAGATGGCCGTTCCCCGGTTGTTCGGGGCCCTGCTCCTGACCAGGCTCGTCGGCCACGCCGGGCACGAATGGCTTGCCCAGGAACGCGAGGCGCTCTGGGCGGCGGCCGCCTATTTCGGGGAGGGGCGGAGCGAACTGCGCGAGATCGGCCACGACGCGGCGGTCCGGATCGGCCTGCCCTTCGTCGTCCCGGCGCCCGCGCACGAGACGGGCGGCGGAAACGAACCGTCAGCGGAACGCCAGGCGGACGGCGACGCATCGGCTGCGGAAGCGGGGGCGGAGCCCGAGTCCGCGGCGACCCCGGGTGACACGCCCGCCGGCGAGTCGGCGACGGCACCGGAACCCGCGCCATCGGACATCGGCGACGGTCGCGTCGGCTGGCAGTGGTTCAACCGGGTGCGCGCGGGACTGCGCGACGGCAGCGTCGTTCCGAACGCCGAGGGCGGCTGGCTGCACAACATCGACGGTTCGGCGTTCGTGGTCGACCCCGACTGCTTCGAGGCGCTGGCGGCCGCTGAGTCGCTGCCGCCGAAGTCGATCCGCAACCGGGTCCTGAAGCTCGGCCGGCACCGTACGCGCCGGTCCTCGGCCGGCCGGGCGGACGCATTCGCGGCGGAACTCGCGGACGGCCGCCGCGTGACCGGGATGCTCTTCGACGGCGAGCTGTTCTGGGACAAGAACGCCCCGCCCGCATCGACGTCCGTGCTGCGCTGAGCGTGGGCTGACGGATCGGAGCATGCTGTCCGTTCCTGGCCGACAAGTGCCGGCGGCGCGCCCGCGAGAGGGATGGAAGCCCGCCAGGGCCGAGACTCGCCCCGCGAGGCTCGGTTCACGACAGCCCGACCCCGAAGGGGGCTCGCCCATCCTCCCCGGATGCGGCCGGCGGAACAGAAACCGGACCGTCGCCACTCCCGTCGCGCACGCCCCTGCCGCATCGTGCAGAGACGCGACGAAAGAATCCCGTTCGCCATCGCCGCCCGCCGCTGGAGCGGTTTTGGGGCGCGCGGCGATGGCGCCCCGGGAATGGGGTTTTAATCCAAGGATGCTTAGCCGCCGACCCCGGTCGGCGTTGCCGCGGCGGTTCGCCGGGGCGTAGAGCAAGGTGCCGGTCGCAAGACCGGCGTACGCAAGACCGGGCGGTAACCCGCCCACTCCCGCAGGGGACCGAAGTCCCCCGCGGAGGCCGGTCCTGTCGTGCGGGAGTCTTCCAATGAGGAACCCCCATGAAGGACGACAGGTTCGCCGGCCTGGGCGCAGAGGCGCTCAACGAGGCGGAAAGGGAAAGCGTGGTGAGACTGGCGCTTGAGGTAATGGCAAACGACGTGGCCGACGGTCCGCTCATGACGAGCGAGGCCGACACGGTCCGCTACCTGCAACTCAAGACCGGCGGCCGCGAGCGCGAGGTGTTCGGTTGCCTGTTCCTGACCACCAGGCATCGCCTGATCAGGGACGAGGAACTGTTCTACGGTTCCGTCGACCGGGCCACGGTACACCCGCGGGTGATCCTGCAGAGGGCGCTCAAGCACAATGCGAGCGCGCTCATCTGCTACCACAATCACCCGTCGGGCACGGCCGAGCCGAGCGCGAGCGACGTGGACCTGACCTGCCGCACCAAGGATCTCCTCGACGAGATCGAGGTGCGGCTCCTGGATCACATCGTCGTGTCCCGGACCGAGACCGTCAGCATGGCCGCCCGCGGCCTGATCTGACGGTACCGCCAGCGCGGGGGAGCCTCTCGCTCCCTTCGCGCCGGCGGCCTCGCCCGCTCTTCAGGACCTGTTCCGTACGGCGTTGGCGGGTCCTGCATGACAACGGTCCGGGACAGTCCCGGACCGGGCGCAGCGAGTTGGCTAAGGAACGGAGGAGCCGTCTAATTAGCTGTTTGATAAGAGTTTTTATCTCGTGCGATGCTTGCCCACGGGTTACGATGAGTCTGCTTTGTCGCCGACCCGTTCGGCGTAGCCGCGGCGGTTGCCGGGGCGTGAAGCAAGGAGCCGGTCGCGAGACCGGCGTGTGCAAAACGGGGCGGAATGCCGCCCACTCCCGCAGGGGACCGACGTCCCCTGCGGAGGCCGGTTCCCCGTGTGGGAGTCCAAATTGGAGACGACTGCATGAGTAGGACCGGAAAGCGGAGCAAGGACGGCAAAGCGTCCTGGGAGTTTCGCAAGCTCCGGGCAGAGACGGAAATCGCTGAACGCCAGTTGGCGGAGATGCGGATGCGACTGGCCTACGAGCGCGTAAAGGTGTTCGTGGCCATTGCAGGCGTTATCATTGCGATGATCGTCATGTTCGACACCATCGGCCTGTTCTCTTGAGGAGGAGTGACATGTGGGAAACCAAGGAAACCCTCGAAGGGGGACTGCGCATAGACCGCTGGTGGTGGGTGACGGTGAAAGTCGGCGCCCTCGTCGCGGCTGGCGTGCTGGTGGGAACCGGGATTGGTTTGGCGATCATCCTGTAGCCCCGCCTCGGATGGCCCTCCCTAGGGAGGGCCATCCCAACGTTCCAATCGGATTTCGGCCTCGCGAACCGGTGCGGTTCGACTACTGGCGGGCGGTCTCTATGCGCCTTCGTCCAGATAGTCCGCCCACTGCTGCATGACCGGTCGGCGTTTCTCGAGCAGGTCGTCCCGCGCATACGCCTGGACGGTCTTGGAACCCTCGACATGCGCCAGGCACAGCTCGGAAATCTCGTGTTCCACCCCGTGATTGCGCGCCCAGTCCTTGAAGCTGGAACGGAACCCGTGCGGGGTGGCGTCGATGCCCGCGCGCCGTAGCGCCTGGTGGATCGCCGCAATGCCGAGTTCCCCCCCGTCGCGGCCGTGGAACAGGAAATCGCTGCCGTTGCGCTCCAGGGCCGCGCGGACCACCGCCAGCGCCTGCCGGGACAGCGGCACCCGGTGCTCGCGCGACATCTTCATGCTTGCCGCCGGCACGGTCCAGACTGCGGCGTCGAGGTCGAACTGGTCCGGCGTGGCGCGCCGAATCTCCGCCTGTCGAGCGGCAGTCAGCACGGTCAGCCGCACGGCGAGCTTGGCGAAGGACGTGCCCGAGTCGATCCGCCGCAGCGCCGCGCCCACTTCGGAATAGTGCAACGCGGCGTGGTGCCGGATCGCCTTGGTGCGCTTAGGCAGGTTGGCCAGCACGACAGACGCCGGGTTGTCGTTCGCCCGAAACTCCCGCAGGGCCGCGTAGCGGAGTACGGCCGCGATGTGAGTTCCGACCGCCCGTGCGGTGGGGTGCTTGCCCGCGAGCGCCAGGGGCCGCAGTACGTCGTCGATGGCGGCGGTGCCCACCTGGTCGACGGGGATGTCCGCGAGTCGAGGCAGGACGTAGGTTTCCATGCGCGCCTGCCAGTCGCGGGCCGTGGGCGAGTCGGTCCCGCCCTTCCAGTCGCAGGCGGCCTGCTCGAAAGCCACTCGCTCCGCCGCCGCGAAGCTCGGCACCTTGGGACGCCGGGGATCGCCGCCGTTCCGGGCGATGGCGCGGTTCCGGGCGGCGGTCTCGCGCGCCTCGGAAAGGCTCACGAGGCCGGCGGAGCCGAGGCCTATGTCACGGCGCTTGCCGTGTATGATGATACGCTGGACCCAGGACTTGGCGCCCGAGCGTTTGACGCGAAGCATGAGCCCGTTGCCGTCCACGAGGACGCCGGGTTCGCTGGCCGCACGCACACGGGCGGCGGTGAGGGCGTTGCGGACGAGTCGAGGCATGGGCGGTCGGATCGGGTCGTCGAATACAGGGCAATTTTACCCCAACGGCCGAATTCGATCAAACAACCGTTCCCACAAAAACGGAGATAATTCGGGGAACTAAAGGGTACTGGGAGAGGCCGATTTGCTAAGGGATTATGGGTGGAGTACGTTACTTAACATATTGATAAATAGATATTTTATAGAACCGATGAGACGACCGGATCCTTGCAGGTTCGAACCGGCTCAGAGTAGAGGTTAACTTGTTCCATGCAAGCCCGATGGGCGCGGAACAATGTCAGCCCATTGCTGCTTCCTTGACCAGCGGCTGCAGTTCCCCCGTCTCGAACATCTCGGTGACAATGTCGCAGCCGCCGACCAGTTCGCCGCCGATGTAGAGCTGGGGGAACGTCGGCCAGTTGGCGTAGCGCGGCAGGCTGGCGCGGATATCCGGGTTGGCGAGAACGTCCACGTAGGCGAACCGCTCGCCGCAGGCGATCAGGCATTGCACGGTCTGCGCCGAGAACCCGCATTGCGGTGCCTGGGGCGACCCCTTCATGTAGACGAGGATGGGATTGGCCTCAATCTGGCCCTTGATGGTTTCGAGGATCGGGTCGCTCGTATCCGCCATGTTTTTACCCTCTTGTTCGCGGAACGGGTTGTCGGCTGAGTCGGGTTCATGCCCGTCAACCGCTCCAGCGCCGGGCCGGGGCGCCGCCCCGTTCGCTTTACCCGGTGGGCAGGAACAGCGAGCATTGTACTCCATGCGCAAAACAGCGGAACAGGCGTCTTTTTCGGTGAGCGAAACGAGAGAAACGAGCGGAACGAGCGGAACGAGCCAAGCGTCGAAAAGCACGTTCGACCGGGAAGTCGACCGCCGCGGCACGTCGGCGATCAAGTGGGACAGGTACCGCGGCGCCGACGTGCTGCCCTTCTGGGTGGCCGACATGGAATTCGAGATGCCGGATTTCATCCTGGACAGCCTGCGGGCGCGGCTCGACCACGGCATCATGGGCTACACGCGAACCCCGAAAGCGCTGGTCGCCGCCTTCCGGGCGTGGCTCGAGCGCAACTACGGCTGGAGCGTCCCCAAGGAGTGGCTGGTGTGGATGACCGGCGTGGTTCCCGGCACAAACCTGAGCGCCATGGCCGTGGGGCAACCGGGCGATTCGCTGCTGATTCCCACGCCGGTCTACTACCCTTTCCTCTCCGTCCCCGCCAATGCCGAGCGGAAGTCCATCGAAGCGCCAATGAGCCGGTCGCGCGGGAAGTGGGAAATGGATTTCGACGCCATGGAGGCCACCGTGCGGCAGGACACCCGACTGGTGCTGATCGCCAATCCCCAGAACCCCACCGGCCGCTGCTACACGAAAAACGAACTGCTCGAACTCGCCCGGTTCGCCGAGCGCCACGATCTCGTCATCTGCTCGGACGAGATCCACTGCGCCCTGATCCTCGATCCCGAGGCGCGGCATGTTCCCATCGCCAGCCTCGATGAGGAAATCGCCGCGAGAACCATCACCCTGTTCGCGGCCACCAAGACCTACAACATGCCCGGCCTTTCCTGTGCGGTGGCCGTGATTCCCGATGCGGACCTGCGCGCCCGCTTCAACGCGGCCCGGCGCGATCTGGTACCCCTGGTCGGGCCCCTCGCGTTCACCGCCTCCGAAGCTGCTTTCGAGGATCGCAGCAATTGGGTGCCGGAGCTGCTGGACTATCTGCGGGGGAATCACCAACGCCTGCTGGAGGCCGTGGGCGATCGAATGACCCCGGTGGAAGGGACCTATCTGGCGTGGATCGACGTCAGTGACCTGGAACTCGACGATCCCGGAGCCTGGTTCGAAGATTTCGGGCTGGGGCTGTCGGACGGCGCCGCTTTCGGCGGGCCGGGTTACGTCCGGTTCAACTTCGCCTGCCCCCGGGCAATGCTCGACCGCGGCCTCGAGCGCTACCGACGGGCGATGGAGGCGGCCACCGCCCGGTGACTTGCCCGAAGTTCTCGCCCGGCATCCGGTGCGTTGACGCGCAGCAAGCGAACCGGGCGTTAACATTGCAAGGTAGCTACCACCATCGTTCGCAGCGGTCACCCATCTCGGTTACCCCGGCATCTCCTCCAATTCGAGCCCGCGCGTTTCATGAACGTAGCGCATCACGAAGTAAGCGGAAACGACCGCGGCCGCGGCGTAGAAGGAGTACGCACCCGCAAGCCCGATCGCCGCGAGCAATATTGGAAAGGTCATGGTAATGCCGAAATTCGACCCCCATTGCGCCAGGCCACTGACCGAAAGGGCCGACCCGCGGATCTGGTTCGGGAACATCTCGCCGAGCATCACCCACATTACCGGCCCCCAGGTCGCGTTGAAGATGCAGACGTAGAGATTGGCGGCCACCAGCGCCACGGTGCCCAGTGTATCGCTCATCCTCAGCACCCCGTTGGCATCGAGTGCGGCACTCGCGAACACCGCGGTCATGGTACCCAGGGTGAGGGCCATGCCGATCGAACCGATCCACAGGAGCGGCTTTCTGCCGATCCGGTCGATCAGTGCCACAGTGACCAGGCAAGCGCCGATGCTGACCGCGCCGGAGATCACGTTGATGAGTAGCGCATCGCTTTCCGAGAAACCCACCGACTGCCACAGCACCGCGCCGTAGTAGAAGACGACGTTGATGCCCACCAGTTGCTGGAAGGTCGCCAGGCCCACACCGACCCAGACCAGCTTGCGGATGCGGCCGGTCCTGCCATCGAGCAGGTCCGAGAACCGGGGTCGATGGTGGTCGGCGGCGCGTGAAGCGTCGATCTCGCGAAGCTTCGATGCGGCTGCCGAGGCCCCGTAGAGCCTGGACAACACCGCGCGCGCCCGGTCCGTTCGGCCGCTCACCACCAGGTAGCGGGGGCTTTCCGGAATGAACACCAGCCCGGCGAAGAAGAGCACGGCCGGCACGATCTCCATCCAGAACATCCAGCGCCAGGCTTCGAAACCGAACCACAGGGGTGCGGTGGACAGTCCCGCGATGCCGGCCAGCAGGTAGTTGCTGACGAACGAACTGAACAACCCGGCAATGATGGCGATCTGCTGGACGGTGATCAGCCGCCCCCGGTAGCGCGCCGGCGCCACTTCGCCGATGTAGGCCGGCGCGATGACGCTGGCGGCGCCTACGGCCATGCCGCCCAGCACGCGATAGAGGACGAACTCCAGGGAACCGTTCGCAACGCCCGAACCCCAGGCGCTGACGACGAAGAACACCGCCGCGGCGATCAACAGCGCGCGCCTCCCAATCCGGTCTGCCAGGCGCCCCGCGAAGAACGCGCCCGCCGCACACCCCAGCAGCATGGATGCCACGTTGAATCCGGTGCCCACGGTGTCGGACTCGAAGGCAAGCTGCAGCCCGTCGACAGTGCCGTTGATGACGCCGCTGTCGAAGCCGAACAGGAACCCGCCCAGGGTTGCGATGCAACTGATCAGCACAATGAACGAGGAACCGGTCTGCCGGGGCTGCGCTCCGTCCCCCGCGGGCTGCCGTTGGATTCGCGTGAATTGGAATCGTTTCATGCGTGGCCTGCCCCCTGTCTGTCAAGGATCACCGAGCGGTGCAGCCAACCCGTAGACACTGTGCAGCATTCCCAGCACCGGCTCTCCCAAGTCCATCTCGCTGTGGTCGTCGTCCTTGAAGCAGCCGGCGAAAACCGTCCACCAGATATCGTCCCGGATGAAGTTGCGATGATGTTCGAGCGATTCCCGCAGCGAGGTAGCCGGCTGGAACGGTGCCCCGTCCGCCGTTCCCGAATCGACGGCCGCCTGGGATGTCGACAAGAGAAAACAGGCGGGGAATACGATCATGCTCGGGAAGATCATTTCGGCGAGTTTCATGTCGGGACCGTCTGGAACTCCGTGCAGGGCAGATTCAGGTAAATCCTGCCTGCCACCAATGACAACGCATTCTATGGCTGTCGCCAATCAAAATCTCTCGTCGCGAATTCGCCCTTTCACGGGAAGCTCCTGGCGTCGTTCTTGCGCGCCTTGATCCGCATCTCCGGGCTGGCGACTCGTTCTACAAGAGCCAATCCCGCTTGTGTCAACGGCTTGCCGAGTTCCCGACCGCGTAAATCGGGTCAGCAGCCGATGGACTGGTAGCATGCTCGCTACACCTGCTTCGAGGCCAATACATATGGGAACAAGCTCAAGCCATCTGGGCGTTCAACCTGCTCACGCTGCCGGGCGGATACACAGTCTCGGTCGGCAAACTTGCTTCGGTGCTGCTGCTGTTTGCGACCGGTTACCTCGCGAGCCGGTTCGCCGGTGCAATTGTCGCGCGCCGGCTTACCAGTACGAAACTCAGAGCGCACGCGATCCATGCCATTCAGCGGATCGTTTTGTTCGTGTTGCTGACCCTGATCTTCTTCGTGGCCCTGAACCTCCTGGGCATACCGGTAACCGCACTTGCCTTCGTCATGGACGCCATCGCAATCGGAATCGGGTTTGGCACGCAGAACATTGTCAACAACTTTATCAGCGGCTGGATTCTCATGGCCGAGCGCCCCGTCCGAGTCGACGATTTCATCGAGTTCGACGCCTGGATGGGCACGGTCGAGAGAATCGGCAACCGCTCCACGCGCATTCGCCGGATCGACGGCGTGCATCTGCTGGTCACGAACAGCCAGTTGCTCGAGTGTACCGTGGTCAACTGGACGCTGATCGACCGCGAGATTCGAAGTGTCGTGCGCGGCAGCAGTTGCCGCCGCCACCAGGGTCAAGATCCGTCATCACCGGTAAACCCTGCTTGGAAACCATGAACGAGCCCCGATCCCTGCCCACTCGACGCGCCCAACTGGACGGCTTGCCGAGCGGCGCTTCTGGCTGCAGGTCCTGATCGCCATGGCGGCGGGCAGCTCGTGGCGACCATGCGAGCGCCGGCGGCCATGAAACCGATCATTGGCTGGCGCGAATGGGTGGTGCTTCCCCTATTGCACCGGGACCCCATCAAGGCGAAGATCGATACCGGCGCCCGCACCTCGGCATTGCATGCGGCGCGAATCAGGCCGCTCCAGGTAAACGGCGCCGACTGGGTGGAATTCGAACTGGACAGGCGCGATCTGCCAAACGCCTCCACCCCTTTCCGCGTACCGTTGTTGGGCCGACGAACGGTGCGCAATTCCGGCGGCCGGGCTGAAGAGCGCTATCTCATCGAGACGATGCTGAGGCTGGGCGATGACGAGTGGCCGGTGGAATTGACGCTTACTGCCCGACACGCGATGAGCTTTCCGTTGCTGATCGGCCGCACCGCCATACGTTCGCGCTTCGTTGTCGACCCGGGACGGTCTTATCTCGTTGCGAAAAGGACGGGAAAGCGGCGCAATATCGGAAGAAACTGAGCGAACCGACGAGGGCGAGCATTGAACATTGTCATCCTTTCCCGGAGCCGGAAGCTGTACTCCACCCGCAGGCTTCTGGAAGCGGCGCACGCGCGGGGTCACGAGTCTTCGGTGATCGACACCCTGCGCTGCTACATGAACATGGCGACCGCAAAGCCCTCCATCCGTTACCGGGGGGACCCGCTGCCGCCCGTCGATGCGGTGATTCCCCGCATCGGCGCATCGATCACCTTTTACGGTACCGCCGTGGTGCGCCAATTCGAAATGATGGGTGTCTACGCGGTTAACGAATCGGTCGCCATCGCGCGCTCCCGTGACAAGCTGCGCTCCATGCAACTGCTCGCGCGGCGCGACATCGGCATGCCCGTCACCGGTTTTGCGCACACCACCGACGACATACCGGGGCTCATCGACATGGTCGGGGGCGCGCCGCTGGTGGTAAAGCTGCTCGAGGGAACCCAGGGCGTGGGCGTCGTGCTCTGCGAGACGCGCAAGGCCGCCGAGAGTGTCATGGAGGCTTTCTTCGGAATCGATGTAAACATCATGGTCCAGGAGTACATCGAAGAGGCCGGGGGCGCCGACGTGCGCTGTTTCGTGATCGGCGACAAGGTGGTCGCGGCGATGCGGCGCCAGGCGGCGCCCGGCGAATTCCGGTCCAACCTGCACCGCGGAGGCAGTGCCCATGCCGCCAAGATCTCACCCGCGGAACGGCGAACCGCGGTGGCGGCGGCCAAGACGATGGGTCTGAATATTGCGGGGGTGGACCTGATCCGCTCCAATCACGGACCGCTCGTCCTGGAGGTGAACAGTTCACCGGGCCTCGAAGGCATCGAGGAGGCATCCGGCATTGACGTCGCGGACCGTGTCATCGAGTTCATAGAACGCAATGCCCGCCAGGGCAGGACACGCACGCGTGGCACCGGCTGAACCGAAATCGGCAGCCCTGGCCGAGGCGGCAAGGGGGGCGGGCGCCAAATCCGCCCGGCGCAAGGCGGGCACGCTGCAGGGTCCGTTCGAGATTGCCGGCCGGCGGGTGCGGCGCGGGGAACGGCTGCAGTTCGAATTACCGATGGCGCAACTGTATACGCAGACGCCCCTCGACCTGACCGTCGAGGTGATACACGGCCGCTGGCAGGGCGCGACGCTCCTGGTTTCGGCGGGAATCCACGGCGACGAACTGAACGGCATCGAGGTCATTCGCCGCCTGCGCACGCTTGCGGCGCTGGACCGGCTGCGCGGCACGCTCGTGCTGGTTCCCGTGGTGAACCTGTTCGGGTTCCTCAACAGGTCCCGCTACCTGCCGGATCGCCGGGACCTGAATCGCAGCTTCCCCGGCAGCGAGACGGGCTCGCTGGCCTCGCGCATGGCGAACGTCTTCTTCGGTTCCGTGGTGAAGCGCTGCACGCACGTCATCGACCTCCACACCGGTGCGGTCCATCGGGACAACCTGCCGCAGATCCGGGCGGCCCTCGACCAACCCGGTGTCGGGGAAATGGCCCGCGCCTTCTCGATTCCGGTGATCGTCAACTCCGGACTCCTGGACAACAGCCTGCGCTCGGAAGCGGGACGGGAGGGCATCCCGGTAATCGCCTACGAGGCCGGGGAGGCGCTGCGCCTCGACGAAAAGTGCGTGGTGGCCGGCGTACGGGGAGTCGTGAACGTCATGCGCGGCCTGGACATGCTGCCGGCGCGGCGCACCCGCACCGCGCGCAGCGAGCCCTACGTGGCCAATTCCACCCGGTGGATCCGCGCGCCCACCGATGGCCTGTTCCGCCCGCTGGTTCGCCTCGGCGCCCATGTGCGGGCGGACGATGTGCTCGGCACGGTGTCCGCCCCGTTCTCGTCAGACGACGATGTCATCCCCGCGCCGTTCGAAGGCATCGTCATCGGCATAAACCGGCTGCCACCGGTGAACGAGGGCGAAGCCCTGTTCCACCTGGCGCGGTTCGGCGAAGTAAGCGCGGTGGAAGAGGAGATCGTCTCCCACGAAAGCGTGCTCGAAGCGGACCCGCTTTACGCGATCGAGTCCATCGAAGACTCGCCGTGACCACGCACTGCCATTGACGGGAGGCCTGCAGGTCAATCGGGTGGCAGCGTCGGCGACTTTCCGACAAGGTTGGACGATGGCCGTTGATTCGAATCAGTCAGGCATTAGCACCGTGAGGATGTCCGTCTTGGCCCCGTGCAGCACGGGCATTGGCTGTCGATCCGAGCAGGCGTCCGAGACCATGTCGCCCGTGGGTGCCGATGACCACCAGATCCGCTGACAACTCCTCCGTCACGGCGTGGATTTCCTCCGCCGGGTTACCGCGGCGGACCACTCGCTCTCCCGACAGACCGAACTTCTCGGCCAGTTCGTTGAGTTGTGCCTGCACCTGCTCCGCAACCGCACGGTCCGATTGCACCGCCGGGTCGGCGTATCCCGCCAGATCCAAACCGCCATAGATGAGCTCGACAGGCTTTACGGCAGAAACGACAGATACACGCGCCCCGCTGATCGCGGCAACCTCGACGGCGCGAGTGAGCACCCGGTCTGGTTCCTCGGCTACGTCTATCGCAGCCAGAACATGGCCGAACGGCTGCGCCTCCTCGGGGATGTGTACGCAAAGGACGTCGCACACCCGGCCGTGCAGCATGGCATTGGCGGTGGATCCGAGCAGCAACCGCCAGCCACGCCGACCGTGAGCGCCCATGACAACCAGATCCGCGCCCTGGGCCCTGGCGTACCGCCGAATCTCGTTTGCAGCACGGCCTTCGAGAAGCGCATGCCGTTCGATGCCGGCCGACGCGCACACGGCCTCAAAGCGCTTCGCCATCTCCTGCTTCACGAGCTGGTGCAATGAAGCGAGCGTCCGGAAGGCCACTTCGTCACCCGCATAGGGGTGCAGTTCGACGACATGCACGGCCGTGATCTCTGCACCGGACGCGATCTGCAGGGCGCGCTGCATTACTGTTTCGGCAGAATCAGAGACGATATCCAGAGCCACAACAATCTGTGAATACCCCATAGACTTTTTCCAACCCGTCGCGAAGGCGGCGATGATAGCGCATCTCCATACGTCGAAAAAAAGCGTCCGTGCTGGTGCTGGCACCGTGGCGCGCAGCCGCTCGGCGTACCGTCAATGCTTGAATCAAGGTCGGCGAGCCCCATATCGGAAGACATCCAGTTTGAAAACGAGGGTTCGAACCATGGTGAAATCAACAGACCTCACCGCCCAGGCGCCGGACTGGTGGTCGCAATTCCTGCATCCGCTACGTCAGTTCGGAGAACGCGTTGCCGAGTTCTTTTCCCCGAGCGCAGAGGCCGCGGCCACCGAAGACGCTTACGAAATCGCCGTCGAGTTGCCCGGGATCTCCGAGGACGACATCCATCTGGAGGTCAATAGCGATCGGTTGGTCGTCACCGGCGAGAAGCTCGCGCAGCGCGAGGAGAGCGGCAGGAGCTACTATTTTTCCGAGCGCGCTTATGGCCGGTTCCGCCGGACCTTCCAGGTGCCCGCCGATGCCGACCTCTCGGGGGTCGAAGCGGTCCACAAGGACGGTGTGCTCACGATCACAATCCCGAAGCTGGCGACCAAGCCCTCCGAAGGTCGGCGGATCAAGATCAATCGCGGCTGAGTGGTGACCTGCGGCAATGGTTCCGCTGGCCGTCATGGAGAACCTTTCCGTGGGCGAGCGCTGTGCGTTGACATGAGCCGGAACCCGGCCAAGGAGCGGGCGTTGGACCGGGTTCGTATCAAGCCTGCGGGACGATTCGGTTGAACGTGACGCCCGACGCACTCGACTACATGGCAATCGTCACCGGCCTCGGCGGCGGGCTGGCGCTGTTCCTGTACGGCATGCGCAAGATGACCGACTCGCTGAAAACCGTCGCCGGCAGCGGGTTGAAGGACGTACTCGCGCGCCTCACCACGAACCGCCTGACCGGAGCCCTGTCCGGGGCCCTGGTCACGTCCGTGATCCAGTCTTCATCCGTGACCACTGTCATGGTGGTGGGTTTCGTCAGCTCCGGCCTGCTCACGTTCACGCAGTCGGTCGGCGTGATCATGGGCGCCAACGTGGGCACCACCGTCACCGCTCAGATTGTCGCGTTCGATGTAACCCGGTACTCGCTCGCCATGATCGCGGCGGGATTCCTCATGGAACTCCTGGCGACCCGGCAACAGGTCCGATACTACGGCACCGCACTGATGGGGTTGGGTCTCCTGTTCTTCGGCATGGGCCTGATGAGTTCGGCTACCGAGCCGTTTCGCGATCACGCGCCGTTCGTGGCCTTCATGCAGGAAGCCCGCTCGCCGCTACTGGGGCTCGCCGCGGGCTTCCTCTTCACGGCGGTGGTGCAGTCTTCGTCCGCCACCGCCGGCATCGTCATTGTTCTGGGCACCCAGGGCTTCATCACACTGGAGAACGGCATCGCGCTCATTCTCGGATCCAACGTCGGCACCTGCGCGACCGCGATGCTGTCCGCCATCGGCAAACCGCGCGAAGCCGTCAAGGCGGCGGTGGTTCACGTGCTCTTCAACCTGGCCGGCGTGCTCACTTTCGTATGGTTCATCCCGGTCTTCGCGGACCTGGTGCGGACCCTGTCGCCGATGGCAACGGACCTGTCCGGTACCGCCCGCCTGGCGGCGGAAGTGCCCCGCCAGATCGCCAACGCGCACACCGTGTTCAACATCGCCTGCACGCTGGGTTTCATCGGCTTTGCAGGGACGTTTGCCGCGCTGGCGGACCGCCTGGTACCAAGACGCCAGACTGACGAACAGCCGGAAAGCTGCCGGCCCGCCTATCTCGATCCCCTTTTCCTTGGCCAGCCGGCCGTGGCGCTGGACCGGGTCAAGCTGGAATTGCTCCGACTGGCGGACATGGCGCGCAGCATGGCGGCCGATGCATTGTCCATAGCGCTGGGAGCGGACAAAACCGCACTGGACCGCCTGGCCGCGCGTGACGGCGATATCGACGAGCTCCATGGCGCGATCGTCAGTTACCTCGGAGAACTGTCCATGCGCGATCTGGTGGAACCCTTGCCGCTCCGGTTGCAGGAATACCTGGGCATCGCGAACAACCTGGAGAATATCGGCGACACCGTCGAGAGCGGGTTCGTCACCGCGGGTTACAAACGCGCCGACGCAAACTTCCGTTTCGCCACGGCGACGGCGGAGCGCCTGGAGCGGCTCGCTGGCCGGGCCTTGCGCGAATACGGCCACGCGGTGGATGCTTTTCGCGATCGGGACGCAAAGGCTGCCCGCCGCGTGCTCGCCTCGAAGGGGGCGTTCAACCGTGCAGCGGAAGAAACGGTGGTCGAACTGGTGGCGCCCATGGCGGAACGGAACAGCGGGCCGGCATTGATGGAGTATCGGCTGGCGATCGCGTTGGTGGACGAGACCAAGCGCCTGCATACGTTGTCCCGCCGTATCGCCAGGGAGGTGATTGCCGCGCGGTCGCGCGCCTTAGACGGCAGGCTGGTGCGCGGTTCTGGCGATTCCAGCATCAGCAACGCGCGGTGTGGCTGCCAGTAGGGGCTGAATTGGTAGAATCGTCGCGATGACCAAGGTGATTTCAAACATCAGTCTCCGGACAGGCGTCGGCATGACCACGATCTCGGTCGGGCTGGCGGAGACGCTATCGGCCTTGTTTCGCAAGCGCGTTCTTCTGATCGACCTCGATCCCCAGTGCCACGCAACCACCATGTTGATCGGCGAGAAGCGGTGGCAGGACTTGAACGAGCGCGGCCGCACCCTGGCACCGCTGTTCGAGGGCGCGCTACGCGGTGTAACGGAACCGTTCGTTCCCGGATCGGTGCTGCTTCGCGGCGCATCCAACGTGGGGGTTGCCCGCACCGTGGACCTGCTGCCGTCCAGCCTCGATCTAACCTCGGTTCAGGATCGGATCAGCGCTGCACCTCCCGCCGCCGGGGAGGCCGGATTGCCCACGAACCTGCTCGAGGGCGCGCTCGGGCCCACTCTCGCCGACTATGACGTGGTGATCGTTGATTGTCCGCCGAACTTCGGCATTCTCACCCTGAACGGCCTGCGCATCTCCCATGGATATCTGGTTCCGACGACAACGGACCTCATGTCCACTTATGGGATTCCTCGAATCGTTGCACGCGTCGGGGAGTTTTCAGAGGCGATCGGGCGTCCCGTTCAGCCACTGGGGATCGTGGTCACCCGATACCAGGGCAATTCGGAAGCGCACAGGGAGGTGTTGCGGAAACTGCGGCGGGCGGGCGACCCGCCAGTATTCAACACGATCGTCTGGCATGCCGAACGCATCTCGAGTTCCGCGGAACACCTGGCCTATCCCCGCATGCTGCGACAGAAATACCGGGACGGGCACCTGGCCGATGCATTTCGGGACCTGTCCGTCGAGATACTCGGCAGGCTGGACGACGAACGGGACGATGCCCCAGGCTGAGCGAAAGGCGTGGACCCGGTGCAAACTTGACTGATTCGAGAACCCGATCCGCGAACCAGGGGACTGGAACGACCACGCCCCCCATCGGGCAGTCTGGTGCAATTCGATCATTGGCCGGCGCCATTGGCGTCGGCGCACGGGCGGCGGCGGTTGACCTCTGATGAACGAGCGGGTTGGGAAGACGCCGGGATGTCCGCGTTGAACGTCAGCTCGGAAATGGCCGGCCTGTTCATGCTGGTGGCCGGAGTGGCCGTCGCCTTCGCCGCCCGGGCCGCCATTGCCCGGCTGACGGACCGGCACGCCCGGGACTCCGGGGCATTCGCCAGCATCATACGAGCGCTGGCGCCCCTTGCGTTCTGGGCTGTTCTCGCGGCAACGGTCGGGCTGTCGTTGAGGGTTCTCGGCATCGGGCAGGCGGCCGGGCTCATCGATGAGGCGCTGATTCATCTGCCTCGACTGATCATCGCCGTTCTGGCAATCGCAGCCGGGCACCTGATTGGCGCCGGTCTTCGCGAGTTCGTCCAGCGCCGCGCCGGCGCCGTCCGTTTCCCGCCGCGCGGCGCCTACTGGCTCGCGGCGGGACCCGCGATCATCATCGCCGCGCAGCAGCTTGGGATCGATGTGTCGTTCATCGCGGATCTTGCGCTCCTGGCGTTCGGTATCGCGTCCGCGGCGCTTGGGCTGGCCTTCGCGCTGGGCGCGCGGCAGCACGTCGCCAACCTGATCGCCCGCCGGGAACTGGACGGCTACCGCAAGGGCGACCGACTGCGCGTCGACGATACGGAAGGCACGGTGGTCGAGCTGCGCCGCACCGGCATCGTGCTCGCAACGTCCGATGGCCTGGTGACCATACCGGCGGCACGATTCGCAGAAGCCCCGGTCGTGCGGTTGGCGGAGGCATCGGAGTGACCGGACATGCCGTGCCCGCAAGCCGCCTGCTCGAACGCTACGCACAGGGTCATCCGGCCGAGTTTGCGCTGACCGTCGCGCGCACAGGCGGTTCCGGGGTGTACCCGTTGCTCGCCTCCCTTCCCGATTCGGTGCTGCCGGCCGTGGTGGTGAACCTGCCGCAGGGCACCGCCGTGGACTTGCTGAACCGCTCATCGGATGCCGAACTCGTCCGCTGGCTGTCCGAGGCCGGCCTCGATACCGCCGTTCGCCTCGCGCGGCGCCTCGATCCGTCGCGCCGCGCCGGGCTTGCAGACCGGCTGCCCGCCCGGCGGCGCAAGGACATCGACCGATACTGCGCTTTTCCCGATACCAGTGTGGGCGCGTATTTGGACACGGGTTTCGCCGCGGTGAGCGAATCGCAGTCGATCGCCGACGTGGTGCAGGTACTGGGCCCGGCCGAATCGGCGGACCGCTCTCCATTGCTGGTAGTTGACCGGGATGGCCGTCTGATCGGCCGTCTGGATTCGCGGCTTGCCCTGCTGCGCGGCCCGGACGCCTCGGTACGGGAATGCGTGGCACCGGTGCGCCCGCTGAAGGCCGGCGCCCACCTGTACGCTGCCGCCGTGGAATTTGCCGCGCGCGACAAGGCATGGCTGCCGGTCGTTGATGCCCGGTCGCGCCCGGTCGGCCTGCTGCACCGGTCCCGGTTGCCCGATGCCTCAGCGTCGCCGAGCGCAAACGGGCCGTCCGTGCTGACGACACTTACCGCCACGCTGTTTGAATTGCTCGCGGAGTTACCGGCACTCATTGCGACGGAAGGGCGGTCTCCGTGAGCGCCGCTGCCGAGCGCCTCCCGGAACACCTGGCGCTGTCCGCCGCTGTCCGGGACGACTTTATCGCCCGATTCCCGGCGGAAGCCGCTGCCGTGCTGGAGGACATGGACGAAGACTCCCTTGCCGAAGAGATCGCGGGCATTGGCCTGGCGAGCCGTCTCACTGTCCTGGACAGGCTGCCGCCGGGACGGTCCTCAGCCCTGTTTGAAAACCTGTCCGGTGATGATCAGGCGAACGTTGTCGCAGCGGCGCCGACCCACCTCGCCCTGAGCCTGATGACCGGCCTGTCGGACGAGCAGCGCGAGGAACTCCGTGAGCGATTGCCCAGATCGCTTTGCCGGGAACTCGACCGGCTCGTCGACCTGCCCGCCGGTGCTGCCGGGCGCCTGATGGACCGGGCGATGTGCACCCTGAACCACAACATGACCGTAGCCGATGCCATCGAGCGGGTTCGCTTGTCGCCGGTACGGGGTGTCCGATCGCTCTATCTCCTGGACTCGGCTCGACGCCTGGACGGACGCGTCGAAATGCAGGCTCTGGCGCTTGCTGACGCGATGGACCGGGTCGGTTCATTCGCCCGTTCCACGCCCGCGGTCGACGTGGTCGCTCCCCAGGACGAGGTCGTGGAACTGCTGGAGCGGCACCGTACCGATTCGCTGCCGGTCGTGGACAGCGGCAACCGGCTTCTGGGGGTGGTTCGTTACGACCGCCTGTTCGATGCGGTGGGCGAATCGTTCAGCGCCGACATGCAGACCATGGTGGGGGCGAGCGCCGACGAACAGGCCACCTCCACACCCGGTTTCGCCGTGCGGCGGCGCCTGCCCTGGCTGCAGATCAACCTGCTCACCGCCTTCCTGGCCTCGGCGGTGGTGGCGCTGTTCGAGGGGTTGATCGCCCAGTTCACGGCGCTCGCCGTGCTGTTGCCGGTGGTCGCCGGACAGGGCGGCAACGCGGGCGCCCAGGCGTTGGCGGTGACTGTGCGCGGGCTGGCGCTCCGGGAGATCGGCACCCGCGACCTGCCGCGCCTTCTGACCAAGGAACTGGCCGCCGGCATCGTCAATGGCCTGGCGTTGGCGGCCGTGTGCGGAGGCGGCGTCTATCTGTGGAGCGGGTCCATGGGCCTCGCCCTGGTGATCTCGCTGGCCATGCTGGTCGCCATGCCCATGGCGGGCGTCGCGGGCGCGCTGGTGCCGATGCTGCTCACCCGGCTCGGCCAGGATCCGGCAACCGCATCGTCGATCGTTCTCACCACCGTCACCGACGTGGCCGGCTTCCTTTCGTTCCTGGGGATCGCCCTGGCGTTGTCCGCGCTACTTTAAATTCGGACAGATCGCCCTCATTTTACGGGTAGGCAACCGGTCTCCAGGACGGACGTGGAGTTCAAGGACTATTACAGCACGCTCGGCGTCGAGCGCGACGCCTCGCCGGAGGACATCAAGCGGTCCTACCGGCGGCTGGCGCGCAAGTATCACCCGGACGTCAGCACGGAGCCCGAGGCGGAGGAACGCTTCAAGGAAGTGCAGGAAGCCTACGAGGTGCTCAAGGATCCGGAGAAGCGTGACGCCTACGACCGCTTCGGCGCGGACTGGCAGGCGGGACAGGAATTCCGGCCGCCGCCGGATTGGGAGCCCGGCGTCCGGTTCACCGCGGGCCGAGATCCTGGCGCCGGCGGTTTCAGCGACTTCTTCGAGTCCCTGTTCGGCGGCGCGCAGCCGCGGCAGGACGGCGGGTTCACGCAATATCGCATGAAAGGCGAAGACCTGCACACCCGGATGGTCATCGACCTGGAGGACGCCTACGCGGGTACGACGCGCAGCCTGTCGCTCAAGGTGCCCGAGCTTGACGACCATGGGCGGCTCGTCACCCGCAATCGCACCCTGAACGTAAAGATCCCGAAAGGGATCTCCGAAGGCCAGCGCATCCGCCTCGCCGGGCAGGGCGGCCCCGGCCTCGGCGGCGCCCCGGCAGGCGACCTGTATCTCAACGTGGCTATCGCTCCTCACCGGCTCTACGAGGTAGCCGGGAAGGACCTCTACCTGCACCTGCCGGTAACCCCCTGGGAAGCGGCCTTGGGAGAAACGGTGACAGCGCCCACACCCGGAGGCAAGGTGGAACTCAGGATACCGCCGGGATCCCAGACCGGAAGCCGGTTGCGCCTGAAAGGCCGCGGCTTGCCCGGCAACCCGCCGGGCGATCAGTACGTGGTGCTGGACATCGTGACGCCGAGGCCCGGTACGGATGAGGCACGCGAGCTCTACGAACGGATGAAGCGCGAAATGCCGTTCAATCCGAGATCGGCCATGGAGGCCGCGTCATGAAGCGACGAATCCAGAAGCAATTGTCCGGCACCGTTATCGGCGAACAAACGGTTTTCACCCTGCATGAACTCTGCTCCGCCTGTGGCGTGCATGCCGAACTGGTGATCGAAATGGTGGAGGAAGGCGTGCTGGAACCGCGCGGCCGCGCTCCCTCGGAGTGGCATTTCACCGGCCGCGCCGTGATACGGGCCCAGAAAGCGCTCAACCTTGCCCGCGACCTCAATGTCAACTGGCCGGGCGCGGCCCTGGCGCTCGACCTTCTGGAAGAAATCGAACAACTGCGCCTGGACCGGCGCACCGCCAGGTACCGCATCGACCGGACCCGACGAATCAGGCGCTGATTCCCCCGGCGGCGACCGGCAACCCGAGCCACAAGCTGGTGGTCGCACGCCGGCGTTGATCGATTGTTCCATCGCCGGACGAGCCGCGGAGGCAAACGGTCGTTTGTAGTTTTTTTGCCGCTACGAATACGATGGGCGTTTGCACTTTTCGTCCCCGGCGGCCGACGATGTCCAACGTCACCGCATCGTATCGGCCCGCAATCGGGCCACTGTCCTGGTTCAACAACATGTGAGACTCGGTGGCCACCTTTCGGAGAGCTGAACCGATTGAGATATCCTGGAAATGGGACGTAGCGCGATGAACCTGCGTCAACTCGGGGCCGGAATCGCGTTCAACCTTGAAGCAGCCGTTCCCCGATGAGCGCAAGCGCAAAACCAAGCACCGCCCCAAGCGGGGGCGCCCAGTGCTTCTCCAGTTTCGCCTGGGGCGCGATGTCCTGAAAGGTGAGGTAGAGAATGCCGCCTGCCGCGAAAAGCATGATCGAACCGAGCGTCGCCTCGTGACCTGCCAGCCAGAACCAGCCGATCAGTCCGCAGACAGGGCCGAGCAGCGCCAGTAACAGGAAACGTGTGAAGGCGTCGGAAGCGGAAACGCCCTGCGCGGCAAGTTCCCGCCAGGCATTGAAGCTTTCCGGCAGGTTCTGCAGGCCAATCAGAATTGCCAGCAGGATGGCGCCGTCGGCGCCAACCGCGAATATGCCGCCGAGCGCCAGGGACTCCGGCAGGTAGTCTGCTGCCATGGCAATGAACTGGGGCGCGGCGCGCCGGCGCCTGGCTTGCCGCCTGTCGAGCGTCATGAAGGCCGCGCCGCCCGCCAGCAGCAGCACGACGACAGCTACCGCGCTCCGCACCCGTTCGACGCCTTCGGGCACCAGCACCAGTGCGACGGCGCCCAGCAGTACCCCGCCGCCAAATGCGATCACGAAGTGTTTGAATTCTTCCTCCAGCCAGGCCGGGCCGATGCGCTCGATGCAAGCCAGGCCGGCACCGGCCGGAATACACGCACCCGCAAGAGCCGTCCAGAACAGCAGTTCGATCAGGCTTTCTGTCTCAGCAGGCGATATGACAGGCATGTCCAGCTACCGGGCGTCCTGTTCCGACCAAAGACGGAGGTTTGGCGTCGGCCCGCGGGGCGTCGGCAGCGCCGCAGTCACCGGCGATTCCGGTCAGAACGTTCAAAGAACGACTTCTTTCGGACGGCGAGGGTCCGCCGATGACACCGGTCCCGACAAAACGGTTCCTCATGGGCTGCCTGTCGCGCACAGAAGATTGTCTCATCAATGAACTGCCCGCGCAGGAAGTCACCATTGCACAACCTTTCGCGATAGCCGACTGTGAGGTGACGTTAAAGGATTGCAGTCAATTCACCAACCGAGAGCCGGGCAAACCGAACCCGTACCAAGCAGTATCGCAAGAATGTGCATGCTTGATGCGAAGGGCTCGAATGCCTCCTTGAAGCGGCCGCTCTCCCCGAACGATGAGCACCGATGCGCTGCGGCCCCGGGGCAGCGCGTTGGCAATCTCGTGGAAGCTCTCGAGGCTCGCCACCGATTTGTTGTCCAGCCTGGTGATGATGTCCCGCTCGCGGATCCCGGCATCGCCGCCCGGCCCTTCGGAACGCACCACCACCTCTGCCTGCGCGACCACATGATTGTTCGTCAATAGGTACCCCTCGCTCGGATCGCCCGGGAGCACGTTCCGGCCCGTCGCCTGCAGGTGCCGCACCCGCTTCGGGTGGCTGTCCAGGCCAACGACAGTGCCGCCGTGGCGCTCATGCATGTAGTCGTACGCCCCCCTGCCGATGCGCCCCATGCCGATGACCGCGATGGCGACCAGCCACCTATCGCCCAACCAGCCGTTCGCCACGCAGATCGCCGCGACGATCAGCCCGAACTCGCTGAAGTTGGCGAGATTGAGGGACGCGAACGCCGATCCGGTGTCCGCGCCTGGCGATTCCGCGTCAACGACGGAGCCGGTTCAAGCAGGACAGAGGGTAAGGCCTCGCGCCTCCGACCTCCCGTCAATGGACAGGACGGGTCAACAGAGCGACAAGCAGCCGGATCTGCGGTTCGTCGAGGCGCTCGCCGAACGCCGGCATCTCTCCGTGGCGGCCCAGGGCAATGGAGTGGCGGACAGCCTGCGCCGAATTCCCGTAAAGGCTAACGTCGTCGGTGAGATCCGATGCCCCCAGCAGCGGATTTCCCGACCCGTCC
>CAZFGB010000134.1:0-6683 GCA_964518405.1 uncultured Pseudomonadales bacterium | reverse complement strand
ATCCCGCCCGTCCCGGCTCTGCGCCTTGATCGGCACTTCGTGCCTTTCTACGGCGCAGGCCGCTAGCGCGAGGGCCGCTCGTCGCACATGACCGCGATGCGGTGCAGTTCGCGCACCTCGTTGATGAAATCGTTGGCGCCGGCGTGCAGCAGGCATCGCTGGTCCCAGATGACCAGCGTGCCGGGCTCGTAGCGAAAACGCGCCTGGTACCGGTTGCGCGAGCAATGCAGGAACAGGAAGTCGAGCAGCGCCCTGCTCTCGTGCGCTTCGAGCTGCAAGACGCGCTGGGCATAGTTGAGATTCACGAAGATCGCCTTCCTGCCCGTTTCCGGATGCCTGATCACCAGCGGATGGATCACCGACTTGTTGGTGAGCGTCGGATCGATGATGCGGCCGTCGTGCGCGACGTCCAGCGGTTCGAGGAACGCCTTCATCGCGTCGGAGAGATCCTCATAGGCCTTGTACTGGGACGCGAACATCGTGTCCCCGCCCACTGCGGGAAGTTGCTTGGCAAGCAGCATGGTGATCTTGGGCGGAAGTTCCTGCCAGGTGGCGTCCGCGTGCCACTGTTCGGTGATCAGCGGGTGAGCGGGGTCGGCCCGGATCTGCAGCACGTCATCGAATCCCTGGAAGGGCGTGAACCCGTGCACGTCGAGTTTGCCCCAGCGCATGCCGAACTTCCGGAGTTTGGGCACCGTGAGGTGTCCCTGTCCGTGCAGTGCGAGGGCGCTGTACTTCAGCAGCAATTCGTGCACGGTGGCGAAGCCGTCGTCGTCGAGGGTCTCGACATCCAGGCCCCGCACTTCTGCGCCCAGCGCGCCGGTCAGGGGTCGAACGTCCAGGTTGGCAGCTTGCGCAACGGCGCTCATGTTCCTACTCCCACAAGCATCGGACTTGAACGGAATGCCACCGTCAGCTTATCAGAGTTGTGTCAGCCCAAGGATGCGGCAAAGGCGTGGAGGGCTTGATCGAAAGTCTTTAGTTCGCTGACGCGGCGCCGGCGGCAACACGCGACATGGCAGAGGTCCCGCGCGCCGAGCGTGGGGAACTGTTCGTGGAGTTGGCGCGCCAGGGTCACATCCTCAAGTTCAAGCGGCCAGACCTGGATAGCGGAGCGAACCACCAGCGCCAGGGCCGCATCCAGCGTCTGTAGCCGCCCGACTGGAAGATAGGCATGAGCCAACTCCTGCAGGACCTCCGCTGAGGTGCATAGCGGAGTACGGTTTCGATTACTTTCGTAGAAGAACTGACGCGCAGGATCACGTAGCGGATGGGGTCGTCCGACTGCGTACATGAACACGTTCGTATCAACGAAAATCACGTCTTCGGGGCACCGCGTTCAAGGGATTCGTTGATTACCATCAGGTGCTCTTCCCAATCGGGTTCAACCCTCGGACCCTGCAACTCGTCGCACGAGCGAAAAAACGCGTCCAGGTCCGCCGCCGACTCCAATGGGTCGGAACGTTGCTGGTTCTCTAGCCGATTGCGTGCGGCGGTTCTGAGCCACTCGCTCAATGACATGCCCTCACGCCTCGCCTGGTGCACGAACCGGTCCCGGTCCTCATCGGGGATCACCAACTGTACTCTAGCCATCACGTGTGCGCCTGTGAGATAAGCATGTGTATCAATGTTACACATTTTTGTGGCGATGCGAACGTGCGTTTTGGTTCGTAGTAGCATCGTTTCTCAAGGAAACTACGGGGCACGCAGCACTTGAGCTACACAGAACTTTTTTCCGGCACCTTTGACGGCTGGACCATCAAGGACACGGAACACGACAACTTCACGATCATCGACGGCGTGCTTGTCGTCGAGGAGCCCGATGGATGGCTCAAGTCGGATCGCGTATACGCGGATTTCGAACTTGAGGTCGAGTTTCGTTTCATGACCGATGATGCGGACAGCGGCATTTTCGTTCGGGTGATGGGCACGGAGCCGTTTTCGCGGGGCTGGCCCGACAGCTGTTACCAGGTGCAGATGCTCAACCCGCTCGGCGGCAGCCCGTATCCGCCCGTCGGCGCGCTCTTTCGGCATGGGACGGACGCCGGCGAAACGGACTACAACGATGCGCTGGCGCGGGAGACGTCCAGACCGACCGGGGAATGGCAGACGCTGTACATCAAGGCGGTCGGCGACCGGATCACGACGGCGCTCAACGGCGTGGAGCTTTGTCGGGCCGACAACATCACGAACGCTTCCGGACACATCGGCATCCAGGGAGAGACGGGTGCGCTGGAGTTTCGTTCCTTGAGGATTCGCGAACTCTGAGTGGGCAAGCGACCGTGGACGATCGGTCGCGGGTGTAGGATGTAGGACATCGCGTAGGGGGGAAAGTCATGGCCGAAGCAGCAACCGAGGCACCGTCCAGCCGCGATCGCATCTGGGGCGAGATCGTCGAACTCGGTCTCGAACCCTACATCGAATTTCTCGACGAGAACGGCTACGTCGTGATTCCGCCCGATGTCGCGATGCCGGATGGCCTCGCGGACCGGATGCTCAAGGCCTGTCTGGATGTTGCGGAGCGCCGAAACGGGGAGCGGCCGGATTTCGAGGGCGGCTCCACCCACGCGAGCATGTCGCCGTACGAATCGGGGTTCGATTCCTTCCAGACCCGAAGGCAACGCAAGCTCAAACTGGGGCTGGACAAGGCCGCCGCGTACGAGGACGACTCGCCCCACGGCGACCTGATGAATTCGATCCTGTTCGAGGACGAGGTCTTCGAAGAGGGACTGATGAACCCTGTGCTGCTGACCATCGCGACATACCTGTGCGGCTACAGCGCGACGCTGTCGTCCATGGGCTGCTGGATGCGGGGACCGAATCGGAGCACGTTCAACCTGCACACGGACATGTCGGTGGCGGACGAACTCCTGACGCCGCACGCCCTGGTCTGCCAGTGCACCTACGTATTGACCGACTTCGACCGTGAGAACGGCTCGACGGCGGTTGTCCCGGGTAGCCACAAGCTTTGCCGGCAACCAGTCGGCGACGAGTGCATCGTGCCCGCCAATCCCGGCGACTTCGGCAACCCGGACGTCGTGCCTGTCGAGGCGAAAGCCGGCTCCATCCTCGTCTGGCACGGGAACACCTGGCACGGCGCGTACAACCGTCGGGCGTCCGGCCTGCGGGTGAGCGTGGCGAACTACATGGCCCGGGACTTCATGCGCACCCAGGAAGACCTGCGCGACATCATCCCCCGGGAAATGCTCGACCGGCATCCGCCGCGGTTCGGAATCCTGACACAACAGGGGGTCGCGGCCGGCTACGAGAACCAGGACGACGGCTGGGCCAAGGATGCGCGCGCGGAGAAACACAACGCCGCTTACGCGAAGGAGTCCGGGGTGCGATTTCGGCCGAAGGACGGCGTCTACAACTAACCTGCGCGGCACGCGCACGCGTTCGTCGTTGGGAGAACACCTTGGCTTTGTCCCTTGAAGACCGTTTCGCCATTTCGGAACTGCTCGCCCGATATTTCCACGCGACGGATGCGAGAGACTGCGACGCGATAGCCGCGTTGTTCGCGCCCGACGGCATACTCGAAGTCGAGGGTTCCTGGCAGGCGCGCGGTAGGCAACAGATCGCGGACGCGGAGCGGCCCGTTCACCCGCGCGCGCCGCGGCGGCACCTGGTCAATAGCCTGGCGATCGACGGAAACGGAAGCACGGCGAGTTGCGCCGCCTCGGTTGCGGTCGTAGAGGCGGGCGTCGGACTGCGCGTGTCGGGACGGTTCGTGAGCAAGCTGGCGAAACAGCGCGATGGTGGATGGCAAATCGTGCTGCAGCGCTACGAGAGCATCGAACCTCGGGGGTTTCGGGCGGAACCCGAAGATGACGGGTCGCTCGGCGCGGCGGACAGGGTCGCGATCATGGACGTGATCTATCGCGCCGGCCGTACCGTCGATCATCGGGATCCCGAAGGCCGAGCCGACTGCTACACGGACGACGCCGTGTATGAGTACGAGGGGGGCGAACGAACCGTCGGTCGAGAGGAGTTCATCCGTAAACTTCGCAACGCGGCCGACCCCCAGGACTCGCTGCACTGGACGACCAACCACATCATCGAAGGCACCAGCACGGAAGCGACGGGGCTCATGTACTTTGCCGTCTATTACCAGGCAGCGATCGCGGCCACCGGCACCTATAGCGACACCTACCGGAAAGTCGACGGCGAATGGCGCATCGCCAGCCGCTACGTCGTCGTTGACCGGGCACCCTGATCCGAGGAGATTGCAATGCCGCTGACCGCCGAAGACCGTACGGAAATGATCGAGCTGGTCGCACGTTACAACCACGCCATCGACAGCCGGGACGCGGAAGCCTGGGCCGACACGTTCACCGAAGACGGCAGGTTCTACGCGCCGCCCAACCACGATGTTCGCGGTCGCGAAGCGCTGATCGAATTCATCAGGATCTTCGGCCCGCCGGGCGGCCAGCACTGGACGACGAACTTCGAGATCGAGGGTGACGGCGACGGCGCCATCATGCTGGTCGAGTCCATATTCATCCGGGGCAACGAGGTGGGTGGCAGAGGCCAATACCGCAATGCGATGAAACGCGTCGACGGCAAGTGGAGGTTCCTGGAGCGCGACTGTTCCTGAATCGACGGCTGGCCAGGCCGGCGACGCCCGGTGCGGGAAGCCGGGCCTTATACGACGCAAGCGACGAATGCAAGATTAGTTGTAGAATCTGACCGATAGGAGATTGGACGAGGGAATACCATGGCAGCCGTAGCAGCAACAGCACCAACTCTGGCCGAACCCCGGGACCGCATATGGGACGAGATCACTGAACTGGGGCTCGAGAAGTACATCGCGGACATGGACCACGACGGCTTTTGCACGCTTCCGCCGGAGATCGCCAATCCAAACAATCTCGCCGAGCGGTTGCTTCATGCGCTCGTGGATCTCGCCGAGAAACGCAACGGCGAACGGCCCGATCTCGAGACCGGCGCGACGCATGCCTATCAACCCAAATTTCTGTACGGCGCCAAGAACGAGCGGTACGGCCGGTCCCAGTTGAAGGACCAGACCCCCGCCCTCAAATCGCCCGCCGACCTTGGCAAGGAAGACTCGCCCTTCGGCGATCGGATGCATTCGATCTTCTACGAGGATCCGGTATTCGCAGAGGCGCTGATGAACCCGCCCATGCTCGCGATGGTCACGTACCTGCTGGGCTACAGCGCGGTGCTGTCGAACATGGGCTGCTGGATGAAGGGCCCTTGCAAGAGCAACTTCCCGCTGCACACGGACTGCGGCGGAATGCCGTCGCCGCTGCCGCAGCAGGCCTACGCGGCGCAATGCACATACCTGTTGACGGATTTCAACCGGGAGAACGGCGCTACTTGCCTCGTACCAGGAAGTCACAGGTGGAACCGCAATCCGATAGGCGACGAAAAGACCCTCCTGCCCTATGAGCAGGGCGGCAGCGAACAGGCCGTCGCGTGCGATGCGCCGGCGGGTTCGATCGTCATCTGGCACGGCAACGCCTGGCACGGCGCGTTCAATCGCACGGCGCCCGGGATTCGGGTCAGCATGACGGTGTATTTCAACCGGCCGTTCATGCGACCGCTGGAGGACTTCATCGACAAGATCCCCGAGAAGATGTTCGAGGAGATGCTCGACAAGTACGGGCCGCGGGTCGCGATGGTGCTGCAGCACGGGTGCGTTCCGGGATACTCGACCCAGGGCGACCGCGTGTCCTACACGGCGAGAGCGGACCAGTACATCGATGCCTATGAGCAGGCGGCCGGGGTAAGGACGCGCAACAAGAGCGATCCGTACCACTAGACCGGCAAGGCGCGGAGGCGACTCGGCGCCCGTTCAGGAAAGCAGCCTGCATACCCCGATTTGATGGTGAGCGCGGTGCAGCGGTTCGCGCGGGAAGATGTCGGCGCTGCCATCGATCTGATCGAAACGCTACCCGAGCGAATTCAACTGGCCTCTTATCGATCGGTCGTGCGGTCTCTCGCCTTCCGCAGTCCCGAAGCTGCGGTCGCGTTGATGCAGGAGATCGGCGACGAGTCGGTGCGAGATGGCCTGGTCCCCATGGTCTCCAGGATGTGGGCGCGACGCGATGCGGAGTCTGCGTTGGAATGGGTACGCGACCTCTCGCCTGGCCGGACTCGCGATCAGGCCATCGCCTTTTTTTGCACCTTTGCCGGGTCGCGACAACGGATCGTTCGGAGTGCTTCCGGCTCTTGCAGCCTGAACCTCCCTTGTGGATGATCGAACGCACCAGGGAAGAGGCACGAGGCTGGGTATGCGGACCTCCACGATCCTTCTCACGGTTGCCGCAGTCTTTCTCACTGCGGTCGCCGCCGCGATAGGGTTCCTTGCCGGCAGAGCCGGCGTGCCCGATCCGGAACCTCCGATCGCTGATGGGCCACGGGCGGCCCTCGCAACGTTCCCGAAATATGAGCTTTCGGCGGCGGACCGGTCGGCAGCGTCGAATCCGCGCGCCGACCTCATTCGCGCCTTGGGGCAAGTTGCGCCCGAGGGGGACCGGGCCGTTCGGCTGGCGATGAACGCCTGGCTCGCCGCCGAGGGCGCCGCGGCGATCATGGCCGCGCGTAACGACCCGGAGCTCGGCGACGCGGCCGAGCGGATGATGCAACTCGCCTTGTACGCGTATCCGGAAATCGTCGTCGAGGACCCTGCGTTGCTGGAGGGCGTCCCGGAACACGTG
>CAZFGB010000133.1:0-9006 GCA_964518405.1 uncultured Pseudomonadales bacterium | reverse complement strand
GATCGCCGGCTACTACACGCTGAGCGCGGCGAGCTTCGAGAAGGACGACCTGCCGGCGCCGACCGCCAGGCGCCTGCCGCATTATCCCGTGCCGGCGGCCGTCATCGGGCGGCTGGCCGTCGATCTTCGCAGCCAGGGGAGCGGGCTTGGCGAGGCGCTGCTGCTCGATGCGATCCATCGAATCGTTCGCGCGGGCGACACCATTGGCGTCTACGCCGTCGTGGTCGATGCCCTGCACGACCGCGCCAGCGCCTTCTACCAACGCTACGGATTCACGCCTTTCCCCGCCGCGCCGTCGCGCCTGTTCCTGCCGCTCCGCACGTTCGAACAACTCGGGCTGTAGCACCGGTCACAATCGCGCACCGCACCGATTCCCCTCGCGCCTGGCAGGGCAGCGCCCAAGTACCCGCACGGCAGACGACGAGAAAAAACCCGCGACACTGATCGAGAGCGGAACCTACTCCACGCGCTCCTCCTCGGCTGCCCGGTCCGCGTTCAGTTCCAAGAGCCGCGCGAGGACTTCGTCGCGCACATCGTCGGGCCAGCGGTAGCGCCAGGGTTTCCTACGACGCGTAGGCTCGTCTTCGTCAACCTCGTAGTCGAGGAGAAACTCGCAAGTCGTGGGGATGTCGCTCCAGCCGTATGCGTCGAGCACGGCCCGATCCATGTCCGCGTGCAGTTCTCGGAGCCGGGCGATGCGCGGAGAGGATTCGTATGGATCGTGGAAACGATTGTAGGTCTTGGTGAGCCCTTCGTCGTTCTCGATCATGAGCGCAGCACGGAAATCGTCGTAGGCTTGACCCGCAGTTTCGAGTGCTTGAATGCGTTCCCAGCCCTCGGGGAAAGGAAAGGTCTCGAACACGTCCGAAGGGTTGTAAGTTAATGCATCTCCAAGGGTCGCTCCGAATGCCGCACTCCAGTGTTCGTGTGGGCGTGCTTGGATAACGCAGAAAGCGCCGAAAGTTGCCATTCGAAAAACAATCAACTTGTGGGAAAACACTTGTTCCGCTGGAATATTCGCGACTGTATGGAATGTGGCTGCCGAGGAACTCGTGACCAAAACGCGTTGCATCCCCTCTACGCCCGCATACAAGCCCGGCTGTCGATCCCCAAATTGCCACCATCGGTCTCGACGAGCCTTACGTTTGACCTTCATTCGCCCTGGCTTCACTTTCTCCTCGACGATCGCCAACAACTTCGGCGAGTCCGCAGCCACCGGCTCAGGGTAGTCCAGTGGCACGATCCCGTCACGGCACCAGTCACGGCGCTGCTCCCCATCGGCATCCTGCCAAGTCGTGCCTAGGTCTCTGCGGCGCAGGGGCCAGTCGCGAAAGTTGATGACGTAGCGATGGTGCGTATGGGTCGGGCTGGTATTGATCTCCTGCCCCCCAATGTAGGGAAAGATCACTTCCTGATTGCGCGGATTCTCCTCAATCAACCGGTGCATGTCGGCGATCGGCGTCGCAACGCCCTTCCTGTCGGTATCGTCGAACGTGAATCCCATGCCGAGGACGATGCTTCCCTGAAAGCTCTTGCCCGCGTTCGCCTTTAGCCGCGCGGGGTCCGTGTGCCCACCTCGATGGAATAGGAACGCGGTGATCTTATCCACGACGTCGCCATCGAGTCGCTTTGCACCATCGAAGCGACCCTTCCATATGTGCAGCACGCTGACCACGACAGCCGCGAGACCCGGCCATTTCAGGCGCCGGTTCGCTCGGTAGATCTCGCCTCCGTTTTCGCAGATCCAGCGCAAGCCGGTCGAACGCGTATCGCCTTGCGCAATTGTGTTGGTGGCAATCAGTCCAAACGCGCCACCGGATCGAACCAGGTCGAAAGCACGGCGGAAGAAATGCGCCACCAGGTCGGCGTTGCCGTGGCTCTCGGCATGCATCTCCTTGAGCCAGTCCGGGTACCTTGGAACGTTCGCCGCGGCGACCGTGTTCTTTCCGGCGAAGGGCGGGTTGCCGACAATGGCGTCGAACCCCGGATTCTCCCTGTCGAATACCTCCGGGAACTCGACCTCCCAATGGAAAGGCGCGAGCGGCGGTTCCTCGCGGCGCAGGTCTTCCAGCCAACTTCGGTAGCGGGGCGCTTCGTTGAGGACTTCGAGCGCGTAGCGACTTCGCAATTCCTCCCGTTCCTTGGCTTTCTTGCCCTCGAAGAACGCGGCCACCACCAGGTCGCCGAACAAGGTTACCTGTAGAGCTTCGTGCCGCGCCGCATCCCAGAGATCGTGCAGTTCACGACCCGGCACGTTCTCGTCCGCCTCGCGAATGCGCTGACGTAGCCGCGCTATGCTTCTCAGGCGCTCTGACGCCTGAACGGTCTCGATCCCGGCTTGGAGCCCGCTCTCCTTCCAGTGGAACCCCTCAATCTGCCGCCGAGTCAGCCCGACGAGCGAATCGCCATCGCGAAGCGCATGATCCAGAAAAGTGAGCGGATGATCCTTCGCAAGCGTGACCAGCCACAGCGACAGCTTGGCCAGGTCAACGGCTGCCGGATTTCGGTCCACGCCGTAAAGGCATCGCTGGGCGACCTGGCGGCGCGCGAAAATGACCTCGTTCTCGTCCGGTGGAATATCCTGCGGCACCTCGTGAGCACGGTAGGAGTCGACCAACACATCTCCCAGTTGACGACAGGCTTCCACGAGGAAGGCACCCGAACCCATCGCGGGGTCGCAGACCTTGAGATCGAGAATCTGTTCGGGACGTGGCGGTTCTCGGTTTTCCGCGCGCAGGCGGTCGAGGATCGGTGCCAACGTGTCGCGCACGATGGGTTCCGTAAGTTCTCTGGGCGTATAGTGGGAACCCGAACGGCGACGCGCCTCGCTCGGTTGCAGCACCATCGCGCCAGCGGGCACCACATCCGGCGTCGCTTCCCTGTCGATGACCGAATCGAGCGCGGCGAGTAGTCCTTCAATGGTTTCGGCATCCCTCACAAATCGGTTTACGCGATCCGTGAGCCTGCGGTCGGTATTGTCGCGAAGCAACTTTCGGCGATCCCCCGGCGCTTCCTGAAGCAACCGCTCGACGTCCACGGTGGTCGGAGCGCCATGCTTTCTCGCGGCATTCACGGCGATCGAGCGTCCTGTCGCCACTTCCAGACGGAAGCCCATCATGGTCTCGTATACAGAACCGATATGCTCGACGTCGAGTGCGCGGTAGGAGATTCGCTCGCCGTCCAACACGATCAGTTTCTCCAACACGCGATAGATCGTGCCGTCCGGCACCAATGGCGGCTCGATCCGTTCCCTTACCTGTCTCGCGCCGCCGACTTGGTCGCCGCGCCCTTCGAGGAAGCGGAACCGGTCGGGATCGAACAGGGCGCCGTGGCGGGGCGGCAGCGACATCCGCCCGGATCGAGCGCCGTCGTGGATCATGCGGGTGAGAACCATGAGCTGGGCGTACGCGCCGTACCGCTGATCCATGGTGTCCGGATGCAGGGCCGCGTCTTCGCGCAGCCGCTCGTACAGGCTCGCGAGCGAGTAGGCGCGAACGAACGTTTCGTCCTGCGGCAGCATATCCCGCTCTTCGGTATAGAGCAGAAACACCAACCTCAGGACGACTGTGAGCAGACCGCGGTACACCTCGTCCGGACTTTCGTTGAGGGGTTGTCGAAGGAGCGTCCCCCTGGAAGCGTCGTGCGCCGCCTGGAACCCTCGCAACAGCTCGTAGAGGGCATGCAGCACTTGCTCGGCCAGACGCTCGCTGACCTCGTTCTGGTACTTGCGGCTGTCTTCGAGCAACGCCGCGAGGCGCTTGCCGCGTTCCATGAGCAGGAGCCGATCCTGACCCAGCAACGCGCGCATCGCAGTCGATATGGGCCTGCCCGCCGTTTGCAACATGTCGGCGACGCGGAAGTCGAGCCAGCCGGAATTCTCACCCCTGGGCGCAGAGATCAGCCGCAAGGCGACGCCGTTGAACAGCAACCCCGCCGGAGCACCTGTCTGACGCAGCATCCGCTCCATCTGGCCGTGAGGCGACGCCTCCATGCCGCCGTTCGCTCGCGCGACGCCATCGAAATCCTCGCCTCTCGCATGAACACGGACGAGGAGCTGCCAAGCTGAGGTTTCGTCTGTCGGGCAGTCGCGAACCTCAAGCGCTCCAGCCGCTACTCCAAGCGTACGTTGCACACGTTCGGCACGGACGGCGAAATCGGGCCGCAGGACCCGGCCGGAATCCGGCAAGACGACCTCCAGCTCGGGCGGAATCGGTTCCGCGTCCGTGCCCGCGTACCCGACGGGAGAGAAGTTCCAGCCAAGAACGGTCGATGCGAAGGCACGAAAGTCCGGCAGCCAAGGATCGGGCTCATGATACCCCTCCCGACCATCGGCTGGATCATCCTCAACGCAATCGCGAAGCAGACGCTGGCCTTCGATGTCGCGACGATTCAGTATCACGCCCGCTTTTGCGAGCGCAGGCGGAGACACCACCAGGCCCGTCGGGCGGACAAACCCGATCCACTCCAAGTGTGCCGCGACATGGGGGTCGGGACGAGCCGCGGGCATCGTTATGCGCGTCGAATGTCCGTGCGGGCGAAGTCATCGCCCTTGAACAGCAGCGGTTCGTCCGTCGTTTCGGCCAAAGCGTACGAGAAACAGTCGCCGAAGTTCAGCTTCGCGGGATGGTTGCCCCTGCCGAAGCGCCGCCAGGCTCGGCGGGCCGCGCGGGCGAGTTCCTCCGTGACCGGAACGACTTCGATGGCCGCCCTTTCCAGGAATACGTCCAACTGGTCGCCAGTCCGCTGGCCGCCGCGGCTCTCCAAGACCATCGACGCCTCGAGCAAGGCAGAGGCAGCGATCCGACACGGAGAAGCGGCAATGGCGTTCGCGTAGCGACGCGCATCCGATTCGCCGAGCAGTACGGCCAGAATCGCAGAGGTGTCGACAATCACTTCGGCAGGCCCCGATCATCGTACAGGAAGTCCCCGTGCTCGACGGCGGACGGTCCAGGTCCGAGCAGACTGCCGCAGCGTTTCCCGATGTCCTCCAACTCGCGCGCGAGCCGCTCGGCGCTTCGCGTGCGGGTCTCTCGAATCAGGCGTTCACGCAGCGCGACCGTCATCGCGCGGGTCATGGTCTCCCCTGTCAGTCCGGCCAGTTGGCGGGCAAGTCTGCAGGTCTCCGGGTTCTTGATGTTGATGCTCATTATCAAGTGATGGTAGATGTGGATGTCGAAATTCTACCCCTTCGACGGGACATCCGCCGAAGGAGACGTAGCGACCGGCGGAAGTTCCATGATCGACGCCGGGGCTGGGCCGGACGCGATCATGCGCATGACAGCGAAGCGCGGGGTCCGGCTCTCGGCCGGCCGAAACGTCGGCGACTTCCGCGCCCCGCGTCGCAGGGCCATTTCGATCAGTTGGTCTCCGGCCACAGGTACACCAACCCAACCGGTTCCACGCGTTGGGCACGGACCTTGTAGAACCCGCGAATGCGCGCCGGTTCGTGCTGCAGGTCGCGGTCGAACTGATCCCGCCTCATGCGCCAATGACGCATGTTGGCATCGAGCTGCCGCGCTTGGTCGTCACCCAGATCCAGGGTGAGTTGCCGATATTGGCCCTCGTGACGTTCGAGTTCCTCCACCACCCGCCGGTGCTGGTCTTGCAGCGTTGCGCGCAAAGCCTTGGCCTCTCGTTCGCCCCGCTCGGCCAAGCGTCGTTTGGCGACTGCAGCGAACTCGTCCGCGCGCGGCTCGAGTTGCGGACGAAGTTCGTCAATGTCGCGCGTTGCGCTATTGAGAAGTCGGCGCATCACAACCTCGTCAGGCGCCGGTCGTTGGCCACTCAAGGACTCGTCGAGGAGAGTCAATGTCCGCGTTTCGGCTTCGCGAGCGAAGGCTCTTAGCGGCGCGTCCCGACGGCCAGGATCGACCCACCTCGCGGCGACCGGCACGATTTCCTCGTGCAGGCGCTCCGCGCGCTGGCCGTAGAGCGAAAGGCGACCGAGCAGTATGACGCGTGGAACCGAGTCTTGCGTCTGCGCGAGACAGGCGCGCGAGAGGTCGTAATGGATGAACCCCTGTGAGCGGAATCGCGCCAACAGTCGTTGCGCGACGCGCTGTTCCAAGTGCAGATGCACCGTCTCGTCGGTCAACGTTTTCGCGGCTTCGAACACGACGGGACGAATCGGTGCATCCCGGCGCCAATCCGCGAGGTTCTCGCTCGTCTTGCGCGGGATCCGAAGAGTGTCCAAGGTGGCCGTCCAACTGGGGTCGGTCGCAGCGCGCCGGTCCAGATAGGGGAATGCCCAAACCGGGTTGCCAGCCTCGTCCTTTCCTTCCGCGAGCGGCGGTGCGCCCATTAGTTCCAGCGAGCACGAAATCGCCTCGCGGAACGGGGTCGAGTCGAAATTTACCCACCTGCGCGACGCATTCAGAAGGCTCCGGCAACGTTCAATCTGGCCTTCGAGATCATTTTGGCGCTCGCGCGCATCCTCCAGTTCCTCTGCGCTTAGCTGCTTCTTGGCGTCGTCGAGGTCCGCTCCTTCGATTTCGAACCGCAGCTTCTCCGCGTCCCGGTGCCGGATGCCGCCCCCGAGTTTGCGCTCCACCTCGTCGTCGATCACCTTGGACAGGCTGCCAAGTTCCTTCTTGATGGTTTCGGTCTTGGTGACGAGCACTTCAAGTACGCGATCCTCGACGCGTTGCGGCAATACGAAGTAGTGACAGTTGACTTCGGCGCTCGGCTGGAGCTTGCGGTCGACGCGTCCGTTTCGTTGTTCGATACGACCTGGATTCCAGGGCAAGTCAAAATGGAACAGGTCGGCGCAATGGGCCTGGAAATTCAAGCCCTCGCGGGCCGCGTCTGTCGCAATCAAGATGCGGAGCGGGTCCTTGGCGGGATCGGTGTTGAAGCGCCGCTGTACTTCCTTGCGGCGGGCGCCGCTCGTGAGACCGTCGATGACCGCGATGCGCTCTTCCGCCCGGTCCGTAAACTCGATGGCTTGGTCCAGGATGTTTCGCAGGTAGAACTTCGTGCCTTGGCGGTTCTCCGTGAAGATCAGGACGCGACGAGCGATCCAGCGTGGAGGCGACGCTGAGGGTTGTTGGCCGAAAGGCGGCAAATCTGGACACTGGTGATCGCGAATCCAATCGATAAGGCGGCGAGTCTTGGCGTCCGGAAGATGCTTGGTTTCTTCGGCGATCGCTTGCATTTGGTCGAGCAGGCTCTGTTCATGCGCCCATAGATCAGCGTCAAGAACTCCACCTGTTCCAGCTTCGGAAGTCGCTGTCAAGGATCGCGTCTGCGCCGCGTCTTCCTCTTCGACTTCTTGGTCCGACCATTCACCGCGCTCATCGTCGGCGCCCGGTGGGTTGGTATAGAGTTCGGGCTGATCGATGCCGGGATGGGGCTCAGCCACCGCTTCCTGCGATCTGTTCCAGTGCCGCAGGACGGTCTCTCGATGCACCCTCAGGCTGCGGGCGAAAGCCTCTATCGACGACAAGAGCCTTTGTTGCAGACCAACCACAAGCAGGCCGGCGGCCGCCTGGGCCTTGGCTGTCGCGCCAGCATGACGCTTTTCCCGCGCGGTTCGATACTCGTCGAGAAGACGCGAGAGTGCGATTTCGGGTGCGTCCGCAGGCAGACCATCGATGGTGAGAGGCACCACGTTGCGCTTCGGAAAGCCGCCCTGCACTTGCCGAATGTCTTCCTTCAGCCGGCGAACCATCACGTCTTCAAGATCGGCCTTGGCGCGGATCTTGAGCCCGCGAGTAAAGCGATAGGGATCCAGAAGCTCCATCAGCGTCGAGAAGCTGTTGGAGTGGCCGTTGTGCGGCGTGGCCGAAAGGAAGAGGCGATGCTCGAATCGGGCCGAGAGATCTCGCACGGCCCGCGTGAATCTGGTTTCTATGCCGTACCGTCCGCCGGAAGAGGGCGCGGCGTGGTGTGCTTCATCGAGGATCAGCATGGCGCCGGGAAGCATCGGTCCCAACCACTCACGCATCGGATCAGCATAGGTCGGGTCGATCAGAAGGTTGTGAGAGACAAGGAAACGGCTGTGGGTGCGCCAGGGATTGACGCCGAACCCTCGCTCGCGGCGCATCCGCGACACATAGGCGCGATCGAGAATCTCGAAGATCAGTCCGAAGCGCTCCTCCAGTTCCCCCTTCCATTGTTCAAGCACTGATGGAGGCGCGGCAACCACAATGACCTTGGCCTTGCGACGCAGCAGCAGTTCGCGCGCGATCAAACCCGCCTCGATGGTCTTTCCGAGTCCGGTGTCGTCGGCGATGAACAGATTGACGCGGGGCAACCGCAGCGCCTTGCGCAGCGGCTCCATCTGGTAGGCGTCGATGGTGATGCCGGCGCGGAACGGCGCCTGGAACAGGCCGGGGTCCGTCGCCGTCGAGCAGTTCCACCGCAGCGTGTTGTAGAACGCGGCGAACCACCGTGGCGAATCGAAACCCCTGGCGGCGAGTTTGTTCCACCCCTCGTCCTCCAGAATCCGACGGTCGAGTTCGTAGTCCCAGAAGACGGTCAGCGATTGTCCCTGCGCGTCGTCGTCGGCGCAGGCAAGTTCGACCTGCGGCGACTCGCCGGGGCCCAACGCCATAACGTCCTCTACCAGCCAGCGCCGTGAGCGAACCTGGACCAGTTCACCGATTCTCGGCGGGCGTTCCGGAAGAGGCTCCGGGTGTGCGGCGACGTTCATGAATCGGTGACGTGCATGACCAAGGCCACGGCGAGGATGAGCGCACCGTAGAACAGGATGAGCGTAACGGACAAGGTTGCGCCAAGCCAGGTTCGCGCCCCTCCCGTTCGGAATGCACGAAGGTCCATCGAGAAGTCGACTGATTCGACGTCAAGGGATCGGACGTGGTCGTAGAGTGCGCGAAACAGGCGCTCCTGCCAGAGAAAGTAACCGTCCAAACGATCATGGCCGGCATTGCCGGCCACCCCGAAGCATGAAATGAGCTGCGCGATGGCGCGGTTGGGCGAGAATGTGATGCGAAGGCGGGCGGTGGTCGTCTGACTTAATGGCGGACGCGAGGTCCCCGAGTCCAA
>CAZFGB010000132.1:0-30649 GCA_964518405.1 uncultured Pseudomonadales bacterium | reverse complement strand
CATCGGAAGTCAGCGGGGGGTTGCCGCTGCGGCGCGGTCTGGTTGGCCGGAACGGGCCTGCGGGTTCGGAACGGCGTCCGAAGCGTTGCGTTGCGGTCTTGGCCGCGCTCTCAGCGCGGCGAGAGGATGGCGTCGAAGGCGTCCTGGCGGCGCATCATGAAGTGGAGGTTGGCGTCGGGGAGCCACTGGAACCCGTTGTGGAAGACGACGGCGAGGGCGATGTTGTTGAGGGCGGCGTTGTTGGCGGGAGCGTTGCGGGCGCGGACGCGGCTGGCGTCCTCGCCCATGGTGGCGTCTCGGCGGTGGTGGTTGGCGTTTTCCACCTGCCAGTGGCCGCGGTTCCAGGCGAGCAGTTGGGCCGGGCCGGCGCGGCCCGCGGGCACGGAGGTGATGCCGTAGGCGGTCTCGATCGAGGCCTCCCCGGTCTTGGCGTCGATGCGCTCGCGGGTGATGCGGAACGCTTGGGCGGCGTCGGGGAAGGGCGCGAGCGTCTTCGGCAGCAGGCCGCGGGCCTCGATGCGGCGGGCCTCGACGCGTCCGTGGGCCTTGACGGGCCGGTCGGCGTGGCGGCGCGCGGCGGGGCCGTCCCAGTCGATGGCGGCGAGTTGCGCGAAGGTGTCGGGGCAATTCGCCTTGACCGACAGCATGTAGTCCGCGCCGTGCGCCTCGACGATGGCGCGGGCGGTGTCGCGGGTGGCGTGCAGGGCGTCGAGGGTGAGGAGGCGGCCTTGGATGTCGACGTCCTCCAGCAGGGCGCGCAGAGCGGCGAGCTCGCCGCCCTCGTCGCGACAGCAGCGGCTCGCGAGCGGGCGGCCGTCGTGGGTGGCCAGGGTCACGGTCTCGAAGTGGGCGCCGGCGCCCCCGCGCCGGTTGGCGCCGCGGATGCGCTTGCCGTCGGCGGCCAGCGCCGCCGCCGCCGCGGGCGGGAGGCGCGGCGCCGCCCACTCGCTCAGCACGTCGGCCAGCGCGTCCGGGTCGGTGTCGGCGAGCACCCGGCAGAAGGTCGCCGCCGACGGCGCCGTCCAGCGCCCCGCCGACGGGTCGCGCCAGGCGCCGAGCGCCCGCAGCTCCTCTTGGTCCAGCCGCGCCGCGTAGCGGGCCGCGGCCACCGGCCCGGACAGCCCCGAGAGCCGCGCCAGCGCGCACAGCGACAGCACCGTCTCCAAGCGATGCTTGCGGCCCTGCCCCCGGCGCGCGTCCGGCACCCGCGCGAACAGCTCGCGCAGCGAGCGCAGCTCCCCGCGCGCGTAGCGCACCGGCACCGCCCGGCACGACCACTCCGGGCGGTCCGCCGGGTCGGCGAGCCGCTCGCGCGCGTCGGCCCGCAGCGGCCGAACGAACATCTCCTTCGGCGACCCGTGCGGGTCCGTGTAGCTGCCGTTGTGGCGCGCGAATCCCTTCGTGCGCCCCACCCGCGTCCAGTTCGACGCCGCGTAGCAGACGCCCCGGAACCGCGACGGGTCCACGAACGTCTCCGCCAGCTCCAGCGGATGGCCGTGCGCCGCCTCCCAGTCCGCGGAAAGCCGCCGCAGGCCGCGCGACAGCGCCCGCGACGCCAGGTTCGCGATCCCCGACGCCTCCGGCAGCACCAGAAAACGCGTGTTGTTGCCGATCAGGTGCAGCCGCCGGAACTGCACCGAACTGTGCCAGCCCAGCCAGCGGTCCCGGGGGCCGCACTTGAACGCCCCCGACTGCCAGCCGAGCAGCGCCAGCCAGTGCCCGCGCCAGACCGCGACGTGGCGCACCCCGCGGCCCGCGAACTGTTTGAACCCGAGATAGTGGTGCGCGTCCATCAGCGCGTCCCACCGCCGCCGCTCGTCCGCCCGAACCGGACGGACCTCAACCTCCCGAACCAGCACCTCCGACTTGTCGAAAACGTCCGCCACGGCCGGCACTATGGACCAATCCGGCCGAAAAAGCCAGCCCCGCGGGACGCCGCTCGCAGTTCAACACCCTCCCATTAGCGTGCAATAGCCCTGTGAAGGCTCCGTAGCGGCGATTGCACGGGAGTGCATGTGAGCTATAATCCCGCTCTTGCTGATGCGGGGTGGAGCAGTCTGGTAGCTCGTCGGGCTCATAACCCGGAGGTCGTAGGTTCAAATCCTGCCCCCGCTACCAACGACAGCACGGAGGGTTCAGCCCGCAGGAAGGTCCCTCGTTAGGGGGCCTTTCGTCAGGTTGGAAGTCTGGTTCGCGTCAGTGGCGGTGAGCCGGCCCGACGTGCGAACGAACGGTGAAAATGGGCGGGATCGCCCATTTTTTGTATGTGTAGGCAGATGGTCGGCGCGACAGAGTGAGAAGAAGGGAACAGGAACTGGAGCAGTTGCTCAAGCCGACCATTGCCGGACTGGGTTACGAACTGTGGGGTTTGGAGTACCTGTCGGGCGGCAATCGAGCGACGTTGCGGGTCTATATCGACACTCCAAACGGCGTGACGTTGGGGGACTGCGAACGCGTCAGTCACCAGCTGAACGGCGTTCTGGACGTGGACGATCCGGTCCGGACGGTGCACACGCTGGAAGTATCGTCGCCGGGAGTGGACCGGATCCTGTTCAAGCCTCACCAGTACAGGGCGCATATCGGTCGGGAAGTGGACTTGCGCTTGCGATTCCCGTTGGAAGGACGCCGGAAATTCGTTGGTCTGATCGATGGTGTGCAGGATGGGGAAGTCGTCCTGTGCGTGGATGGCGGCACCTGCGCGGTTCCGCTGGAACAGGTGCACAGGGCGAGGGTGGTGCCGGCGGCTGTTGGGGGCGGTAGATGAGCAAAGAGATACTCACCGTTGTCGAGTTGTTGTCCCACGAGAAGGGCGTGTCCGAGGAGGTGATCTTCGAAGCGCTTGAGACGGCCCTCGCGACTGCGACAAAGAAGCGGTATGCGGAAGACGCGGAGTTTCGCGTCGCCATCGACCGGGATACCGGCGACTATGAATCGTTTCGCCGTTGGCTGGTGATCGACCCCAACCGGGAACTCGAAGAAGACGAGTTCCCCAATCCGGACGCGGAACTGACGCCCGAGGAAGCCGAAGAAAAGGATGAGTCACTTGAGATCGGTGACTATTTTGAGATCCCCGTCGAGTCGGTGGAGTTCGGTCGTATCGCCGCGCAGGCCGCCAGGCAGGTTCTGACGCAGAAGGTTCGGGAAGCGGAGCGGCAACAAGTACTGGAAAAGTACCTGCCCAGGGTGGGGCAGTTGGTGAGCGGTTCTGTCAAGCGCACGACACGGGAAGCGGTCATTGTCGATCTGGGCAACAATGCCGAGGCGATGTTGATGCGAACGTCGCTGATTCCAAGGGAGATCTTCCGCGTGGGCGACCGCCTGCGCGCGTTGCTGACGGAAATCCGACCCGAAGTGCGCGGACCGCAGCTGATGCTGTCGCGCACCGACCCCGAGATGTTGATCGAGTTGTTCAAGGTCGAGGTGCCGGAAATCGCGGAGCACATCATCGAGATTCGGGCGGCGGCGCGCAATCCGGGATCGCGTGCGAAGATCGCCGTGCACACCAACGACGGGCGCATAGACCCTGTCGGCGCATGTGTCGGCATGCGCGGTTCCCGCGTTCAGGCCGTTTGCAGCGAATTGGACGGAGAGCGCGTGGACATCGTCCTTTGGGACCAGGATCCGGCGCAGCTTGCCATCAATGCGATGCAACCCGCGGAAGTCGTGTCCATCGTGCTCGACGACGACACGCGATCCATGGATATAGCCGTGCGCGAAGACAACCTCGCCCAGGCGATCGGCTTCAAGGGAGAAAACGTCCGGCTTGCCGGCCAGCTTACCGGCTGGGAACTCAACATCATGACGGATGAAGAGGCGGCCCAGCGCCAGGAGGATGAGGCGCTGTCCTACATCCGGCGGTTCATGGAGTCGCTTTCCGTCGGCGAGGATGTCGCCGGCGTCCTCGCGGAGGAAGGTTTCACCAGCATCGAAGAGGTGGCCTACGTTCCGATAGAGGAACTTCGCGCCATCGAAGGCTTCGACGATGAGATCGTCGAAGAATTGCGCACTCGGGCCAAGGAAGCCCTGTTGGCGAAGGAGGCGTTGGGCGAGCCGCGGGAAGGCGAGCCTGCGGAGGATCTGTTGAATCTCGACGGCATGGACAATGCCCTTGCCTACAGGCTTGCGGCGAACGCGATTGTCACCAGGGAAGATCTGGCGGAGCTGGCGACGCCCGATCTTCTCGACATCGAGGCTGAAATCGGCGAAGAGAGGGCCAGCGCGCTGATCATGACGGCGCGCGCCCCTTGGTTCGAAGATGCGGAAGTAACGGCAGAAGAGGAAGCCGGGACGCCGTCCGCACCGGATGGCGCTGCCGAAATTTCCGCAGCTTCTGCAGCTGATGAAGCGCGGGAAGAACCGCCGCGCGTCGGGAGCTAGCGGTATGGCAGACGTCACGGTCAAGCAACTCGCCGCCGCGGTAAGCGTCCCTGTAGAGCGCCTGTTGAAGATGATGCGCGATGCGGGCCTGCCGCAACGGGCCGAGACCGATACCGTCAGCGACGACCAGAAGCGGGAACTGCTCGCTTTCTCGCAACGCGCCAATGCCGCACCGAAACCTCCGAGGCGGATCACGCTGAAACGGACGTCCCGTTCGACGCTGCGGACGGGGCAGGGCCGGGCCGGACATACGGTCTCGGTCCAGCGCAAGCGCAAGCGCATCTATGTCAAGGGCGGCGAAGCTGCAAGGCCATCGGCCGCGCCGCCGCCGACCGCCGAGGCGATACCAAGCCAGGTCGAAGTCGAGGCGGAGCGGATCAGGCAGCAGGAACTGGCGCGCAAGGCGGCCGAGGAAGAAGTCCGCGAGAGCGCCGCGCGGCGGCAGCGCGAGAAGGAGGAGCAGGAGCGGCTCAGGCAGGAACAACTCGCTCGGCTGGAGGAGGAAGCGAAGCGGGCGGCGGAAGCGGCGAGGGCCGCGGAGGGCGCAAAGTCGGCCGCCGCCTCGGAAGCGGCCAGGCCGCAGGAACGCGTCGGCAAGCGCGTCAAGGACAGGATCGATCGCGCGAAGGAAAGGGAAAGAGCAAGGGACGACGAGTTCGGAGACGGCAGATCGCGCCGCCGGGAACTGTCGCTGAAGCGTCAGCCCCGTCCGTCCAGGCGACGTGTGCCGACCAGCATTTCCGTAGAGACCAAGGGCGGCGAGTTCACGCGCCCGCAAGACGCGATTCAACGCGAAGTCGAACTGCCGGAGTTCATCCAGGTGGGCGAACTGGCCCAGCGCATGAGCGTCAAGGCCGGCGAGGTCATAAAGACGCTCATGGAAATGGGCGTGATGGCTACGATCAACCAGCCCCTGGATCAAGAGACGGCGACGCTTGTCGTGGAGGAGATGGGCCACAAGACAAAGCTGGTGGCGACCGACGAGATCGAGCAGGAACACAAGGAATCGTTGATCATCGATGGAGAAAGCGAACCTCGCACCGCCGTCGTGACGGTGATGGGGCATGTCGATCATGGCAAGACTTCGCTGCTCGACTACATCCGCAATACCCGCGTCGTCGCCGGCGAAGCGGGAGGAATCACCCAGCACATCGGCGCCTATCGGGTGTCCACCGAGTTCGGCGACATCAGCTTTCTCGATACGCCGGGCCACGCCGCGTTCGCGGCCATGCGCGCGCGCGGCGCCCGCGCCACGGACATCGTCGTGCTCGTGGTGGCGGGCGACGACGGCGTGATGCCCCAGACGGAAGAAGCGGTGCAGCACGCCAAGGCTGCGGAAGTGCCGCTTATCGTGGCGGTCAACAAGATGGACTTGGAAGGCGCCGATCCGGAACGCATCAAGAATGAACTTTCGGCGCTGGATGTCATCCCGGAAGAGTGGGGCGGGGATACGCAGTTTGTCGAGGTGTCCGCAGAGACGGGCGATGGCGTCGATCGACTGCTCGAGGCGATCAACCTTCAGGCGGAAATACTGGAGCTCAAGGCCGTCCCCGATGCCCCGGGACAGGGCGTGGTCGTCGAATCCCGCCTTGACCGGGGACGCGGCCCGGTCGCCACCGTACTGGTGCAGAACGGTACGCTGAAACGCGGTGATATCGTGATTGCCGGCGAACACCACGGGCGCGTCCGGCTGATGATGAACGAGCGCGGGGAGATTGTTCCGCAGGCCGGCCCGTCCGTTCCCGTCGAGATACTGGGTCTGAATGCAACGCCGGAGGCCGGAGACGACTTCTCGGTCGTAGGCGACGAACGCCGAGCCCGGGAACTGGCGGAGTTCCGGGCAGACCAGAGCCAGGCGAGGCGCAACGTCAAGCAGGCGGCCAACATCGAGAGCATATTCGCCGACCTGGCCCAGGGTGAGCGACGCGTGTTGAAGGTCGTGCTCAAGGCAGACGTGCGCGGCTCGCTCGAGGCCATCTCCCAGGCGTGCGGGAAGCTCGGCAACGATGAGGTTGCCGTCAACATTGTCCGCGCCGGCGTTGGCGGCATCACCGAATCCGACGCCATGCTCGCCTTGACGTCGGACGCTGCGATATTCGGTTTCAACGTGCGGGCCGACAACAACGCCAAGGCGGTCATCGAGCGAGAGGGCATCGACCTGCACTACTACAGTGTGATCTACGAACTCCTGGACGACGTCCGGGGGATTCTCGAGAACCTGCTGGCGCCGGAGATTCGCGAGGAGATCGTCGGGACGGCAGAGGTTCGGGACGTGTTCCCGGCGCCTCGCTTCGGCCAGGTCGCGGGTTGCATGGTTGTCGACGGCACCGTCGCGCGGAACAAGCAGATTCGGGTGCTGCGCGACAACGTGGTCATATTCGAGGGCGAACTGGAGTCCTTGCGACGCTTCAAGGACGATGTCGCCGAAGTGCGGAGCGGCCTGGAATGCGGCATCGGCGTTCGCAACTACAACGATGTGCGTGTTGGCGACAAGATCGAAGTCTTCGAATCCGGAGAAGTCGCCCGGACGCTCTAGTCCGGAAATTTCGCCGATATTTTTGCAGAGCGACCCGATGTCACTTGAACCCAATAACGAACGCGGACTTCGCGTAGGCGCGTTCCTGCGGGAAGAACTGTCGGGAATCCTGCTTCGCGGCAGCAACGATCCGCGTTTCGGATTGATGACGGTGACGGATGTCCGCGTCAGCCGCGACCTGTCGGTTGCGGACGTCTATGTCAGTTCGCTGTCGGCGGCCACCGGCGCCGACCGGGACGCGCTGGTCGATACCCTGCGGCATGCGGCGGGATTCATGCGTTCGCAGGTCGCGCGGCGTCAGGGATTGAGAAGAACTCCGCGCCTGCGATTCCACTACGACGATCTGCTCGAATCCGGTCCCCGGCTCGAAGCGTTGATCGACGAGGTCGGGGCGGGGGGAGCGCGGGGGGGCACCCCTCGCACGAAAAGAGGAGCGCGAGGGGATACCCCTCGCATGAACGACGAGCGATCGGGTGGCGACTGATGGCGCGCAGACGCCCTCGGGGGCGGGACGTGAACGGAATCATGGTGCTCGACAAGCCGAGCGGCATGAGTTCCAACGAGGCGGTGCAGAAAGCCAAGCGACTTTTTGCCGCGCGCAAGGTCGGCCATACCGGAAGCCTCGACCCGCTTGCGACCGGCGTATTGCCGCTATGTTTCGGCGATGCGACCAGGTTTTCGCGCTACCTGCTGGAGTCGGACAAGAAGTACGCGGCGCGGGTTGTCCTCGGGATAAGCACGGACAGCGGCGATGCGGACGGAAAGGTCCTGCGCGAACGACCGGTCGGCGGGGTGACGAAGGCGATGGCGGACAAGGCGCTCGATGCCTACCGCGGAGAGATTCAGCAGGTGCCGTCGATGTTTTCGGCCGTCAAGCACCAGGGACAACCCCTGTACAAGCTCGCGCGGCAGGGAATCCAGGTGGAGCGAAAGGCGAGGACGGTAACGGTGTATTCCTGCGTGATCGGCGAGTTCGCAGGTGATGAGTTCACGCTCGACATCCATTGCAGCAAGGGCACATACGTGCGCACCATCGTGCATGACCTCGGCGAATCGTTGGGTTGTGGCGCGCACGTCAAGGCGCTCCGGCGCACCATGGCGGGGCCGTTCGGCGAGGGTGACCTTGTGACGTTCGAGATGCTCGACGCGTCGGCAAGCGAGACCGGAGAACCGAAGGACAGGGAGCGGCTGGACGCCAGGCTGCAGCCGGTGTCGAGCGCGGTTCGAGAATGGCCCCAGGTGACCTTGACGGGTGACGCGGCTTACTACCTGAGGCAGGGACAACCGGTTATCGTGCCGCATGCCCCCACCGCGGGGTGGGTGCGGCTCGCCGAGGCCGCCTCGCCGGAGATATCGCAAGGCGATGCTGCGCGGTTTCTCGGCGTGGGCGAAGTCCTCGACGATGGCCGCGTGGCGCCGAGGCGGCTGATTCCGGCGAATTGAACGAGAATACGGTGATTGAAACAGTGAAACGGCGACGGACCGAAAGATTCTGGGAGTTAGAGTAATGGCGCTGACGGCACAAACCAAACAGGAGATCGTCAAGGAGCATCAGCGAAGCGACAACGACACCGGCTCGCCGGAAGTCCAAGTGGCGCTCCTTACGCACAACATCAACTCGTTGCAGGCGCACTTCCGCGAGCACGCGAAAGACCACCACTCTCGCCGGGGACTGATTCGCATGGTGAACCAGAGAAGGAAATTGCTCGACTACCTGAGAGCCAAGGACAACGAAAGATACGCGGCGCTGATCAAGCAACTCGGGTTGCGGCGCTAGAAGCCCGGAAGTTCGCCGCTCTCAAGCGGCAAGGCCGACGGGATTACAGATTAGGAATCGGGCGCGGCGCCAGGAGCGCGCGTCCACAGGAGAAAGAAGTGAATCCAATCAGACAGGAATTTCAATTTGGCGGCCACAAGGTGGTTCTCGAGACGAACCGGGTCGCGAAACAGGCGTCGGGTAGCGTGCTCGCGTCGATGGGCGATACGGTCGTGTTGTGCACCGCCGTCGCCGAAAGGGACGCGCGTCCCGACCAGGGGTTTTTCCCGCTAACCGTGAACTACGAAGAGAGGACCTACGCCGGCGGCAAGATCCCCGGCGGCTTTTTTCGCCGGGAGGGGCGCCCCAGCGAGAAGGAGACGCTCACGTGCCGCCTGATCGACAGGCCGATTCGGCCGCTGTTCCCGAAGGGTTTCATGAACGAGGTCCAGGTGATCTGCACCGTGATGTCCGCGGAGCGGGACATGGATCCGGACATCGTTTCCATGATCGGGGCATCCGCCGCGCTTTCGTTGTCCGGCGTTCCCTTCGCGGGACCCATCGGCGCGGCCAGGGTCGGTTTCGACGATGGCGGGTACATCCTGAATCCGGGTCATGAAGCGCTCGAGGGATCGCTGCTCAACATGGTCGTCGCCGGCACGGCCTCCGCCGTACTGATGGTGGAGTCCGAAGCGCAGGAACTCACGGAAGACCAGATGCTCGGCGGCGTGCTGTTCGCGCACCAGGAAATGCAGGTGGCGATCGAGGCGATCAAAGCCCTCACGGAGCGGGTCGGCAAACCGAAATGGGATTGGCGGCCGCCGGAGGAAGACGGCGGACTCCTCGAGCGCCTTGGCGCGGACCTTGGACAGGAACTCGGCGAGGCGTACTCCATCACGGACAAGCAGGCGCGCCAGTCTCACGTTCGCGCGTTGCGCAACCGGGCCATCGAGTCGATCGATGGAGAAGAGATCGAACCGGGCGACGTGAGCGATGGGTTCAGCAAGCTCGAGAAGTCCATCGTGCGCGAACGCATCCTCGCCGGCGAACCACGCATCGACGGTCGTGATCTGGACACCGTGCGCCCGATCGACGTCGAGGTTGGCCTTTTGCCGAGGACACACGGTTCGGCGATGTTCACTCGGGGCGAAACGCAGGCCATCGTCGTGACGACCCTCGGCACGCTGCGGGATGCGGCCAGGATCGAGGCGCTCAAGGGCACGTACAACGACCAGTTCATGCTGCACTACAACTTCCCGCCCTACAGCGTGGGCGAAACGGGCTTCATGAGCGGGCCCAAACGGCGGGAAATCGGCCATGGACGCCTGGCCCGTCGGGGAATCGGCGCCGTGTTGCCCGACCTCGAGAACTTTCCGTACACCATCCGCGTCGTGTCCGAGATCACGGAGAGCAACGGCTCGAGCTCCATGGCGAGCGTATGCGGTGCGTCCCTTTCCCTGATGGATGCCGGCGTGCCGGTGCGGGCCCCGGTCGCGGGCGTTGCCATGGGGCTGGTGAAGGACGGCGACCGTTTCGCGGTGCTGACCGACATCCTCGGCGACGAGGACCATCTCGGCGACATGGATTTCAAGGTTGCGGGCACCGCGGAGGGCATCACCGCGCTCCAGATGGACATCAAGATCGACGGCATCACCGAGGAAATCATGGAAACCGCCCTGGAGAAGGCGCTCGCCGCGCGGTTGCACATCCTGGGCGAGATGAACAGGGTCATCGACGCTTCGCGGGATTCGATGTCCGAGTACGCCCCGTCCATGGCGGCGCTCAAGGTGCATCCCGAGAAGATCCGCGACATCATCGGCAAGGGCGGCGCGACCATCAAGGGCATCCAGGAAGAGACCGGTGCGACGGTCGACGTCGAAGATGACGGGACGGTGCGCATCTACGCGGAAGACAAGGTGGCCAAGGATGCCGCGGTCGCCAGGGTCGAGGAGATCACCGCCGAAGCGGAGATCGGAAAGATCTACAACGGCAAGGTCGCGCGCATAGAAAACTACGGCGCTTTCGTGAACATCCTCCCCGGGAAGGACGGCCTGCTGCATATTTCGGAGATCGCCCGGGAGCGGGTCGAAAAGGTCAGGGACTACCTGGAGGAAGGCCAGGACGTGGACGTGGTCGTGCTCGATGTAGACCAGCGAGGCCGCATCAGGCTTTCCATGAAGGAACTTCCGAACTACGCCGCGTAACCCTGTTCGCTGTACGGAGTTGGGTGAGGGGGGACGGTCTCCTTGCCATGTTCACGGGTTGCTTGATTCCGGCGTTTAGCCCCGGCTTTCGGGGCTTGTTCGCGGGTCAACGAACGACGGCGTAAACAGATGCCCAGAAGGAAACTGGTTCCTGTTATCGACCTGTTTTCGGGACCAGGAGGGCTGGCGGAGGGATTCGCTGCGCCGAGCAAGAAGGATGGTAGGCGCCGCTTTCGGATCGCGCTGTCGATCGAGAAGGACGCGACGGCGCACCGCACCCTGAGATTGCGGGCGTTTCTGCGGAAGTTTCGATCAGGACCACCGGACGAGTACTACGAGTACCTGAACGGTTTGAGGTCGAAGGAACCGGACTGGGTCGGACTGGGCGAAACTCTATGCGAAGAAGTGGAAAAAGGTCAATCGCGGCATCAGGCTGACATTGGAGAATGAGCCGTCGATGTTCTTCGCGTACAACAATGGGATCACTGCCACGGCCGAGGCTGTGGACATCGGCAACACCGGCGGACAGATGCTCCTCCGACGACTGACGAACTTCCAAGTAGTGAACGGCGGGCAGACGACGGCGTCGGTACATCTAGCGAGGCTCCGCGATGCTGACATCTCGCAAACATTCGTGCAGATGAAGCTGTCGGTCGTTTCTCCGGAGCGCGCGACCACTCTGGTGCCGAAGATTTCGGAGTACGCAAACAGCCAGAACCGCGTAAGTGCCGCGGACTTCTTTGCCAACCACCCCTTCCATGTGCGCATGGAGGCATTCTCGCGCCGGATTCACGCACCCTCTCCAGACGGCAGCTTCCGACAGAGCAAGTGGTTCTACGAGAGGGCGCGAGGCCAGTACGCGGATGCTCGTGGTTACCTGACTCCGGCTCAACGGAGGAAGTTCGACTTGGAGAACCCGCGAAAGCAGCTCTTCACGAAGACGGACCTCGCAAAGTTCATCAATGTCTGGGAGGGACGTCCTCACGAAGTGAGCTTGGGAGCGCAGAAGAACTTCGCAGCCTTTGCGGGCAGAGTGGGCCGAGCTTGGAGCAAATCACCTAATAACTTCAACGAAGCTTGGTATCGACAGGCGGTGGCGAAGGCAATCGTCTTCCGGGCAACAGAACGGATCGTCTCCGCGCAATCTTGGTATCAGGGAGGATACCGGGCCAATATCGTTGCCTACACGATCGCGAAGATCGCCCATGAAGTGACGGAACAGGGTCGCGCCGTGGACTTCGAGTCTATCTGGCGTCGACAAGCGCCAGGGCCGATATTGGCTGAAGCAATCGCTGCGGTCGCGGAGCGGGTTCACGATGTCTTGATAGACCCGCCGGCAGTGATGAGCAATGTGATCGAGTGGGCGAAGAAGCAGGGCTGTTGGGATCGCGTCCGGGCGCTCGAAGTGGACTTGCCGTCCATGATGGCTGACGAAACGATGTCTGCTGTGGAAGAACAAGATGCGGCACGAGGAGCACGCCGTGACCAGCGGGAACTTAACGGAATCGAAACCCAGATAGCGGTAGTGAACGCGGGCGGGAAGTTCTGGGCGGATGCGCTTGGATGGGGCCGTTCACGCGATCTTCTGACCCCGAAGGAATCAGGCGTTCTCGAAGTGGCGGCGCGTATTCCTCAGCGTACGCCCACGGAGAAACAGTCGGTCAAAGCTCTCGAAGCGTTTCGGAAATTGCAAAGCGAAGGGTATGGGGCGGAACTGGGCTCAAACAACTGACAGAATGTCTCGTCCGCTGGCTTCGCAGGAAGGTGACGTGGCCCGAGTATTCTGGCCATGTTGTCCCACGCGCTAGGGAATCCGACGCCGTCGCTTACATCCCCGCTGGCTCGTCGCCGCCCCACCCGCCGTGCGATGGATGGAGGTACTTGCGGTCGCTGGCTGACTTGGTGGTCTGCGATCATGTGTTAGCCTTGGCTGAAAGGGCTCTCCCCCTGCGAGCCACGTCGATTCTCTGCAAGAGCCAAGGCCGAGGGCGATCCCCAACGTCGGACACAAGCGGAGTGCCCCCGTGCGGCAAGGACCAACGGAGGGTGCGCCTGCTATGACAGCGTTTGAACCAGTGGAACAGCCCGACCCCCCCAAGATCCGCGCGATACAGGCACGCAACTATCGGTGCTTGCGCCATGTCGATGTCCGGCTAGATGGCAGCTTCTATGTTGTAGTCGGTCCCAACGGCAGCGGAAAGAGCACCTTGTTCGACGTGATCGAGTTCATGTTCGATCTGTTCAATAGCGGGTTGAAAGCGGCGATCGAGGCTCGCACTCAGAACTTCCAAGATCTCGTTTGGGCGCGACCGAAGGAAAGCCCGGGGTTCGAGCTGGCTGCAGAGTTCGACGTGATGGACGAGACGTTTCGTTACGAGGTGAAGGTGGAGGAAAAGAGTGGTCACGGAGTCCGGATCGTTCGAGAAGCCGGATACCTAGGTAACCTGTCGGAAGAAGGGTTCACCAAGCTAGCATCGTCCGATGCCGTCTTTAGCAATCCCACTAGGGAGGATCTTCGGCCTGTATTCCTACGTATCCGGCGGGGTCGCACAGAGCAGTACTGGACAACGTTCCACTCCGAGACAGATGGCGACACCCTCACGTTTCATCACCCGGATGACACCAGCGCAATTCAGTACGTCGAACTCGTGGATCAGCTTCCGGCCCAAAACGTCAGCAAACAGAAGCATCGACGGTTCCACATGCCGGTTGCGATAGCGATGACCACACAGCTAAAAAGGAAACGTACTGTACAGTTCTTGCAATTGGACAGTCGCGCCCTTCGCAAGCCGGCCGCGCGGAACGGGGATGACGGGAGCCGTCTGGCGGAAGATGGGAGCAACTTGCCACGCGTAGTCGATTATCTTGCACGCGACAAAGCCCGGTGGAACGACTGGGTGGACCATATTCGTACAGTGTTGCCGGGCATAAGGAACATCAGGTCAGTGCATCGGGAGGAAGAGCGAAGCGATTACCTCATGATCCGCTACGCCAATGACGTGGAAATACCCGCTTGGGGAATCTCCGAAGGCACGCTACGACTCTTGGCGTTGACGATCCTCGCCTACCTACCGGATGAACAACCCGCCGCCTATCTGCTGGAGGAGCCGGAGAACGGCATACACCCCATGGCGATCGAGATGGCCCACGCCTCGCTCTCGTCAATTTACCGTTCGCAGGTGTTCGTTGCTACTCACTCGCCCACTTTTCTTCGCTGCGTCAAGCTACGCGAAGTGCTCTGCTTCTCGCAGGACGAGGATGGCGGAACCCATATCGTGAGGGGCGACGAGCATCCAACGCTTTCCAAGTGGCAAGGATCCACGGACGACGACCTGTTTTTTGCCCCCGACATCCTTGGATGAACCGCATTGAAAGACTTGGTCGTGCTAACTGCGGATGCCGACATGTCCGCTACGATGGAACAAATTCTGACCAAGCGGCAGAAGTCGCTCGGCATCCGCTTTATCGAGTTTACGGTTTCTAGGCACCTCAAGCGCGATGCGGGTTGTCGCGTTGGAGCTGTGGAGCGGCTGCGAGGCCACTGCCACGACCATCATTTCGCGTTGGTGATGTTCGACAAGCACGGCTGCGGGAGGGAAACGGAATCCCGCGAAACCATCCAGAACGAAGTCGAACAGGAGCTATACCAAAACGGCTGGGCAGATCGTTCCAAGGTGATCGTTATCGACCCGGAGTTGGAGGCTTGGGTTTGGAACGATTCGCCCCACACAGCGCGAATACTCGGATGGAAGGAGGGATACTCCAAGCTTCGGGATTGGCTGCGAGGCCGGGGCCTTTGGCCTGCCAATGACCTTAAGCCGCCCGACCCGAAAGAGGCCTTCCAACGCACCTTGAAGTTCAAGGGCCTGCCGAAGTCTCCCAAGCTGTTTGTGAAGTTGGCTGGCTCCGTCGGCCTTGGCAAATGTCAAGATCCGGCGTTCATGGAACTTAAGTCGACGCTGCTAAAATGGTTTCCGAAATGAAGGCACGGTAATCCAGCCTTGTGAGGCTTATTGGGAACTTCGATAGGAAATTCCGATCTATTGTAGATCTACCTTTTGGTACGTCTTGAACCGCTGGATCCAATAGTTAAGGCGTTGTGTGCGCTCGTGACGTACAGACCCCTCCCGAGATCCAACCGGATCATCGTGGTGCCCAACCGCACGAGGACTGTGGTAACGCTTGAGTAGTCCTTCAGGCGCGGTTGCTGACGAGGTCCTCGACCACGGCGGGTTCGGCCAGGGTGCTGGTATCTCCCAGGTCCTTGAAGTCGCCGGCGGCGATCTTGCGCAGGATGCGGCGCATGATCTTGCCGGATCGGGTTTTCGGCAGGCCGGGCGCGAACTGGATGACATCGGGCCGCGCGAACGGCCCGATCTCCCGCCGCACCAGCTGGATCAGTTCCTCTCGCAGTTCCTCCGGATCCTCTTCGGTGCCGACCATCAACGTGACATACGCATAGATGCCTTCGCCCTTGATGGCGTGGGGGAATCCCACCACCGCGGCCTCGGCCGCGGACGGATGAAGCACGAGGGCGCTCTCTACCTCCGCCGTGCCGAGCCGGTGCCCGGAAACGTTCAGCACGTCGTCCGTGCGCCCCGTTATCCAGTAGTACCCGTCCGCATCGCGGCGCGCGGCGTCACCGGTGAGGTAATAGCCGGGATGTTGGGCGTAGTAGGTGTCGACGACGCGGCTGTGATCGCCGTAGACGGTGCGGATCTGGCCCGGCCATGAAGCGGCAATGGCCAGGCTGCCGGATGCCTCCATGTCTTCGATGGGCTTGCCGTCGCCGTCGAGCAGTACCGGCCGCACGCCGAAGAACGGCAACGTGGCGGATCCCGGCTTGAGGTCGGTGGCGCCGGGAAGCGGCGCGATCATGATGCCGCCGGTTTCGGTCTGCCACCAGGTATCGACGACGGGACAGCGGCCTTCGCCCACCACCTGGTGGTACCACTCCCATACCTCCGGGTTGATCGGCTCCCCGACGGTCCCCAGAACCCTGAGCGATGCGCGTGACGTCGAGGTGACGTAGTCGTCGCCCATGGCGATCAGTTGGCGGATCGCGGTAGGCGCCGTGTAGAAGCTGTTCACTCCATGCTTGTCCACCACCTGCCAGGCCCTGGACGCGTCCGGGAACGTGGGCACGCCCTCGAACATCAACGTCGTTGCGCCGTTGGCCAGGGGTCCATAGACGATGTACGAATGCCCGGTGATCCAGCCGACATCGGCGGTGCACCAGTAGATGTCGCCGTCGTGATAGTCGAACACCAGACGGTGGGTCATGGCCGCGTACAGGATGTAACCGCCGGTGCCGTGCTGCACACCCTTGGGCTTTCCGGTGCTGCCGGAGGTGTAGAGAATGAAGAGCGGGTCCTCGGCGTCCATCGACTCGCATTCGCACTTCGCGGACTGGCCGTCCACCAGTTCGTCGTACCAGACGTCGCGCCCGTCGCGCCACGGAACCTCCGCCCCGGTCCGGCGCACCGTGAGAACGGTATGGACGTTGGGACATCCGGCAAGGGCTTCCTCGGTGTTTTCCTTCAGCGGGACGGTGCGTCCCCCACGAACCCCCTGGTCTGCCGTGATCACGACCCGGCAGTCGGAGTCCAGGATCCGCTCCCGAAGCGACTGCGGCGAGAAACCGCCGAACACCACGGAGTGCACGGCGCCGATGCGCGCGCACGCCAGCATCGCGTAAGCGGCCTGCGGCACCATCGGCATGTAGATGCAGACCCGGTCGCCCTTCGTGACGCCCCTTGCCTTGAGCGCATTGGCGAGTCGCGATACTTCGTCGCGCAGTTGCAGGTAGGTGACGGAAAGGGATTCCTCTGGATCGTCGCCTTCCCAGATGATCGCCACCTGTTCGGCGCGTTCGGGGAGGTGGCGGTCGATGCAGTTGTAGCAGGTGTTGAGCCTCGCGCCCATGAACCACGCTACGCGGCCCTCGGGAAAGTCACTTTCCGTTAGCGTGTGCCATCCCTCGAACCAGTCGATCTGCTCGGCCTGCTCCGTCCAGAAGCCCTGCGGGTCGTCGAGGGAGCGGCGATACATCTCCCGATAGGTGTCACGGTCAATGTGGGCGTTGCGTCTGAAATCTTCCGAAACAGGGTAGATCGTCGCCATTTTATCCTTACCTCGAGCGCCGTAACTGGAGCGGGCCAATTGCTGCTGATTTAGCGGACTGCCCGGTAGATTGCAAATCCACCGCCTGACCGCGCTGGCTGGTGCACACGCGACCGCAAGACAGCGATGCTGGAGCGGGCGAGGATGTCCACTCGACATGCAGGCGGCGTCGTGGCCCGGGTGATCTGTCGCGATGCGGGGTTAGAATGTGTCGTCGATTTCAAGACTGCGCGGGCGGCGGAGGCAACGTCCATTGTCGGAGGCCGCCGTGGTGGCGGCCCCGCGCAAGAACTTGGGTGAAGCAACGAGGCGGCATAATGGTTCGACGATACGAAACGATCGAGAGTGCGGACTGGGAGGGCTGCCCTGCCGTAGAACGGACGCCGGGCAAGGTCAGCGGCGCTTGGGTATTCACCGGTACGCGGATTCCGCTACACGCGCTCTACGAGAACCTCGCCTGCGGCGCGACTATCGACGAGTTCGTCGAGTGGTTCCCCGGCGTCGAAAGGCAGCAAGTGTGCGCCGTGCTTGAACACGAAGCCAAGGCATTGAGAGCCGCGCTGGCGCGTTGAAGCTGCTCTTTGATCAGGGAACGCCCGCACCGTTGCGGGCACATCTGACGGAGCACTCCGTGGACACGCTGTCAGAGAAGGGCTGGTCGGAAAAGAGCAACGGCGAACTGCTCGACCTCGCCGAGCAGGAAGAGTACGAAGTGTTTGTGACCACCGATCAGAACTTGCGTCACCAACAGAATCTCGAGAGAAGGCAGATAGGCGTCGTGGTTCTCCTCGCCAATGCTTGGCCACGCGTGCGCCTGCATACAAAGGAGATTGGGGAGGCGATTGCCGCAGTGCGGCCGGGCGAGGTTGTCGAGGTGTCGATTCGGGTCGGATGACACGGCGCTAGCGCTGGCGCCTCTTCAAAGTATCGACAAGGTTGGCGGTGGAGGCGTCCACGGTGTCGTCTTTGGAATCTTCGTCCAGCGCATCGTAGACGCGTCGCGCGAGTTGCTTGCCGAGCTCGACGCCCCACTGGTCGAATGGATTGATCCCCCAGATCACGCTCTGGCAGAACACCTTGTGCTCGTAAAGGGCCAGCAGCATGCCGAGGCGCCGGCAGTCGAGGCGGTCGAGCAGGAGGGTTGTCGAGGGGTGATTGCCGGCGACGGCTTGATGCGGCGCGTCGGCCGGGGAAGGCGCGCCCGTCAACAAGGCTTCACCCTGCCCCAGGCAATTGGCTAGCAGCCACCGGTGCTGGTCGGCGAGATCGTGGCCGGGGTCGGCGACCGCGACGAAATCGGCGCTGAACGCGCGCGTTCCCTGGTGCAGCAGTTGATGGAAGGCGTGCTGGCCGTCGGTCTCTTCGCCGCCCCAGACCACAGGTGCTGTGTCTACCCGTGACGGGCTGCCGTCTTTTCTGACCGACTTGCCGCTGCTCTCCATTTCCAGCTGCTGCAGAAACCGGGGCAGGATCGCCAGGCGATGGTCGTACACCAGCACTGCGTGTGTCGAGGCGTCGAGGAAGTTGTTGTTCCATATTCCGAGCAGCGCCAGCATCAGGGGAAGGTTCTGCGCGGGCGGCGACGTGCGGAAATGGCGGTCCATGTGGTGTGCGCCGTCGAGGAGTTCGCGAAAACCCGTCTCTCCCAAGGCGATCACGATGGGCAGGCCCACCGCCGACCACAGCGAGTAGCGCCCGCCGATCCAGTCCCAGATCGGCAGGCAGCGATCCGCGGTAATACCGAAACGGCGGGCGGCTTCGACGTTGGCGGTTACCGCGACGAAGTGCTGCGCCACCGCGTTCGCATCCCCGGTACGCTCGAGCAGCCAGCTTCGGGCAAAGCGCGCGTTGGCGAGGGTTTCCAGCGTCCCGAATGACTTCGAGGCGACGACGATCAGGGTTTCGTTTGGATCGAGGTCCGCGAACGCCCCGATCGCGGCGTTTCCATCGACGTTCGAGAGGAAGCGAATGTCGAAATCCCCGCCGAGGGCGTTCACCACGAGTTCCGGTCCGAGACGCGAACCGCCGATCCCTATGTGCACCGCGGAGGAGAACGGCTTGCCGGTCGCGCCGCGCCAGTCACCCTCCCGCACGCGCCTCGCCACAGCCAGCATCCGCGCCAGCTCCGCTTCGATCACGTCGGCGACCGTTTCAGGCCTTTCGCGATGGGGCGCGCGTATCGCCGTGTGCAGGGCCGCGCGACTTTCCGAGACGTTGACGAGCGCGCCCTCGAACAGGCCTTCGATCGCGGACTCGACGCCGCTCTCCCGGGCGAGCGCGATCAGTGCATCGATGATGTCCTGGTCCACCCGTTGCCTTGAGAAGTCCATCAGCAGTCCGTCGGCGGCGAGGCGCATGGATGCGGAATCCGACTTGCGGTCGGCCTGCGCGGAGAGGGCCGCGAGGCGATTCCAGGACCGAAGGTCTTGCGGAGACGTCATGTTGGGGTTCTTATTTCTTGCGAAGGGTTGCCCCCCGCGCTCCCGGCGTCGATGTTGTCGATCAGGCGCGCGTCGCCGAGTCTGGCCGCCGCCAAAATGCGCAGCCGCTCGCTTTCGACCCGCGGAGTTCGCAGCGTCATCGCATCGCGCACCGCGACGTAGTCGACTTCGAAACCGGCGTCGGCGAGGGCATCCCGTCCGCGTCGCTCGAGGACGCGATAACGCCGGTCGCCGTCGCGGATGGCGTCGCGAAGGGAACACAGTGTCCGGTACAGGGTGGGCGCGACGGCGCGTTCGGCATCCGACAGGTATCCGTTCCGGCTCGACAACGCCAGGCCGTCCGAAGCGCGCACGGTGGGTACGCCGATGACGGTGGTCGGGATATCGAGGTAGCGCACCATCGATTGAATCAGCGTGAGCTGTTGCCAGTCCTTTTCGCCGAAAAAGGCATAGTCGGAGCCGACGATGTTGAACAGCTTGGCTACGACCGCGGCGACGCCGTCGAAATGGCCGGGACGGCTGCGTCCGCAAAGGAGCCGGGAAAGCGACGGCAGCGTCACCTTTACGATCTGACTCGTCGGAGGAAACACCTCATGCACCGGCGGCGCGAAGATCAGGTCAACGCCCGCCGATCCGAGCTTCGCCGTATCGGCGGACAGCGTTCTAGGGTAGCTGTCGAAGTCCTCGTTGGGACCGAATTGCAGCGGATTGACGAAGATGCTTGCCACGGTCGTTTCGCAGCGATCCACGGAGGCGTCGACAAGCGCCATGTGGCCGTCGTGGAGATTACCCATCGTCGGAACGAGGCCGACGCGGGCCGTTCCCTTAAGCGCCGCTCTCAGACTTCGGATTGTCCGTACCGTCTCCACTGGCTGCGTGACCTTCGCGCCTGCGCGGCAGGCGGATCAGATGAAACAGTGCTCAGGAGCAGGGAACGTACCCTCTTTCACCGCTGTTGCGTACGCTTCGAAAGCGCCTCGAATTCCCGACTTGCTCTCGGGCAGGAAGTTCTTGACGAATTTCGGCACGCGGATCGACGGCGGCGTCAGCCCCAGCATGTCGTGCATGACCATGATCTGTCCATCCGTATGCGGACCGGCGCCGATGCCGATGACGGGAATGTCCAGACGCTCGGTAATCGCCTTGGCTAGTGACACCGGCACGCACTCGAGCAGCAGGACCGAAGCGCCGGCCGCCTCGAGTATCGTCGCTTCTTCAATGATCTCGTTGGCGCGTTCGGGGTTCCGTCCCTGCACGCGATAACCGCCCAGGCGGTTGATGGATTGCGGCGTCAGGCCCATGTGCGCGCAGACCGGGATGCCGCGTTCGCTGAGCAGACGCGTAGACTCGGCGAGCCATGCCCCACCTTCCAGCTTCACCATGTGCGCGCCGGCGCGCATCAACGCGGCGGCGCTCTCCAGTGATTGCGAGGACGACGCGTAGGTCATGAAGGGCAGGTCGGCCATGATGAGGCTGCCCCGGTTTCCGGTCCTGACGCACTGCATGTGATAGATGACGTCGTCGAGCGTCACGGGCAGGGTGCTGTCCTGGCCCTGCAACACCATCCCCAGGGAGTCGCCCACGAGCAGTACGTCGACGCCCGCCGTGCTGATGATTTCGGCGAACAGGGCGTCGTACGCGGTCAACGCGGCGAACTTCTGCCGGCGCCTCTTCATGGCCGACAGGGTGTTGATGGAAACCGGTGCCGTACGTCCCTGGCTGCTCATTGCGGAATCCTCGCTTATAACAACGTTGGATCGGGGTTGAAATACTGGCGCGTGCCTTCCATGCCGGCCATGCGCTCGACCAGGCCGTCGAAATGCTGATCGTTGCCGAAGTCCACGTTCGCGGCGTTGACGATGAGCAGCGGCGCCTGGTCGTAGTAGTGGAAGAACTCGGTGTAGGCCGCGCAAAGCGCTGTCAGGTAGTTGGCGTCCATCTGCTGTTCGAAGCCTATCCCGCGCTGACGGATGCGCCGCAACAACACGGACACCGGTGCCTGCAGGTATACGACCAGGTCCGGCGACGGCGGCTCCAGATCCAGGGCTTCCTGGATTCGTTCGTAGAGTTCCAGTTCGTTCTCGTCCAGGTTGAGTTCCGCGAACAACCGGTCCTTTTCGATCAGGAAGTCGGCGATCAGAACAGACCCCAACAGGTCATTTCTCACCTGGGCGATTTGCTGCGCCCGATGCAGCAGAAAGAAGAGTTGCGTCGGAAGCGCGTGGCGGCGCCCCTCTCTATAGAACCGGTCGAGGAACGGGTTTTCTGTGGACGGTTCCAACAACAGGGGATAGCCGAAAGATTCGGCCAACCGCGTGGCGAGCGTCGTCTTGCCGACGCCGATTGGCCCCTCTATGGCAATGTAGCCTGGAAGCCGGCTTTCGGGCTCGGTCGGGCGCGAAGCCGCCGAATCAGCGTGGCGCGCATTCATGGGTCGGCGCCCCCTCCGAATGGTCCGGCCTGGAGGGTTCCCGGACGGGCGGACCCATGGTCGGGGAGTGGGGTCGGACCACTATTCGGGACGAACCTGGCGACCATCTGCGGCCCTGCGACCACGGTACCGCCGGCGTCGACGCTTTCGCGGTTGCGATGCCGAGGTGCTCGGTATCCCTCGCTTCGTTTGGATGTCTGTCCACCATTGCACGAGTTCGGTGTCCGCTTCGCCCGCCTCCGCCCGAATGGCCAGGAAATCGTAGGCGGCACGAAACCGGGGGTGTTCGAGAATGCCGCGCACCGTCTTTCGCTCCAGGCGAGTCTGCAGGCGCCACACGTCCCGGATGAAAAAGGTCACGCGCCTGGGAATCGCGACGGTCAGCGCCTGCTCGCCAATGACGGCGTGCGCCGCCTTCAACCGGTCGTCCGCGGCATTCTTCGACGTGGCGGAAAGCGCGCTGCGCCGTTGGAATTCGGGCCAGCACATGGCTGCGAGCAGAAAACCGCTTGTCACCGGCTTGTCCTCCCGGATGCGGACATCGGTGTTCTTCAAGGCTACCCGGACGATATCGTCTTCGCCTTCGAACAAGGGAAAAAGGATTTCGGGGAGGCCGAATCGGCGCATGAGCGTCCACGCGGCAACGGCGTGTCCCCGCATGAACAGCTTGTTGAACTCGTCGAACAGGCGCGACGGGGATATCGCCGTCAATAGCTCGCCGAGCGGTTCGATGGCGCGTTCGGTGTCGGCGTGGAGTCGAAAATCGAGCTTCGCAGCGAACCTTATCGCCCGCAGGATCCGCACGGGGTCCTCGCGGAAACGCGTTTTCGGATCGCCGATGGTTCGAAGCGTGCGATCCGCGATGTCCCGCAAGCCGTCACTGAAGTCCAGAAGCACATCGTTGATCGGATCGTAGTAGAGGGCATTGACCGTGAAGTCGCGTCGAAGCGCGTCTTCATCTCGCGTGCCGTAGACATTGTCCCGCAGGATCACGCCGTCCACCGAGCGTTGATTCGCGTCGAAGTCGGTCAGGTCGTCCTCGTCGAGATTGTCGCGCCGGAAGGTGGACACATCGATGAATTCGCCGCGGAACTGGACGTGAACTATGCGAAACCGTCGCCCGACGAGCCGCGCCCGGGGAAACACGGCCTTGACTTCCTCCGGGGTGGCGTCCGTGGCGACATCGAAGTCCTTGGGCGTTTCGCCGAGCAGCAGATCCCGCACGCAGCCGCCGACGAGGTAAGCGTCGAAACCGGCTTCTCGTAGCGCTTCGACTACCGTGACCGCATTCGCGGACAAGACGCTCTGGTCGAGTTCGGGATTGACGGTCCTTGGAGGTGGCGTTTCGCTCAAGAAACTTTCGCTTCCGGGGTTTGTCTGTGGGATGTTAGGGTGCCGGTGAAGAAAGGGGAAGTCCGAGGTTTCGAACCCGACGTCAGGCGAAGTCCCGGCGCGGCCGTCGAGTGCGGGTTCGCCGTCGCGGAATGCTGTAGCGTTTCCGCCGCTCCCAGAGGTTCTTTCGGCTGATTCCGAGCTTTGCAGCCAGTTCGGTTTCAGTGAAACGGTCCTGGTTATCGGTAACGAACCGGACGAAGTAATCCCGCAGGGAAACGTGATCGCCGGGATCGTCGTTCGCGGGCGCGACGGGTTCGCCATCCAATCGGCTGCCGTCCTGCAGTCGCCCGGCGTCAATGGCGAGGAGTTCCGCGCTGATCGCGGTGTTCCCGCAGAGAATGACTGCGCGTTCGACGGCGTTCTCAAGTTCTCTCAGGTTACCAGGCCAGTGATACTCCGCGATCGCGGCGAGCGCCTCGTCGGAAAATGTCAATCCGGGCTTGTTCATCGAGCCGGCGTATCGGTCCAGCAGGGCGCTCGCGAGTTCGACGATGTCCTCGCCGCGCCGCCGTAGCGGCGGAACCGTCAGTGTGACCGCGTTAAGCTGATGGAAAAGCTCTTCGCGGAACTGTCCGTTCGCGGCCAAGGGATCGATACTGCGATGCGTTGCCGCGATGATGCGGACATCGGGCAAATGTCCCGACGCGGCGCGATCTTCGGGCGAAAGTTCTTGTCGCGTTTGCGATTCGCCGAAAAAGTGGATGAGGCGGTCTTGCGTCGAGAGCGGCAACTCCCCGACTTCCTTGAGGAACAGGGTGCCTCCATCGGCGGTTTGAAGGAGTCCGGCCGTCGGCGCATTGGAAGGGCCGTGGCCGAAGAGTTCAGACTCGATGAGCGACCAGGGAGTGGCGGCGCAGTTCAGGGAAATCAGGGGAGCATGTCGGCGCCGACCGGATGCGTGCAGCGCGCGGGCGACGAGTTCCTTTCCGGTGCCGGGTTCGCCCTCGATCAACACCGTCGACTCGCTGGGCGCGACCATCTCAATCTGCTGGAACAGTACCCGCATGGCGGGACAGGAACCCTGCAGGAGCCAAGTGTCGTGTCTCGGCGGCTGCGGGGTTTCGCCGGCCTCGGGCGCGGTGACGCGTTCGAGCGACCCGAGCAGGTCGCCGGGAGCGAAGCTGCGCGGCAGGTAATCGGCCGCGCCTTCTCGTATGGCGTCGACCGCCGCACGTATGCTCGCCTGGTCGGCGATAACGATGACCGGGATGTTGCAGTCCGGTGGGACTGCCAGGCCCGTGCGTGAGCTGGCGTTCGCGACTATCGCTCGGAACGTTTTAGAGATCGACTGGGGGTACCGCGCAGCCTGATCGACGGCATAACCATTGCTCTCGAGCAAATCGCATAACTGCTTGCGATGTCCGGGGTTCGGCTCGACAACAAGAATGTGCGTCATTGCGACAAGATGCTATGAAAAATTTGTTGGCGCAAGCGGCCCGCTCGCGCCCTTCCCACGCCCCCGAAGGGGTCTCTCGCAAAATGGAGCAGCGCCGGGGCATCCCTCGCAAGAAATGAGCCTTCAGCCGGGAAAGCGCGAGGGGACACACCCCTCGGAGGAAGAGCGCAAGGCGACAGGTCAGATACTTCGCCAGCTCTCCAGCGTCGTGCCACGCGGCACCGCCGCGAGCCGCCAGTGCGCGATCGCCCAGTCCAGCAGACCGTTCACGGTCCCAATCATCGGCGGCTCATGGCCGAGGAGGTCCAGGACGGAGCGCAGGTTCTGCGCCGGGAAGCGATTGTCGACCGCTGTGGCAAGCGTGTGTTTCGACAACTTGACGCCACTGCGTTCGGCGATCACGGGGACATGGGCGTAGCGCGGGGTTTCGAGCCCGAGACGTTCAATCAGGAACAGTTGGCGGGGCGTATTGTCGATCAGGTCCGCTCCGCGGACCACATCCGTAACACGCATCGCGCCATCGTCGACGACAACCGCGAGTTGGTAGCCGACGATCCGGTCACGACGGACGATGACGAAGTCGCCGACATCGTCGGACAGGCGCTGCGCGAAGCGCCCGCCCAGACCGTCTTCGAATGCGTACTCGGTCGGCGGGACGCGAACCCGTATCGCCGCATCGGCACATGATCGCGGCGGCCGATGCCGACATGTGCCGGGGTAAATGAGATGGCCCGCAAGATCCTTGCGGCTGCACGCGCAATCGAAGCAGAGAGATTGGCGGACCAGCGTCTCGATAGCCGCATCGTATTGATCGGTGACCGCGCTCTGGTAGTAGATTGCGCCATCCCAGCACAGGCCGTGCCGCTCCAGGGTTTGGAGAATCTCATCAGCCGCGCCGGGCGCCACCCTTGGAGCATCGAGGTCATCGATGCGCAGCTTCCATTGGCCTCCCTTGACGCGTGCTTCCAGATAGCTTGCGACGGCGGTCAGCAGCGAGCCGAAGTGAAGTGGTCCGGAAGGGGTCGGAGCAAAGCGCCCTACGTATTCTGGCCCTTGAAGCAACTTCCGAACCCCGCAGTTCTCATCCCGCAGGGAGGGCATTTTGCGAGGGGTATCCCCTCGCGCTCCCCAGCGTACGGATCAGGCGTGAAGTTGGCGCTCGCGCAATTCCGAAAGCGCCTTGCAGTCGACGCACTGTGAGGCGGTGGGCCGGGCCTCCAAGCGGCGCAGGCCGATCTCGACGCCGCAGGTGTCGCAATAGCCGTAGTCTTCGATACTGATGCGTTCCAGCGTCTCGGTGATCTTCTTGATCAGCTTGCGTTCGCGATCGCGCGTTTTGAGTTCTATGCTGAACTCCTCCTCCTGCGTCGCGCGGTCCGCGGGATCCGGGAAATTGGCCGCTTCGTCCTGCATGTGGTTGACGGTTCGGTCAACTTCCTCCATGAGTTGGCGTCGCCAATCGAGCAGCATGTTGCGGAAATGGTCCAGTTGCGATGGACCCATATAAGGTTCGTCATCCGCCGGGCTGTAGGGCGTGAAGCTACCGAACGGCGCATCGACCGAGGCGAATCCGGCGGCATGCAGCCGCGGTGACTTGGTTCCTGTTCCTGACGGAGTTTCCGTGTTCTTTGCGGGCATGGTCCCTCGAGGTCTCAACCCTGCTGATTCGCGAAGGCGCGAAAACTATCAAATCAACCACTGGTTGGACAATACTTGCTTGCAACAAACGCCCCAGGAAGCGCCAACGGCCCGGGCGGTTGCATGCACGTACAGCGGGGCTGGGCCGGAGCCTTCAGCCGGGGAGCGCGAGGGTGATCCCCCTCGCAAGTAAAGAGCCTTCAGCCCCGGGTGCGCGAGGGTGTCCCTCGCATGAGAAAGTGCGCGAGGGTGTCCCCCTCAGGAGAAAGGTACGCGAGGGGATACCCCTCGCAACAGAGCGTTCGAAACCGAAGGCGCCGGCGGAGCACTGCTCTCGATTTCATTGAGCCGATGGCGCGCGTTGCATGAGATTCGAACCCCCATTGTCGCCGGGCGTCCTGATACGCCGCTACAAGCGCTTCCTCGCGGATGTCGAAGTTGCGGGTCTGGGCATGGTCACCATGCACTGCGCGAACACCGGCGCCATGACCGGTTGCGATACGCCGGGCAGTCGCGTCTGGTTCTCCACCTCGTCGCGACCGGAGCGCAAGTACGCGCACACGTTGGAGATCGTCGAGACTGGCGCGGGGGACCGCATCGGCGTCAATACCATGCGGGCCAATGCTGTCGTCGCGGAGGCGCTTGCTGCCGGACGGATCGTCGAGCTCATGGCCGAACGCGTCCGTCGCGAAGTCCGGATTCCGGACGCCCCGGCCGGGTGGCGCGACGATGAATCCCTCCCTGCGAGGCTGGATTTCGGTCTGTACCGGACCGGCGCCGATCAGGAACCGTCGACTTACGTGGAGGTGAAGAGCGTCACGCTCGCGCGCGGCCGCTTTGGAGCTTTTCCGGACGCCGTGAGCGAGCGAGCGAGAAGGCACGTCGAAGCCCTGGCGCGCTGTGTTTCGATGGGGTATCGCGGAGTCTTGCTGTACTGCGCCCCGCATACGGGTATCCGCCGCGTGGCCCCGGCCGACGACATAGATCCCGAGTACGGTCGCGCGTTGCGCCGCGCGATCGACGCCGGAGTGGAAGTGATCGCATATGGATGCACCGTTTCCCCAAGGGAGATCACCTTGGACGGGGCGCTTGGGGTAGTGCTTTGACGGTCCCGCAGCGAGCCTGCTAGCTAGCCCGGGAACCCGTCCCGTAGAGTCGCATAGGCGTCGGCAGGCGCAAGCCGCGCGCCGTAGCGGGTCACCAGTTGCGCCGCAGCGTAGTTGGCGAACCTCGCGGCCGCTTGGGCGGAACCGCCCTGCGTCAGAACGTACAGACAGGCTCCGGCGTAGATGTCGCCTGCCCCGGTCGTATCCTTCGCGGTCACGTGAAATCCCGGCACCCGACGGCGGCCCGCAGTCGTGGCGACGAGGCATCCGGCGCTGCCGAGCGTAATGTTCACGCATGGCGCTATGTCGCAGAGTTCGTTTGCGGCGATGTCGATTCGATCCGTGCGGGTCCACGCCAGCGCTTCCTCTTCGTTGCAGAAGAGTTGATGCACGCCATTGCCGAGCATGGTCGTCAGGCTGTCGCGATGGAACTCGACCATGGCGGGGTCGGACAAGGTCATGCTCGCGCGGACGCCTTCACTCTCGGCCACCTCCCGGGCATGTACCGCGGCCGCGCGCCCTGACGCGGACGACGACAGGTAACCCTCGATATAGAGATAAGCGGCGGTGGCCAGCGCCTGGGCATTGATGTCGCCTGGATCGAGCGTTTCGGAAACGCCGAGGCAGGTGTTCATCGAGCGCTCCGCATCGGCGGTGACAAGGACCAGGCAGCGACCGGTCTTGCCGGAAGCATGCGGGTCGTGCCGGTTCGTATCCACTCCGGCAGCGCCTATCTCCGCGAGAAAGTACGCTCCGGCTTCGTCGCCGGCGACTCGACACGAATAGTAGCTCGTACCGCCAAGTCCGGACACGGCGTAAGCGGTGTTGGCCGCGGAGCCACCGCACATTCGTTTCGCTTCACGCGCGTCAAGGGACTCGAGGAGAATGTCCATTCGAGCTTCATCGACCAGCGTCATGTGCCCCTTGGCGACTCCGTGGTCAACGAGGTATGCGTCGTCGACGGAATGCTCCATGTCGACGAGCGCGTTGCCGACACCGTAGACGTCGTAGGGCATCAGTTCAGTTGCGCGAAAGCGCGGTCGGCCGCCGCCAGCGTGGCGTCTATTTCCGCGTCGGTGTGCGCGCCGGAAACGAACGCGGATTCGAATGCGGACGGAGCGAAGTAGATGCCAGCGTCAAGCATCGCGTGGAAGAAGCGGTTGTAGCGCGCAACGTCGCAGCGAGAGACGTCCTCGAAGGATGCAACCCGGTCGGCGGACGTGAAGAACATGCTGAACATACCGCAGACGCTGTTGATTCGTACGGCCACATTGTGCCGCTTGGCGAGCTTCGCGAGCCCCTCCGCAAGGGCTTTCGTTCGCGATTCCAGTCGGCCGTAGAAGGCGTCGTCGAGCGTATTCAGCAAGGCGAGCCCCGCCGATGTCGCCAAGGGGTTCCCGGACAGCGTGCCGGCCTGATACACCGGGCCTTCCGGAGCGATGTGGTTCATCACGTCGGCGCGTCCTCCGAATGCGCCGACCGGCAAACCTCCGCCGATGACCTTTCCGAGGGTGACCAGGTCGGCGGAGACGCCGTACAGCGCTGCGGCCCCGCCCCGAGCGACCCGAAATCCGGTCATCACCTCGTCGAAGATGAGCAACGCGCCGGCGTCGGCGGTGATCTCCCGCACCGTTTCGAGAAATCCCGGCAAGGGCGGGATACAGCCCATGTTTCCCGCGACGGGTTCCACGATCACCGCGGCAATCTCGTCGCCGTACTGCCCGAACGCGGCGCGCACTGCCTGAGGGTCGTTGAACGGCAGCGTCATCGTGTGGCGCGCGACAGATTCGGGCACGCCGGGAGAATTGGGCAGGCCGAGCGTCAGGACGCCGCTACCGGCTTTGGCCAGCAGCGAATCCGAGTGACCGTGGTAGCACCCGTCGAACTTGATGATGATATCCCGCGACGTGAAGCCTCGCGCAAGTCGGATCGCCGACATCGTCGCTTCCGTGCCCGAGTTGACGAGCCTTGCCTTGTCGACTCCGGGAACCGTTTCGACAATCTTCTCGGCCATCTCCGTTTCGCGTTTCGTCGGCGCGCCAAAGCCGAGGCTGTCTGCCGCTTGGTCCGTTATGGCGCGTACGACCGGTTCGAATCCGTGGCCCTGAATCATCGGTCCCCAGGATGCCACGTAGTCGATATAGCGGTTGCCGTCGACGTCCACGAGGTACGGGCCGCTCGCCGAAGCAAAGAAGACCGGGGAACCTCCGACGCCCTTGAAGGCGCGCACGGGTGAATTGACGCCGCCGGGAATGACCCCCAGGGCGCGGCGGAAAAATCGTTCGGACTCGCTTCGATTCACTTGAGGGACGGCCTCTCGTTCAATGGTTGTCAGAATGGTTTGACCACGACCAGGATCGCGATAACGAACAGCAGGACGGTGGGTATTTCATTGAACCACCGGAAGAACGTACCGCTCCTGGTATTTTCGTCGTTGGCGAATTGGCGCACGAGCCTGCCGCAGAAGCCGTGATATGCGTAAAGCGCCAGCACACCCGCGATCTTGACCCACATCCATGCCGCCTCGGCGTAGGTGTCCCAGTAGGAGATGAGGAGCCAGACGCCGAATACGGCCGTGAGCGCGGCGGATGGCGTCATGATGCCTCGATAAAGGCGGCGTTCCATGAGTTTGAATCGTTCGATTCCGGGTTCGTCGGTGGCCGTCGCGTGATAGACGAACAGCCTGGGCAGGTAGAACAGGGCTGCGAACCAGGTAACGACGAAGATGAGGTGAAACGCTTTTATCCAGAGCATTGGCTGCGCGCTCGTCGGGACGGGGTTTCAGTATAGGCGCGGAGGGCGGAATGCGTGAGGACGCCCGCCACAGTCGAGCATGGAGCATCTCGACGCCGTAGCTAGCGAGCAGTTCGCGCGCGCCGCGCAGCGTAGGTTCGATATCCGCGATGCGGCTTTTGAGACGCCGAACCGAAGAAGTGCGGACCGGCGCGTCGGAGCTTTTCGCTGGCTGTTCACGTTGGCGCGGGTCGCGCTCCTTGCTTGGTCGTTCTGCGCCCCGCACCGGTTGCGAACGCTGGAGATGGAAAAGGCGTCTGGGTAGCTGGTGCTCCGTCAAGCCCAAATCTGCGGGTATCTGCGGGTCTTTTTGCCCCCTGGACTTTGTTGCTCCTCCTTGTGTGGTGCCTGCCACACGGCGTCGTCGCGCCTCGCCAGGAACCAAAAATCCCTCGCAGCTACACTCGCATCTTTCGACTTGACGGAACACTAGGTGGCGTAAGGACAAACCTG
>CAZFGB010000131.1:0-8811 GCA_964518405.1 uncultured Pseudomonadales bacterium | reverse complement strand
CTCTTGCCCCATCGGACAAGACCGCGCCTTCAATCAGCGTGCAATCACCCTGCAGCGGGGCAGGGCCCCCTTGACAGCGCCCCTCTCGCCGCCCATGGATCATCCGCCCGCAATCGCCACCCTTCCACGCGGCGGCTGATCACCCGAAACGATATCCTCCCTTGGCCGCGACCACATGGCCCGCTTCCGGTTCGGCTGTCGCCCGGACGACGCGACCGATATCCCAAGCCGCCTCACCCGCGCGGATCAGACTGTCCACCATGTCGTCTTCGAATGCCGGGGCGACGCACAGGACGAACCCGATCCCGCAATTGAAGGTGCGCAGCATTTCGGCCTCCTCGATGCTCCCCGCCTGCTGCAGCCAACCGAACACCGCCGGCCGTGCCCAGCTGTCGAGATCGATGTCTGCTGCCAGACCCTCCGGCAGCATCCTGGGAACATTCTCCACCATGCCTCCACCGGTCACGTGCGCCATGCCGTTGACCGGTGCTGCCCGGAGCGCCTCCGCGACCGGTTGCGCATATATCCGGGTGGGCGCGAGGAGTTGATCGACAAGCGTATCGTTCAAGGCGATGCCCCTGTCCTTGACGATCCGGCGGATGAGCGAATATCCGTTCGAATGGGGCCCGGTTGAAGCGACGCCGATCAACCGATCGCCCGCGGCGATGTCTTGTCCGGTGACGATGTCCTCGCGTTCGACGAAACCAACGCAGAAACCAGCGAGATCGTAATCGCCCGGCCGATAGAAGCCCGGCATCTCGGCGGTCTCGCCTCCGGCAAGCGCGCAACCCGCGATCTCGCAGCCCTTGGCAATGCCGACGATCACCCGCTCCGCCACATCCACATCGAGTTCCGCTGTCGCGTAGTAGTCGAGGAACAGGAACGGCTCCGCGCCATAGACGATCACATCGTTCACGCACATCGCGACGAGATCCTGGCCGATGTCGTCATGGCGATCATGCTCGATGGCGAGCTTGAGTTTCGTTCCGACGCCGTCGGTCCCCGTCACCATGACGGGTTCGCGAAATTTTCCGGGCACGGCGGCCAGGGACGAAAACCCGCCAAGGTCCGCAAGGAAGGCGTCTCCTTGGGTCCGCCGCGCCGCCGGTGCGATGCGGCGGACGAGTTCGTTGCCGGCGTCGATGTCGACGCCGGCATCTCGATAGGTGAGTCCTGGCATGAACCGGCCGAAAGGTTGTGCGCTTGACCGAGTTGTAGCACGCGCCATGCCGCTACGGAAGAGGAAAGACGATCCTCGCGACCGCCGTGAACATCGGAACTGGAACCGACGCCTCAGGCCAAGGCATCCCATCCCGTGGGTTCCCGCGCTCGGTCAGGCAGGGGACCGACTCGCAACGCGGGGCGGACGCGCGCGCCATGCCCGCGCGGCCCGCAACAAGGCCGGGCAGTTCTATTTGTTGCCAACATCCCCTAATCTCCACTTCCGTGGTCGACTAGCAGGGCCGCGCCGGGCGCCTTCGGCCGGGAGCCCGAGGGCGTCCCTCGCAGAAATAGGAAGCGCGAGGGCGTCCCTCGCAGAAAATGGCAGCGCGAGGGGATATCCCCTCGCAGGTACGGGCGAAATCGAAGGCGCCGCCCGTGGTGCACGTTCATGAAACAGACGTCGTCGCGAGTGAAGCGGCAGAGATCAATGTCGGCGCGGTTGAGCAATGGTAGGCGGCGGCGGAGCATCTATCCTGTCGCAACGATCTTCCTGGCGGCGACATGCGGCGGCACGCCCCTGCGCGGCGAAACCGTCGAATGGCTCTACGACGTGGAAGTGCCGGCGACATCCCAGGCCCGGGACGATCAGCGCCGCGCAGCCCGGACCGCCTTGCGCGAAATGCTGACGCGCATGACCGGTCTCAGGAACGTGCCCATGTCGCAACCCATTGTCCGTGCGCTGAATTCGCCGGAGTTGTACTACGTGCAATACCGTTTCGTGCAGGCCCGGGACGACGGCGAGCAGCGGCTCCAGGTGAGTTTCGAGCCGAAGGCCATACAGGAGTTGGTGTCCGATGCCGCGCTCCCCATCTGGAGCGCGGACCGTCCCCGCATCCTGGCCTGGCTCGCCATCCGCGAGGACGGTCGCGTCCGTGTTCTCGACAGCAACTCGGAGCACCGGCTGGCGGAAAGCCTGCGGCAGCGAAGCCGCCAACGCGGAGTACCGCTTCAGCTGCCGTTGCTGGATCTCGAGGACAGGGAATTGATTTCTCCGCAGGCCGTGTGGGACGGGTTCGCGTTTTCGCTTCACTGGGCATCGCGCCGATATGACGCCGAGGTGGTGCTGGTCGGACGCGCGGCCCCGGTCGACAACGGCGATTGGCGGACGGATTGGGAGTTCTGGCTCGATGGCGCCCCGCGCCAACTCGGATATTCCGACCCGGACATCGGGGCTGGGGCGGTTCAGGCGATGGACGAGGTGGCGGACGACCTGATGCAGCGCTTCGCCGTTTTCGGCGTCGATGCAACAGACATCGAGATCGCCGTGCGGGGCGCCGGGTCTGTCCGGCGCTACGCCGCGCTGATGCGTCATCTCTCGAATCTCGAGTACGTCGAGCGCGTGCATCTGACCGCGGCGGCGCGCGAGTCATTGACACTGCGCGTCACCACCCGGTCGTCGGTGGAGCGCCTTGCCGAGCTCCTGTCCAAGGACGGCGCCTTTCGACGTCTGCCCGCCCTGTCCGATGAACTGCCCGCATTCGGCCCCGACGGGTCGGAAGGCGAGTCCGGTCTTCCGCTGACGTTGCAGTGGCGCGGCGACGGTTGATGCTCCATCGCATTCCGAACATCATCACCCTCGTACGCATCGCCCTGATCGTACCGATAGCCTGGCTGCTGCTTGACGAACGCTACCTCGCGGGGCTCGTCCTGCTGGCCATGGCGGGCTTGAGCGATGCGCTGGACGGCGCCCTGGCGCGACGGTTCTCGTGGTCGAGTGCGTTCGGCGCGTACGCGGATCCCCTCGCGGACAAACTGCTGGTCGGCACGATGTTCGTGGTCCTCGTCTGGCAGGGTCATGTGCCGCTATGGCTTGCCGCCGTCGCCATCTCGAGGGACGTCATTATCATGCTCGGAGCGGTGGCATGCGGCTTTGTATTCGAAAAAGTCGAAGTGAACCCGAGTTTCATCAGCAAGTTGAACACGGCGATGCAGATCGCCATGCTGATCCTGGTGCTGGTCGGGCTGGTCGCCGCGGAACCGCTGTCCGCGTTCGCGTTCGCCGTCCTGGATCCCTGGGGGTTCGTGGTCGTCGCCACGCTCGGCGTCTCTTCGGGCGTCGACTACGTCTTCACCTGGGGTCGCCGCGCCATCCAGGAACGGGAGTAGCGAAATGGTTCGCCGTCCGGGCAGGCAGGTGCCGCTGGCGTTTCCGCTGCGCGAGCGCTTCACCCTCGGTCGCTTCCTCGTGGGCGGGAATGCGGAACTCGTGGCAAGCTTGCGCCGGCCCGTCGACGGTTTCTATTGCGCCTGGGTCTGGGGCCGGTCCGGTGCCGGGAAGAGCCATTTGCTGCAGGGCGTCTCCCAGGACACGGGCGGAGCGTTCATCCCGGCGACGGAGATTCCCGCGGTCGATGGATATGAGGCCTTTGACCGCGTACTGATCGATGACATCCACGCCTGGATCGGCGATCGGCCTGCCGAGGAGGCGTTGTTCCGCCTGTACAACAACCGGCTCGAGCATGGACTTGTCCTGGTGGCGGCGGCGCGACATCCACCCACCCGGTTGCGCTTCGCGCTTCCCGACCTGGCGTCCCGCCTGCGCGCCGCAGCGTGTTTCGAGGTTTCCCCGTTGACCGACCAGGCGGCGAGCGCAGTGCTGCGGCGCGTGGCTCGGGATCGCGGCTTCGATCTGGATGCGAACGTGGTGTCGTTTCTCCTGCGCCGTGCCGGGCGCGGCATGGAAGACCTGTTGCGCCTGCTGGAAACGATCGACGCGGAGTCGCTGTCGGCGCAACGTCGCGTTACCGTCCCGTTCGTGAAACAGGTGCTCGGGCTTTGATCCGGGCGGTCGTCACCGGCGGCGGCAGCGCCGGTCACGTCGTGCCGACGTTGCCGGTGATCGAGGCGTTGCAGGCCCGGAAATGGAACATCTCCTATATCGGCTCCGACTCCGGCCTGGAGGAACAACTGGTGTCACCGCTCGGCGTCAGCTACTTCGGCGTGCGCCCCGGCAAGTTGCGCCGGTACTGGTCCTTCGAAAATGTCGTCGACGTCTTTCGCGTCCCGCTTTCCGTGCTTCGGGCATCCGCGATACTTGGCCGCATCCGGCCGGACGTGGTCTTCTCGAAGGGCGGATTCGTTGCGTTTCCGGTGGTGGTGGCGGCGTGGATCCGGCGCATTCCGGTGGTGGCTCACGAGTCGGACCTTTCCCCGGGGCTGGCTAACCGGCTGACCCTGCCGCTTATTGCATCACTGTGCGTGAGCTTCGACGCGACCCGCGTCAATGCCCGGCGCGTCATCCATACGGGTACGCCGGTGCGCGATTCCCTGGTAGCCGGGGATCGCGAGCGGGGCTTGATCGCCGCCGGCTTCACCGGCGACCGGCCGATTCTGGCCGTCGTCGGGGGCAGCCTCGGCGCGGAGCGCCTGAACCTCGTTGTCCGAGAAGCCCTTTCGGCGCTGACGGGTTTTTTCGACGTTCTGCACGTGTGCGGAGCGGGAAAGATCGATCCCTCTCATCGGGGCACCGCCGGTTACGAGCAGCGCGATTTCGTCGGGGCCGAGTGGGGAGACATCCTCGCGGCGGCGGACCTGGTGGTGTCGCGCTCCGGGGCGAACGCCCTGTACGAACTACTCGTCTTGGGGAAACCGAACCTGCTGGTCCCGCTGCCGGCATCGGCGAGCCGCGGCGATCAGATCGAGAACGCCGGTTACGCGGAGTCCGCGGGATTCAGCATGGTCGTGGCGGAAGCCGACCTGACTCCCGATGTACTGGTCGACCGGGTGACCGCGCTGCACCGCGACGCGCTTGCGTGGCGGGAACGCCTGAACGCTTTCGAGGCGCCCGACAGCGCCGGACTGATTGTCGCGGAACTCGAAGCAGCATTGAAAAATTGAAAAGCCGCCCGAAACGATGATCTAATCGCCCGCTTTCTCGCGAGGGGGCGCCCCTTCGCACTCCCGTCACCGCCATGCACAGAGTCAAGACCTACAACCAGATCGCCGCGCGCGGCCTGGAGCTGTTTCCGGCCGATGCGTTCCGGGTGGGCGCGGATGTCGTCGCCCCGGATGCGATTCTTCTGCGCAGCCATGTCCTGCGGCGTGCCGACCTCGGTCCCGGGCTCCGGGCGGTGGCCCGCGCCGGCGCCGGCGTCAACAACGTTCCGGTCGGAGACTGCACCGCCGCGGGAGTCGTGGTTTTCAACACGCCCGGCGCGAACGCAAACTCGGTCAAGGAGCTGACGCTCGCGGCGCTGCTGCTCGGCTCCCGCGACGTGATAGGCGGAATGGACTACGTGAAGACCCTCTCGAACGTCGCCGACAACGAAACACTGCATGACCTGGTGGAAGGCGAGAAGAGACGTTTCAAGGGCCGCGAACTGTTCGCCCGAACGTTGGGCGTCCTCGGTCTCGGCGCGATCGGCTCGCAGGTCGCGCGCGCCGGACTCGATCTCGGCATGCGCGTGGTCGGATACGACCCGGACCTCTCCGTCGACGCGGCTTGGCGCCTGCCGAGTGAAATACAACGCATGGAAGACGCGCGAAGCCTGTTCGGCCAGTCGGATTACGTCACCGTACACGTCCCTTCGTTGTCGACCACGCAAGGGCTGATCAATGCCGACGCGCTGCGCGCGTTCCGGCGCGGGGCCGTACTGCTCAACTTCGCGCGCCAGGAAGTCGTCGACGAAGAAGCCGTCGGAAACGCATTGGCCGACGGGACGCTTGCCGCATACTTTTCCGATTTCCCCAGCACAACGCTTGCGATGCATCCGAACGCCCACGCAACGCCGCATCTCGGCGCGAGCACTGTCGAGGCCGAGGAGAACTGCGCGGTCATGGCGGCGGAGCAACTGCGGGAGTTCCTGAGCTTCGGCAACATCAGGAACTCGGTCAACTTCCCCGACGTCAACCTCGAACTCAGCTTCGGATATCGCCTGGCGGTAGCGAATCGCAACGTGGCCGGCGCCCTCGGACAGGTTCTGTCCGTGCTTGCGGACGACAACGTCAACGTCATCGACATGATCAACAAGAGCCGCGGGAACGTCGCCTACAACCTGATCGATGTCGAGCAACCGCCGACACCGAAGATGATCGAGCGAATCGAAGCCATCGACAGCGTGATCAACGTCCGCCTGTTCGACGCGCCCGGTTAGATTCCATCGCCCAACGGATACAGAATCACCGCCATGCTCGAACTCACCGAACGCCAGACGAGCCGCGACGTCGCCAGTCTGAAACGGATGCTCGGGTTCCTGCGCCCGTACTTGCGGCAGTTGATCGCGGCGGCGATCGCCCTGATCGCAACCGCTTCCGTGACGCTGTCGGTCGGCCAGGGCCTCAGACTTCTGATCGACGAAGCGCTGGCGGTGCGCACCACCGACGTGCTCATGGTGAGCATCGCTGTTTTCGCCTCGCTGGTCCTGGTGCTCGCGGCGGGCACCTATGCGCGTTTCTACTTCATATCCTGGGTTGGAGAACGGGTCAGCGCGGATATCCGGAAAGCCGTCTACGCCAACCTGGTTCGCATGCATCCCGGTTTCTTCGAGACCAATCGACCCACCGAGATCATGTCGCGAATCACAACGGATACGACGCTGCTGCAGACGGTCCTCGGCGCCTCAGCGTCCATCGCCTTGCGCAACGGCCTGATCCTTGTCGGCGGCGTCATGATGCTGTTCGTCACCAACCCGAAGCTCTCGGCGATCGTTCTCGCGACCGCGCCGGTCGTCATCTCCCCCATCGTCCTGTTCGGTCGCCGCGTTCGGCGGCTGTCGCGCACGAGTCAAACCGCCATCGCCAGCGTCGGCAGCTACGCGGGGGAATCGCTGCGCCACATCAAGGTCGTGCAGGCATTTACGCACGAGTCCCGCGACATCGAGGCGTTCGCAGGGCGCGTGACCAGCGCTTTCGAAGTCGCGGTTCGGCGAATTCGACAACGCGCCGTGCTGATCGCGTCCGTCATGGTGCTGACTCCGGCGGCCATCGCCGCCATGCTCTGGGTGGGAGGCAACGACGTGATCGCCGGTCGAACCACGGCCGGAGAGTTGATCGCGTTCGTCTTCTACGCCCTTGTCGTCGCCGGCGCCGCCGGCGCGATCAGCGAGGTCTGGACGGACATACAACGCGCCGCCGGCGCCGCGGAGAGGTTGCTCGAGCTGTTGACAGTGAACTCCGTGCTGGCCGAACCGGTGCGGCCCGAGACCCCAACCCAACCCGGCGCCATCGCGTTCGACAACGTCTCCCTGCGCTATTCCTCGGGAAGCGGCGAGGCTGCGTTGAACGGTGTCGACTTCCGCGTGGCGCCGGGAGAGATGGTTGCCCTGGTGGGACCGTCCGGCGCCGGAAAGAGTTCCGTTCTCGACCTGGTGCAACGATTCTACGATCCAACGCAAGGCGTGGTTTCGGTGAGCGGCGTGGATGCGCGCCGGCTGTCGCCTGCGACGTTGCGCGGACAAGTCGGGTTCGTTCCGCAAAATCCGGTCCTGTTCGCAGGCTCGATCCGCGACAACGTCCTCTACGGCGCACAGGATGCGAGCGACGACAAAGTCCGAGGCGCGCTTGACAGCGCGAACGCCCTGGAGTTCGTCGAAGCGCTGGAGAACGGCCTGGGCACGCGCCTCGGAGAAGATGGACAGGGTCTCTCGGGCGGCGAACTGCAACGCCTCGCGATCGCGCGAGCCCTCCTTACCTCGCCGCGAATCCTGCTGATGGACGAGCCGACCAGCTCTCTCGACGCGCAAAGCGAGGAAACAATCTGCCTCACGCTGGCCGGGCTAAAGGGGCGATGCACCGTCCTGATCGTCGCCCATCGGCTGTCCACGGCCGCCGTAGCGGACCGCATCGTGGTTCTGGAGCAAGGCCGAGTCGTCGCCGAAGGCAGCCACGACTCCCTGCTGCGCGAAAACGGTCTGTACCGGGAATTCGCCGAGATCCAGCGAATGAACGGCATGGAAGAAGGGCGGTCAAATAGCGCAAGGTGATTCGTCTGGCTGCGATGGAATTGAAAAAATGCTGCCGGAGCGCGTGGCTTTCGACCTACGGGAAACAGCGTGATTCGCCGTCCCGGCGAACGCGAGTCCGATGTTAGAATCCGGCCATGGTCCCGCGCGAATTCGACACGCACAAGGCAGTGAAAGCACTGAAGGTCGCCGGCTTCAGCGATCCCCAAGCCGAGGCGGTGGTTGAAACAGTCGGTACCGCGATGGGCGAAAGTCTGGCGTCAAAGACCGATCTCGAACTGGCCCTTCAGCCCATGATGACCAGGGCCGACCTCGACGCCGCGCTCGAGCCGATGGTCTCCAAGGCCGATCTCGAACTGGCCCTTCGGCCCACGATGACCAGGGCTGACCTAGACGCCGCACTGGAGTCGATGGCTTCAAAAATCGATGCCGCACTGGAGTCGATGGCCTCGAAAACCGATCTGGCCGCCCTCGAACAGCGCATGACCATCAGGTTGGGTGCGATGGTGGTCGCCGGAATCAGTTTCCTCGCCGTATTCCAGAAGGTGTTCTAGTGCTCCGTCAAGCCCAAATCTGCGGGTATCTGCGGGTCTTTTTGCCCCCTGGACTTTGTTGCTCCTCCTTGTGTGGTGCCTGCCACACGGCGTCGTCGCGCCTCGCCAGGAACCAAAAATCCCTCGCAGCTACA
>CAZFGB010000130.1:0-20017 GCA_964518405.1 uncultured Pseudomonadales bacterium | reverse complement strand
CGCGCCCTCGCTGGTCTTTTTTCCGCCTGCGGGCACATGCTCGCTCCACCATAAGCGGTGGCTATGTTTCCGCTCGCGAGCACCCGCACGCGAAAAAAATCCTGCGCGATCATCGCGGCCCTTGATGCAACATGCGGGCTGGCGTCGCGTCACGACACCGGGCCGCAAACCGCGATGGCGGCCTCGCGCCGCCACCGCAGTTCGCTTGGGATCCTAGACGGAATAGTACAACTGGAACTCGGCGGGATGCGTGGTCATGCGCAGCATCGCCACTTCTTCCTCCTTGAGCTCGATGTAACCGTCTATCTGATCGTCGCTGAAGACGCCGCCGGCCGTCAGGAAGCCGCGGTCGGCATCGAGGGCCGCGAGCGCTTCTTCCAGCGATGCGCACACGGTGGGGACGCCTTCGAGTTCTTCCGGGGCCAGGTCGTAGAGATCCTTGTCGAACGGGTCGCCGGGGTGAATCTTGTTCTGAATGCCGTCGATGCCCGCCATCAGCATGGCCGCGAAGGTCAGGTACGGATTGCCGGCCGAGTCGGGGAATCGGACCTCGGTGCGATAGGCGCGCGGGTTGCCCCCCTGCACATAGGGAATACGGACGCCGGCGGAACGGTTGCGCGCCGAATAGGCGAGCAGGACCGGGGCTTCGAAACCGGGCACCAGGCGCTTGTAGGAGTTGGTGGTCGCGTTGGTGAAAGCGTTGAACGCCTTGGCGTGCTTCATGATGCCGCCGATGTAATAGAGCGCTGTCTCGGACAGGCCGGCGTAGCCGTCGCCGAAAAAGACGTTCTCGCCGCCCTTGGAAATGGACTGGTGCACATGCATGCCGTTGCCGTTGTCACCCACCAGCGGTTTCGGCATGAACGTTGCCGTCTTGCCGTAGGCCTGCGCGACGTTGTGGACGCAGTACTTGTAGATCTGCAGCTCGTCCGCTTTCTTGACCAGCGTATTGAACCGTGCGCCGATCTCGCCCTGGCCAGCGGTGCCCACCTCGTGGTGGTGCACCTCGATCTCGAGCCCCATGGCCTGCATGGCGCTGCACATCGCGCTGCGCAGGTCCGCTCCGGAATCGACCGGCGGTACGGGAAAGTATCCGCCCTTGACCTTTGGCCGGTGCCCGAGGTTGCCGCCCTCGAACTCGGCGTCGGACTCCCAGGCGGCTTCCTCTGCGGATATGGCGTAGGAGCAGCCCGACATGCCGACCTTCCAACGGACATCGTCGAAGACGAAGAATTCGGCCTCCGGACCGAAATAGGCTTCATCGCCGATGCCGGTAGAGATGAGGTACTGCTCGGCCAGCCTTGCGGTCGAACGCGGGTCCCGTCCGTATGGCTGCATGGTCGTCGGTTCGATGATGTCGCAGCGCACATTCACGGTCGTTTCATCGCGGAAGGGATCGACCACGGGGGTTGAATCGTCGGGCATGAGCATCATGTCCGACTCGTTGATGCTCTTCCATCCGGAGACGGACGAGCCATCGAACATGATGCCGTCCGCGAAAGCTTCCGCGTCCAGTCGGCCTGCCGGGATGGTCGTGTGTTGTTCCTTGCCTCTGGGGTCGGTAAATCGCAGGTCCACCCACTTCGCATCGTTGTCGCTGATCAGTTTTAACGTGTTTTCCGCCATTTCGGATTCCGCTCCGTTGTTTGCAGTTGTTTGACTTCGCGAAGCCTTCGATTCTTGCCCTTGTCTTGCCCTTGAGACGGCGCGCCGGTTTTCCGCTCCGTGACGCCGCTGGCGAACCTGGGCTCCAAGGAACTCGACTGCTTCTGTTGGTCCCTAAGCGCTAAGCAATATCAGTGCCATGCGGCGTTTTGGCCAACTTACGGCAGATCGCGCACAAAACAGGCGCGCATGCTTCCCGAATTGCCTTCTGGCGGCACGTTCGTCGACCAGGGTGATGTCCGCCGTGGTGCACGCCCCAAGACAACGCACCATATCAGTGCGCTCGCATCGCCGCCAGATTCAAGTCTCGCACACTTCGATGGTGATGCGAATACACGCGCCGTCGCGTTCGGTCGCGATCAGGGCGTGACCGTGAACCCGGCACCATGCGGGAATGTCCTGCAACACCCCCGGGTCGGTCGCCAGGATATCCAGCAACGTCCCCGTCGCCAGGGTTGCAACGCGCTCTTGGGTGCGAATGACCGGCAGGGGACACAGCAGGCCCCGGACATCCAGCCGGTGACGGTTGCCCTGCGCGAGAGGAACCTCAGTATGCCTTGCGGTCATACATGCCAGGATGCGGGCAATTCCGTTGGCGGCAACGGTTCGACGTTCAGCATTTCCACCACGCCGTTGACGTGGTGGGCGCTCACGTCGACGCGCGGGGCGGTTCGGCCCCGGCTATAGCGAGCCAGTATGCGCGCCGCGAGCGTCACGTCGCGGCGCCCGGGGGCGCCGTCGATCAGCGCCAGCGGTCCGGGGAATGCGGCTGTCCGCAGGTGCAGAAAGCGTTTGCGGTAGCCTTCGAGGTATTGGTTCTCGCCTTCTTCGCGTCCGACGATCAGCTTGTAGTGGCTTGCGGGGCGGATGTGGCGTCCCACCTTGAGCAGCATGACGTCGTCGAGTTCGTAGTCCCGCGCGCCGCGGGCGTCCCACAGGTCCCGCAACTTGGACGCGTACTGGGCGTCCGTCAGGAAGCAGCAGCCGCCCGCGGGTTGCGCGTAGTCCGAAAAGCCGAACGACTCCGCCAGCGCCATTTGCGGCTTCCTGTTGCGGCCGTGGAACCCATAAAGCGCTTCGCGATCCACCCAGCCTTCCCGTTCGGGTCTCGTCGGCGTCAGGTTCTTCGCGCATAGCGGCCGCAGCAGGAGATCGTCGGCGCCGGATTCGCGCGCGATGAGCGGCATGGTCTGCTTGCGCTGCGACTTCGGGCGCTGGCCGATCACCTCGCCGGTCAGGACGAAATCGAAACCGCGGTCGCCCCGGCCCCATGTCAGAGCCTTGTTGACCATGAAGATCTTGCAATCGAGGCACGGGTTCAGGTTCTGGCCGTAGCCGTACTTCGGATTGATCACGATGTCCTTGTACTCGGCGGACACATCGATGATGTGCAGCTTGATGCCGAGCTGTTCCGCGACCCATAGCGCATTGTTCCGGCGCGGTCTGGCGCGGCGTTTCTCGCGGATCGCGTGGGTGTGGCCCTCCACGCAGAAACCGGTGTAGAAATTCAGCCCCTCGACGTGTACCCCTTGCTCCTGGACGACCTTTGCCGCCAACATGGAGTCAAGTCCGCCGGAGATGAGCGCTATGGCTTTCTTCATGCCGCATATTGTAGCCCGTCGCCCGGGCGCGTTCGCCGTTGGTCGGTGTTTGCTTGAGGGACGCCGCAACGCGGTGTTGCCGCTTCTGGTCGCGGCGGGAACGGTCGCGTCGCGCGTCCCGTGAGGGCCTTGTGTCAACGCGTTGCCGGGGCGTCGGTGGACATCGGCGGCGAAACCGTGGCGCGCATCGATCGGGGGCTGCTCGTGTTCCTGGGCGTGTTTCGCGATGACACCGAAGCGCAGGCGGAAAAGCTGGCCGCGAAGACCCTTGCCCTGCGCGTCTTCGCGGATGCTTCGAAGCCGATGAACCGTTCGGTCATGGACGTTGACGGCAGCGTGCTGATCGTCTCGCAGTTCACCCTTGCGGCGGATACTTCCCGAGGCAATCGGCCGAGCTTTGGACACGCGGCGGAACCGGAGAAGGCACGGGCCCTGTACGACCGCTATGTCGCGGCGATCAGGCGGCGCTGGAGCCATGTCGCAACCGGCGTCTTCGGTGCCGACATGCGGGTCAGCCTGGTCAACGACGGGCCGGTGACGATTCTGCTTGCGATGTAACCGGCGACAGCGGTATGAATGCCGCGCGCCGCTGCGACCGTTGAAACACGAGGGGATGCCGATGATGGACTCGGAAAGCCAGACGCCGATCGGTGAACTGCCGGAGGACTATGCCGAGCGGGTATACGCGGGCGTGCTCGGAAAACTGATCGGGGTGTACCTGGGAAGACCGTTCGAAGGATGGACCAACGAGCGCATCGAGCGCGAACTCGGCGAAATCACGGACTATGTTCACGAGCGCCTGGGCCAACGGCTACTCGTTACCGACGACGACATCAGCGGGACGTTGACCTTTGTTCGCGCTTTCGAGGATTACGGCGACTCGTTCGACATTGCCGCCAGGGACATCGGCCAGTCCTGGCTCAACTACATCATCGAGAACCGGACAATCCTCTGGTGGGGCGGGCTGGGCAACTCCACCGAACACACCGCGTACCTGAGATTGCAGAACGGCGTCCAAGCGCCGTTATCGGGTTCCGCGGCGACCAACGGCAAGGTGGTTTCGGAACAGATCGGGGCACAGATATTCATAGACGGCTGGGCCATGCTGTGCCCGGGAGAGCCGCACAGGGCGGCGGCGCTGGCCGAGCGCGCGGCGCGCGTGTCCCACGATGGCGAGGCTGTCTACGGCGCAAGGGCGCTGGCTGCAATGGAGGCGCTGGCGTTCATCGAGCGCGATGCCGACAAACTGTTGGATACGGCGCTCGATGTTGTCCCCGACAACTCGGTCATCGCCGGCCTGATCAGGGATGTACGGCGTTGGCATGCCGAAAACCCGGACGATTGGCGACATTGCTTCCGGCAGATCCAGGCGAGCTACGGATACGACCGGTACGGCGGCGGCTGCCACATGGTGCCGAACCACGGTCTCATCGTCATGGGGCTCCTGTACGCGGACGGTGACTTCCTGGAAGCCATGAAGGTCGTCAATACCGCAGGTTGGGATACGGATTGCAACTCGGGCAACCTCGCCTGCCTGATGGGAATACTCTGCGGGGTCGAGGGGTTGCCGCAACACCTGCGGAGTCCCGTGGCGGATCGCTGCTACATCCCCACGGCCGACGGCGGTCGGGCGATTTCGGACGCGGTAACGGAGGCGGCGTCTCTCGCCAACATGGGTCGAAGAGCGCGCGGATTGCCCGCCGCCCGAGGACCCGCCCAGTTCGATTTCGACATGCCCGGGGCCTTGCAGGGGTTCCTGTCCGACCGGGGGAACCTGGGCAACATCGAATACGGCGGCCGCCGCGGCCTGGCCATCGACGTCGAGGGCGGCGAAACCAACGTGTGGCGGAGCGTTTTCGTCGACTCCCTGGCTACCTGGCGGTACTTCGAAAAGGCGGGCTATGCGCTGATGGCGACGCCGAGGGTCAACCCGGGACAGACGCTGTTCGCCAGCGTCGCCGCGGCCGAGGGAGGCGAATTCGAGGCTCGGCTCAGGGCGCTGCACTTCGACGCCGAAGATGAACTCCAGGTTTGCCTCGGCGATCCCGTGACCATAGGCAAGGATGATGCCGCGGAGATTTCCTGGAAGATACCCGACCTTGGCGGGTACCCGATTTCCGCGGTGGGATTGCAGATACGCAGTACCGGCTCCGCTCGGGCGGTGTTGCGTCATCTCGGCTGGCGCGGTACGCCCGACGTCCGTCTGGCCCGAACGCCGGGAGGCACTATGTGGCGCAACGCCTGGGTCAACGGCCTGTCAAGCATGGGTTCCTGGTGGGGACCGCGGATCCGCCTGACGCAGAACCGGGGCACCGGCCTGATGCTCTATGGCACGCGCGAGTGGCGCGACTACCGGCTCGCCGCGGATGTCACGCCGCACCTGGCGCGTCGCGTGGGTATCGCGGCGCGCGCCCAGGGAATGCGGCGCTACTACGCGCTCCTGTTGAACCGGGACGATCAGTCGCTACAGCTCGTTCGCGAACTGGACGGCACGACCGTGATCGCACAGACGGACTTCCACTGGGAACTCGGTGAGACCTGCGAGATGGAACTGCGCGTGCTCGGAGACGCGCTCGAAGGTCGTGTGGGGGACGTGACCCTGGCGGGGCGAGATGCGGGCCTGCCGAGCGGCGGTATAGCCCTGGTGCTCGAAGAAGGCCGGTCGGAGACCACCGCCGTCGAGGTCAAACCCGTCGAGTAGCCAGCGCCGGCGCGACACCGGCGACAGTCGGACTATTCGTCCTCTGACCGCCGTCCCGTGGATCGCGACAGCAGGATGCCGACCTCGAACAGGATCCAGACCGGGATGGCCAACAGGATCTGGGTGACGGGGTCCGGCGGGGTCAGCAGCATGCCGACAAAGAAGCAGCCTACGATGACATAGGGGCGCTTGCGGGCGATCCCCTCCGCGGTCGCGAGGCCCGAGCGCACCAGCAGAATCGTTGCGACCGGTATCTCGAACGCGACGCCGAAGGCGAAGAACATCTTCAGAACGAAGTCCAGGTAGCGATTGATGTCGGTCATCATCGTCACGCCTTCCGGCGCGACGTGCGCGAAGAACGCGAACACGACCGGGAACAGCACGAAGTACGCGAACACCATCCCTGCGTAGAACAGCAGGATGCTGGATGCCAGGAGCGGAAACGCGAACTTCTTCTCGCGCAGGTAGAGGCCCGGCGCGACAAAACCCCAGACCTGGTGCAGCAGGTACGGCATCGCCGCGATGAAGGCGGTGAACGCGGCGAGTTTGACGGGCATCACGAAGGGCGAGGCGACATCGATCGCGGCCAGGCTGCCGCCGGGCAGTAGGGCCGTCAGCGGCGCAGATACGAAGTGGTAGATCTCGTCGCGGAAAATAAAGCTGGGTACGAACAGGATCGCCACGGCGACGATACTTCGCAACAGGCGTTGGCGCAGCTCGAGGAGATGATCGAGAAAGGGCATCTCGTGTTCGTCGACCCTGGCGTCATGTTCGGCCTCCGGATCCTTCGGCTTTTCTGCCTCTGCCGCGTCGCTTCGCTCCTCGACGGCGGCGTCGGGCGGTGACTGGTCATCCGCCATCGCGTGCTTTCCGGGGTGGATCGTCGGGCGGTTTCACAGGGCCGGAAGGCTCCACGGCCTGGTTTCCCGTCGGCCCTTCCGCGCTGAGCGTGTCTCTCGGTTCTTCCTCTTCTTCCGGTCCTCTTTGCGGTTCGTTCGGCGCCCCGATGCTGGCGTCGTCAATCGCGCCGCCGACGTCGCGTTCGATCTCCTTCATCTGCTCCATGATGGCTTCGTTGTGAAGCTGCCGGCGCACGTCGTCCATGCCGATCTCACGTTCGATCTCGGTCTTGACGCGCGTAAAACTGCGGCGCATGCGCCCGGTCCAGAGGCCAAGGGTCCGCAAGGTTTCGGGAAGACGCCTGGGACCGATCACGAGCAGCACGATGATGCTCAGCAGCAGAAGCTCGAACAGGCCAATGTCGAACATCCGCGCGGTCCCGGTACGCTCTCAAGTCAGGAGTGAGCCGTGGGCACAGGAAGCGCTAGCGGCTTCGTTCCCGCTGTTGGTCTTGCCGACGGGACTTGGGGGGCGTGTCGTCTTCGATGATCTTCGGTTCGCCTTCGGCGTTCTTGTCTTCTTCGTGTTTCACCGCGGAACGAAAACCCTTGATGGCGTTGCCGAGATCCGCGCCGAGGGTCTTCAGCCGGCGGGGGCCGAATATCACCAACACGATGGCCAAGATGATCAGGAGTTCCCAGGGACCAAATGACATCAGGAGCCTCCGTCTTGTTTCGGGCGGGTAACTATACTTGATCCCTCGACCCCTGCGCGGGGTTCGAGGTGTCCTGATCAGGGCAGGTACTTGAGCATCGCGACCGCCGCGCCCGCGACCGCCACCATGGCGCCGAACAGCCGCCAGAGCAACGCGGACATGCGACGCTCGCTTTCGGCGATGCGGTCAATGAGTCCGCGCTCGCTCTCGGCGATGCGGTCGAGCAATTCCGTTTTGAGCGCGGCGAGCGCCGCTTCGAGTTCGGGTCGGGTGACCGCCTCGTCGGCGCTGGCGGCGGCGTGCATTTGCGCGGCGATGGCCCGGGCCTGGCGCTGTTCCACGCCAGCGGATTCCATGGCTTCGGCAGCCGCCAACGTGTCGAACGAAACAGCCATGAGAGGGACTATGCGCCCGCCGGTAGGAGGCGTCAAGACGGAGCCTGTCGGAAGTGATAGCCTTGCGAAACCGTCTATGAAATCCCTGTCCCTCATCGCCATGCTGGCGTCGATGACCGTCCTCGCGTCTGGTCCGGATCAACGCTGGATGTCAACCGTTCCCCAGGCCAACGAAGCCTGTGCGGGCGTCAGCCTCTACTACGATCACGAAGACCCGTGCAGCTGGTCACGGGCAATCACCAGCACGACTCCTTCGGTCCCGTTCACCATCGAGCAGCTTTTTCTGGAACGCCAGGAAGATGGAGGTTGGGGCTATGGGCGCTATCAGGTGGCCACGATGGATGCGACCCGGCAACTGGGCGTCTTTGCCGCCAGGTTGAGGTCTGAGACAACCGATTCATACGCCGAGCGCGTCGGCCTGATGTACGCGCAATGGCCGAGATTCCTGCGCCTCATCATCCCTTACGATCTGATGATTCGAGACGACGAGACGGGTGGCTACTTCCCGCGCTACTGCAATCGTTCAATTCGACATACGGGCTGCGGATGGGTTGGCGACGCCGCGCACAACATCGCCATGCCGGAGTCGCACTACACGACCTACCTTGGAGATCAGGCGGAGCTCGCGCCGGAGTTCGAGGAACTGGTACTGCACGAACTTGGTCACGCGCTTTGGTACGGCACACCCGACTGGTGGAACGAGAGCGCTTGGCGGGCGGCCGTCGAGAAGGACGGGGGCGCTTACATTTCCGACTATGCGGCGACTTCGGAGGGCGAGGATTTCGCGGAGAGCTTCGCGGCCTGGGTCATATATCGGGCCTACCGGCAGAACATCCAACGGCCCGCGCGGGACAACATTCTGCGCATTCGCAGTCGCATCCACTACTTCGATGACCGTCTGAGGGATGCTCTCACGAAGATATCGGGCGGATGAGGGTCGGCGTCGCGCGCCGCAAGCTCAAGTCCGCCAACGATGCATTCATCCAAGCCGTTGCGGAGCGGGACATGGCCTTATGCCAATTCGTTCTTGCGGACCGCAACGCACAACGGGAGGACCCCTCCGCTGGCCCTGACGCGAAGGGTCGAGATCACGGAGAATGAGGAAGGCGCGCGCCGGGTCGTGTTCCTGGATGCCCCGGCGGACAGGGATACGGCGCTGAAGCGCAAGCGCTATCCGCTCAGTCCGCAAACCGTGGCGACCCGCTCGGACCGGAGCGGTGGCGGCGCGATCTTTTCCGAGCGGAATGTCTCGTCCGACGTAGTCGTGGGTCCGTTCCGCGAATCCGGGACGATGCCTCGATGAAACAGGGTTGGCGGTCTCCGGCCTTGGTCTGCGCGGCGTTCTTGGCCATCCATCTCGTTTCGTGCGGCGGCGCGGCGCCTGCCGGCGAAAACGGGCCGGACATGGTGGATTCGACGGTCGATGTCGATACTTCAGGCGCGGATTCCCCCGGGGAACGCCGCGACGCGGAGACGGATCGCGCCAGCGAAGTGGCGCGAATGCCGACCCCGCGGACGTGCATTGCGTGGCGGTCGGGCACAGGCTCGAATTCGTGCGGGAAGACGGCGTTCCGGTCAGCAGTCTGTGCATCAACGACAGCAACGGCGCGCAGTGCGAAGCGTGGGCCTATTTTCGGGGCGAGTGCGTTCTCGACGCGGATACCCGTCCGGGGAAAGACGAATCGAACCGACGCTCGTGAGAGGCGCTTCGATGCGCCTTGCGAACCTGATCCTGGATCAGCCCGAGGCGCTGACGGACGCGACGTGCGAAGCGCCCCATGTCGCGCATCGCTTGGCGATCTACAAGCCGCGGCAAAGGGGCGAAGCGATCTTCCGGCGACCAGCGTGTCGCTGCATAGCGAAGAGGGTGGGTGGCGGTCCTCCGCGAGACGCTGCGGCGGCACGACAGAGGTATCGGCAAGAATCACCGTCGCTTCGGCCGGGACAGAATCACGACGATGCTCACCATCACTTGATCGGTCGGCCGATGCCCGCGTCGGGTACGAATCTCAAGGCAGGTACTTGAGCACCGCCACCGCCGCGCCCACGACCGCGACCATGGCGCCGAACAGCCGCCAGAGCAACGCGGACATGCGCCGCTCGCTTTCGGCGATGCGGTCGACAAGTCCGCGCTCGCTTCCGGCGATGCGGTCGACGAGTCCGCTCTCGCTCTCGGCGATGCGGTCGACGAGTCTGCGCTCGCTTTCGGCGATGCGGTCGAGCAGTTCCGTCTTGAGCGCGGCGAGCGCCGCTTCGAGTTCGGGTCGGGTGACCGCCTCGCCAGCGCTGGCGGCGGCGTGCATTTGCGCGGCGATGACCCGGGCCTGACGCCGTTCCACGCCAGCGGATTCCATGGCTTCGGCAGCCGCCAACGTGTCGAACGAAACAGCCATGGAAAAGGACTATGCGCCCGCCCGCCGGAGGCGTCAAGACGGGCGATTGGCGCACGCATGGCCGCGATGCGTCCGCGATGGAGGGTGCGCGCCGACCTGTGCCATGGATGAACCGATACCCGACGAACAGGATTCCGGCGCGCCGCGATTCAGTTGCGCAACGCGAGCACCGCGCCCAGCGTGAGCATGACAACGCCCAGGACGGGCGCCGACAACTCGCCGGCGCTGAGGGCGTTGGTGATCGGCGTCCAGAGCAGGACCAGGCCAACGAGGGCGAGCGTTGCGCCCGCGGCGCGGCGCCGGCGATTGCTGCGCCGACGGCTGCCGAGCGCCTCGGCCGCATCGTCGATCAGGTCGCGTTGTTGCGCCGCCAGGCGGTCCAGATCCCTGATGCGCGCCTGCGCGCCCAGCAGCAGATCCGGAAGTTGCGGCAGTTGCTCGAGCAGGTCGGGCAGCCGATCCGCGAGTCGTCGCAACGCGCCCACCGGTCCGTAGCGCGCTTCGATCCAGCGTTCCATGAAGGGCTTGGCGGTGGTCCAGAGGTCGAGGTCCGGGTAGAGCTGGCGTCCGAGGCCCTCGATGTTCAGCAGCGTTTTCTGCAGCAGCACGAGTTGCGGTTGGACCTCCATGTCGAAACGCCGCGCGGCGCGGAACAGGGCGACGAGAAAGTTGCCGAAGGAAATTTCCTTCAGGGGCCGTTCGAATATGGGTTCGCAGAGCTGACGTATCACGGCCTCGAACTCGCCGACATCGGTGCCGGGCGGGACCCACCCCGATTCGACATGCAGTCTCGCCACTCGCGCGTAGTCTTGGTGGAAGAAGGCGACGAGATTCTTTGCCAGGTAGGCCTGATCCTCCTCGGACAGGCGTCCGATGACGGCGCAATCGACTGCGATATAGCTCGGATTCGCCGGGTCGGAGACATCGACGAAAATGTTGCCGGGGTGCATGTCCGCGTGGAAGAAGTTGTGTTCGAACACCTGCGTGAAGAAGGTCTCGACGCCGCGGGCCGCGAGTTTCTCCATATCGGTCCCGCGCGCTGTCAATCCGGCGACATCGGCGATCGGCACTCCTTCCACCCGTTCGACCACGAACACATCTTCATGGCAGTGCCGCCAGTGCACTCTCGGCGCGTACAACAATGGCGAATCGGCAAAGTTGCGCCGGAGCGTCGCCGTGTTGGCGGCCTCGAGCAGCAGGTTCAGTTCATCGAAAACGGTTCGCTCGTAGTCGGCGACCACCTCCTTCAATCGCAGCCTGCGCGCATCGCGGGAAAAGCGTTCAAGCAACGCCGCGATTCCGTACAGGAGCTTGAGGTCCTTCGCGATGGCGGTTTCGATGTCGGGCCGCAGCACCTTGACGACCACATCGAAGCCGTCGGAAAGCGTTGCCGCATGCACCTGCGCCAGGGACGCGGAGGCGATGGGTTCTTCGTCGAACGTGGAAAATACCTCTCCGATCGGCTTGCCTTCGCGCGACTCGATGCGCGCTATCGCGGCCTGCGCGGGAAACGGCGGCACGCGGTCCTGGAGCCTCGCGAGTTCGTCGGCGTAATCCGCGGGCAGCAGGTCGCGGCGGGTCGAGAGGATCTGGCCGAACTTGACGAAGATGGGTCCGAGGTCTTCGATCGCGAGGCGCAGCCGCTCGGCGGCGGAACGCGTGGGTTTGGGCAGCAGGGCGAGCGGCGACAGCCTCGCCAGCCGGCTTTCCGGGGCGATGGATCGCGCGACTTCGTCGAGCCGGTACTTGGCGATGGTCCAGACGATCCGCAAAAATCGGCGTATGCGGCTCATGTTCCGCCGTGCGCGGCGGCGTTCGGCTTTGCGCCGGCGTGAATCGCCACCACGCCGCCCAACAGGTCGTCCGCCCGCACATCGGTGAATCCGGCGTCACGGATCATCAGCGAGAGAGCCGCCTGGTTCGGATGGGTTTCTATGGAGTCGACCAGGTAGCGATACGGCGCGGCGTCGCCGACCACGACATGGCCGGCCAGCGGCCACAGGCTCTGGAATGCGCGATAGGCGCCGCGCAACCAAGCGCTGCGGGGAGTCGAGAACTCGAGCACCAGCAGCCGCCCGCCCGGACGCAGTACCCGGTACATCTCGCTCAATGACCGTTCCTTGTCCGTGACGTTGCGCAAACCGAAGGCGATGACCACGCGGTCGAAGGTGGCCGACGGAAAGGGCAGCGACTCGGCGTCGGCGCGCGCCGGGACGACGTTGGCAAGGCCGGCGTCCAGCATGCGGTCTCGGCCCATGGCCAGCATGCTGGCATTGATGTCGCACAGGACGACCTGTCCCGTCGAAGCCGCGATGGGCGAAATCAGCCGCGCCATGTCACCCGTTCCGGCCGCCAGGTCGAGGACGCGTTGACCGGGACGCAAGGCGAGGCTGTCGACGGCAATGCGTTTCAATACCCGGTGCAGGCCGACGGACATGATGTCGTTCATGGCGTCATAGCGTTGGGCGACCGTGTGGAAGACGCCTGCGACCCGGGCGGTTTTCTCGCTTGGGGTCACGGGTTCGACGCCGAATTCGACCGTCGCCGGCCCGTTCGCGGGCGAGTTTTCAGGTTTCACGGTCTAGGCGGCGGCGTCCAGTGACCGATGGGAATTGTCGGCAACCTGGAAGCATTGGCCTGCTTCAGTTCGGTCAGGTAATCGCGCCAGTACGCATCGCGCCGGTCGTACAGTTCCTTGAGGAAGTCCCAGGAATAGATGCCCGTGTCGTGCCCGTCGTCGAAAACAATGCGTATCGCGTAGTTGCCTACGGCTTCCATCTCCTTGATGCCGACGTGTTTCTTGCCGGTCTGCAGGACGCGTTCGGCTTCGGAGTGGCCTCGAACCTCGGCGGACGGCGAGAATACGCGCAACAGCTCCGCGCTCAGCACGGCCGTCGTGTCGCCGTAGTCGAGTTCCAGGGTGCGCGAGTCGCGGTGGTAGGTGACGGCGAGGGGGTTCACAGGGGGTTCACAACGTGTTCACAACATGTTCACGGGACTCAGAGGATATAGCGCGAGAGATCGCGGTCCTCCGCGATGTCGGCGAGGCGTGAGTCGACGTACTCGGCATCTATCCGCACTCTTGTCTGCGCTTTGCGGCCTTCGCAACCCGCGGCCTCGAAAGAGACCTCGTCAAGCAGGCGCTCCAGCACGGTGTGAAGCCTGCGTGCGCCGATATTCTCGGTATGCTCGTTGATCTGCCAGGAGATCTCCGCGATCCGGGTCACCGCGTCTTCCGTGAAATCGAGCGATACGCCTTCCGTCTCGAGGAGGGCGCGATACTGCTCGGTCAGGGACGCGTGAGGCTCCTGCAGGATGCGCCTGAAGTCCTCGGGATCCAGCGCCGCCAGTTCCACGCGGATAGGCAGCCGTCCCTGCAGTTCCGGTATCAGGTCGGACGGTTTGGAGAGATGGAACGCGCCGGAGGCGATGAAGAGAATGTGATCGGTGCGCACCATGCCGTACTTGGTGGATACCGTGCAGCCTTCGATCAGCGGCAGCAGGTCGCGCTGCACGCCTTCCCGGGATACGTCGGCGCCGACAGTCTCGGAGCGTCGGGCCACCTTGTCGAGTTCGTCGATGAAGACGATCCCGGTCTGCTCGACGGCCTCGATCGCCTGCGTCTTGATCTCCTCCTCGTTGATCAGCTTGAAGGCTTCTTCCTCGCGCAGGCGCCGCAGCGCGTCCCTGACCTTCAGACGCACGCTTTTCTTGCGGCCGCCGGCGACGTTCGAAAACATGTCCTGCAGCTGGTTGGTCATCTCCTCCATGCCCGGCGGCGCCATGATCTCCACGCCGATCGGCACGGCGTCCAGTTCGATCTCCACCTCGCGGTCGTCGAGCGCTCCTTCGCGCAGCCGTTTTCGGAAAATCTGGCGGGTATCGGATTCGCTGATGCCGAGCTGGTCGGCGTTCCCGCGCGCCGAGGGCAGAAGCGCGTCGAGCACGCGATCCTCGGCGGCATCGTCGGCCCGATCCCGGACCCTTTCCAGTTGCCCTTCGCGCAGCATCTTCACGGCGACGTCGGCAAGGTCGCGGACGATGGACTCGACGTCCCGGCCGACGTAGCCGACCTCGGTGAACTTGGTCGCCTCGACCTTGATGAACGGGGCGTTGGCCAGCTTGGCGAGCCGGCGGGCGATCTCCGTCTTGCCTACGCCGGTGGGTCCGATCATCAGGATGTTCTTGGGCGTTACCTCGTCGCGCAGGTCCTCGGGTAGCTGCATGCGGCGCCATCGGTTCCTGAGAGCGATGGCGACCGCTCTCTTGGCATCGTCCTGTCCGATGATGTGCTTGTCCAGTTCGCGAACGATTTGGGGCGGCGCCATGGTGCTCATACGGTGGTCAATGTCTCGATGGTGGTTTGATGGTTGGTGTAAACGCAGATGTCCGCAGCGATGGCCAGACTCCTGACGACAATAGTTTCCGCGTCCAGCGAGGAATTCTCCAGCAGCGCCTTCGCCGCGGCCTGCGCGTAGGCGCCGCCGGATCCTATGGCGATGATTCCGGCCTCGGGCTCGATGACATCGCCGTTGCCGCTGATCACCAGGGAGGCCGACCTGTCGGCGACCGCCAACAGGGCGTCGAGGCGCCTCAGCGCCCGATCCGACCGCCAATCCTTCGCCAGTTCGACCGCCGCCCGCGTAAGGTTGCCGCGATACTTGTCGAGGGTGCCTTCGAAGCGCTCGAAAAGCGTGAACGCATCGGCGGTGCCTCCGGCGAATCCCGCGAGGACCGCGTCCTTGTAGAGGCGCCGCACCTTCTTTGCATTGCCCTTCACGATCGTGTCGCCCATGGAAACCTGGCCGTCCCCGCCCAGCGCCACCGTGTCGCCGCGGCGGATCGACAATATCGTCGTACCTCTGAATTGCTGCAAGACGCGCGACTCCGGTCGGTGGCCAAGGTTGATAGTGGGGAGCGTGACCGGGTATTTCAACCAACCGAGGATGTTTTCGGTCGACGGCGAACCTCAGCCCGGAGACGCAACCTCCAGCAGGATCGGCAGCACGTCGTGTTGGCGCAAGCTGGCCATTGTCTGTTCGGCGTCGCTTTTGCTGTTGAAAGGCCCGACGACTACCCGGTGCCAGACCTCGTCCTCGTCGTCCAGCGTGTTGATGCTGATGTCGGCGCCGACCCCGGTCAGCATCAACCGCGCCCGCAATCGGTTCGCATCATCCTGCACCCGGAATGAACCGGCCTGCACGAGATACTCGGTAGGTTCCACGTACCCGCCGGGCGTAAGCGTCTCGTATGGTTCGGTGTCCGTCGCAACCTCGGCGCCGGGCAGACGTTCGAAGAACTCGTAGCGAGGGCCGCCTTGCGGGTCCGCGCCTTCCGCGGGGGCGCCGCTCGCGGCCGTCGATGTCGAGTCGGGCCCCCGGGGGTCGTCGACGACGTAGATGGCGATCATGCAGACCGCCGCGCCGACGACCATGCCGGCGCCGAAGGACGACGCGCTGAACCGGCGAGACGAAGTTCTCTGGCTTTGTGCGGGCATCGGGTTTCTGGTAACGCTCGAAGATTGGGAATCAGAACGTATCGAGGGGGTCTACGTCAATGGACCAGCGTACGTTGGGGACAGCCAGTTCCGCGGCTTCGAGGGCGGACAGAGCGGCATGAAGAGGCTCGCGCCGTCGCGCGCAGATCATGTGCTGGTAGCGGAAGCGGTTCCGCAAGCGTGGGATGGGGGCCGGGACCGGCCCCATCAGTTCGAACTCCGGTTGCGTGTCTCCCGCCGTTTCCATGGGCGTCCCCGGGCGGTCGCCCGATGCTCGGCGCCCATGGCTGTCCCAGGCTCGACGGATGACGTCCGACGCAAGCCGCAACAGTTCGACGGCCGCATGGGCATTCGTGCTTTCGGCTCGCAGCATGGCCATCGCCGCGTATGGCGGCAGTCGGGCCGCGCGACGTTCGTCCGCCTGAATCGCCGCAAAGCCGGCATAGCCGCGCTCGATCAGGGCCTCGAGGTTCGGGTTGTCGGGATCGTACGACTGAATCCAGACCTCACCGGGCCGTTCGGCGCGCCCGGCGCGCCCGGCGACTTGCACGATGTTCTGGGCGGTTCGCTCGGGCGCGCGGAAGTCCGACGACAGAAAGCCGTTGTCCGCATCTACCACGGCGACGAGCGTGACCGCCGGCAGGTGGTGTCCCTTGGCCAGAATCTGCGTGCCCACAAGAATGGCGGCTCCCCCCCGGCGGATCGCGTCGAGTTGCGCGGCGAACCTTGTCGGCCCGCGGGCCGTGTCGCGGTCGATGCGGTAGAGCGGGATCCCGGGGAAGTGCTCGCGCAGTGCGGCGTCGACGCGTTGGGTTCCGGTGCCGAGGTGAACGAGGGTATCGGCGCCGCAGTCGGGACAGGCATCGGGATAGCGGTAGCGCCTGTCGCAATGATGGCAGCGCAATGCGCGCGGGGATTCGTGCAGGGTCAGTCGCGCGTCGCAATCGGCGCATCGCGCCCGCCAGCCGCATGCCGAGCACAGGCAGGTCGGCGCGAACCCGCGGCGGTTGATGAAGACGAGGACTTGATTCCCGGCATCCAGGTGCCGGCGGATTGCGTGAAGCAACGTATCGCTCAAACCGTCCCGCAAGCGTCGGCCACGAATGTCGATCACGCGGAATTGCGGCATCGAGGCACCCCCGGCCCGCGATTTCAGAACGTTTCGCCGGTACCGCCCGCGGGCGACGTTCGCCAGCGTCTCCAGCGATGGCGTGGCGCTGCCGAGCACCGCGGGGATCTCCAGGAGTTGAGCGCGTTTCAGCGCGACATCGCGGGCCGAGTAGCGCAGTCCATCCTGCTGCTTGAATGACGTGTCGTGTTCTTCGTCCACGATAATCAGTCGAAGGTTGGCGAATGGCGCGAATACGGCGGATCGCGTGCCGATTAGAATCCGGTGGTCCCCCGATTTGCATTGCGCCCAGGTGGCGAGGCGCGCGTTGTCGCTCTCGGCGGAGTGCAGTGCCGCCGCCGCGCCGAAGCGTCTGCGAAAGCGCGCCAGCGTTTGGGGAGTAAGGCCGATTTCCGGCACCAGCACCAGGACCTGCCCGCCCTGGTCGAGAACCTCGGCGATAACGCGCATGTAGACCTCGGTCTTGCCGCTGCTGGTGACGCCGTCGAGCAGGTGGATGGCGCGCTTGCCGATGGCCGACCGGATAGCGCGTACGGCCGCTTGCTGCTCCGGATTGAGCGATACCGGCGAACGCCCGACGCGATAGGCGGGCCTTGTCTCGGCAGCGGTCACAAGCCCCTTGTCGCGCAGCGCCGCGAGCATCCGCCGGTCGATCCCCAGCGCGCGCAACTCCTGCTCGGGGACACCCACGCCGAGACCCTGCAGCGTGTCGAACGCCTCGCGCTGGCGCGGCGCCCGCGCAAGTCGCGCGTCATCGCCCGGCGCCGCGGTCCAGGAAAGCGGCCATCGCGGTTGCGGCGCCGCGCCGCGCCGCGCCGCGGTCGGCAGCAGGGTCGCGTACACCTCGCCCAGCGGGTAGTGGTAGTAGCCGCCAAGCCACTCGGCCAGCGCGATCAGGTCCGGCGCCAGCAGCGCATCCTCATCGAGTACGTCGATCAGGGGCTTGAGGCGATGCGAAGATGTCTCGCGGAATCCGGTGACGATTCCCAGCACCTCGGCGCGGCCGAACGGCACGCGGACCCGGGCGCCGATGCTTGGCTGCGGAAGTTGCGCCGGAAGCGAATAGTCGAAAACGCGACGCAAAGGGCGCGGGACCGCGACCTGAACGACCGGCCGCGTCACCGGATCATCCGACGCGAACGCGACGTCACGATCAGGCGCAGCGCAGAGGATGTTGCCACCGGAGCGATGAGAACCGGTTGAAGTCGGAGTCCGTCGAAACCATGGTGCAGCCGTGCTCGATCGCCACGGCGGCGTGCCGGGCGTCGGCGACCAGCTTTCCCGTCGCGCCGGCCTCCCGGCACAACTGCGCGAAGACTTCCAGATGATCGGGCCCCGGGCCGACAACTCGGGCCGTTGGCCGGGCAACGAGCGACGACACGAAGGCAAACGCCGTCTCGAGCGGCGACGGGGGATCGAAGATGCGCGGATTCGTGACGATGCGGACGAAGTCGGACAGCACGAGGACGGACAGCGCGAACGGTTCCGGTCCGGTTGCCAGCCTCGTCAGCCAGCGCGCGTAGTCGGCATGTTCGCTGATCGCATCCTCGACGTGCGAGTAGATCAGCACGTTCACGTCGGGAAGGAGCATTCCGGCATGTCCCCTTCAGCGCACCCCGAACCGCGCTTCGTCATCCTCCGCGTCCAGCGCTCTCGGCCGATCGAGATCGATGCCCGGCCGAACGCGAACCCCGCGGACCGTGATCAACTCGAATGGCGGCGGCGCCCGTCGTACGCGGCGCTTGAGCGCGTCGTCCAGCACCTTGGCAATGAATGCGCTCACGCTGAGTTTCCGTGCCAGGGCTGCCCGCTGCACGCGCCTTCCAAGCTGATCGTCAAGGGATATGGTGGTTCGCATGATGCAGAGCATAATGTCATTTCATCACTGCATTAACAATCGAGTCGGTAGACGGATTCCGATGGCATGGCTACGTGGAAATATCGCGAATTTCTGTCGGGACGGGAGCTTCGCCAACTGGCGTCATCCGCCTCCGAATGATGCCGCCCGGACACGGCATGACGGATCGAACCGAGACGGGTGATCAGTTGCTCTTGATACGGGCCAAGCGCGAAATGAAGTCCTGTTCGCTTTTGCAAGCGATCGCCGCCGCTACTATTGACGCCTCGGAAAGTCCGGCGAACGCCGCCGCGTCAGAAGGAAATCCCTCTGAAACCTGGATGCCCCGATACAGCAACATCTGGCGTGCCATTCTCGCCAGGCCTTCCGCCAGCCCCTGTGCCAGACCTTCTGCCAGACCTTCTGCCAGGCCTTCCGCCAGCCCCTGTGACCGACTCTCATCCCGCAGGGAACGCAGCAGCGGATCGTGGTCCGGCCCCGTCCCTTGCCGCGCCCCCAGACTGCGGCCCAGACGTTCCAGAACCGCGTTGGTCCGCGCCGAACGCCCGACCTCGTTCAGCGCCTCGTGTATCTCCTCGGCCCGCCAGCCGGGAAACGCTGCGCTCTCCGGCGACTCCCGGTAGCTCCCGTCCTGCAGCAGATGAATCGCGAGCCCCGGCAGCCGGCTCTTTGGACGGCTCGGCGCCCGTCGGTCTGGTACCTCCACCCAAAGCTCCGGGAATCCCCACGCCTCGTACAGCTTTAGCTTCCCCCGCCGCACGTCGGTGGTGTGATCCACCTCCAGCACCACGTCGGGGAAGCGGCCGCTCCCCACCACCAACGCCCCCGCCCGCGAGAACTCGGCCCTCGACGGGCGCAGGTACACCGTCTGGTCCGCCTGCATGATGCGATGCGGCCTGCCTTGCGCATCGCGCACCAGGAGGTCCATCGAGCCGTAGCAGGAGATCGGCGAGCCGCGCACCGCCGCGATCCGCTCCACCAGTCCCGCAAGGCCTTGGGAGGGTATCTCGTGGTCCGCGCTGGTGGGTTCGCGCACCATCCAGGCGGTTTCCGTGTCGGCGTCCCAGACTTCGAGCCGGCCCTCGTAGCGTTCCCACTGCTCGTAGGTCATGCGAACGGCCTTGCAACCGACGAACTCGAGCTCGGAAACCGGGGGCACGGCAAGGGGTGTGCGCAGGTGGACCGCGACGGGGGGTGCGTTGTCCATACGGGAGAGTATAGGG
>CAZFGB010000129.1:0-30010 GCA_964518405.1 uncultured Pseudomonadales bacterium | reverse complement strand
CCCCGTGTCCACCGACCAGGCCACCGCAAACGCCCACACGATGAGCCAGTATCCGACATCGAAGGCATGCAGGGACACCAGGCCCAGCCACGCGCCCGTGAATGCAAGGATGCCGCCGGCGAAGAACGAGGCCGGCCGCGGCAGTCCGCCGCGACCGCGCGGGAACGTCTCTCTCTCCGATGCTCCCGGCGTCGGAACCCGGGCGTCGGCGCGTCCCGACGCCCACAGCAATACGAATACGCAGGCGAGCAGCCAGAAAACGACGGTCGCGACCAGCATCGGCATCCACCATTCGGGACGGAACCACAATGCCCCCATGCACGCGCCGGCAAAGAGCACGTAGGCGACCCTTGCCCGCGGGCGGTCGATCCCCGCCAGTCCAGCCCACTCGTAGAGGCCGAACGCTCCCAGCAGGAAGACAAACACCGCGAACAGGTCATGCGGAAGGAACACGACCCCCGCCAGCACCGCCGGGGCCAGCAAAAACGCGGTCGCGAGACGCAGTCGCAGAGTCGTGCGGGACACGACTCTTGCAATCAGTCGCGGCCGCCGAAGCGGCGCTGGCGCGAACCGAACTCCGCCATCGCGCACCGCAGCGCATCGGCGCCGAAGTCCGGCCAGCACTCGGCGGCGAAGTAAAGCTCGGTGTAGGCAAGGTCCCACAACAGAAAGTTGCTGATACGCTGATCGCCGCCGGTGCGGACGCAGAGATCCGGCGCGGGCAAAGCGGCCAGGTTCAGATACGACGCGAACAGACCATCGTCGATGCGGTCGGGATCAACCCGTCCCGCGCGCGCGTCCATGGCCAGGCGGCGGGCCGCCTGGGTGATGTCCCACCGGCCGCCGTAATTCGCCGCGATCGTCAGGAACAGGCGTTCGTTTCGCCAGGTGGTCCGCTCGGCGCGGTCCATCAACACCTGCATATCCCGAGCGAATCGCGTCCGGTCTCCCACGATATTGAGCTTGACGTCCTTGCTGTGAAGTTCGTCGATGTCGTTCTCGAGGAAACCCCGCATGAGGTCCATCAGCACCGCGACTTCGCGATCCTGCCGACACCAGTTTTCCGTGCTGAACGCGAACAGCGTCAAGTACTCGACACCCGCATCCGCGCACGCCTCGGCGACGACCCTGACATTGTCCGCGCCCGCCCGATGGCCGTTCGCTTCCGGCGCGCCGCGTCTTCTCGCCCAACGGCGGTTGCCGTCCATGATGATCGCCACATGCCGGGGAACCGATGCGGACGCCGGCGGCTTGCATGGACGTACGCTGTCGGCGACGGGGGAGCGCCAACGACTTGCTTGCGCGTCGGCGGTCGGGGAAGCCTCCCCGGCCGAGGGCGCCCATACGTTGGACTTCTGCTGCGACTCTACGCGTATCATCTCCGAGGCACCCGGCAAACCACGGCGCATAGACTATCGCCCCCGCACGCCGCGATCGTGCAAATCGCGCTCAAATCTCCATCAAGTCGCTTTCTTTGCGCTCGAGCGCGCTGTCGGCTTGCGCCACGCGTTCGTCCGTGAGCTTCTGGATGACCTGAATCGCGCCGTGGGCCTCGTCCTCCGTGATCTCCTTTTCCTTCAGGAACTCACGGACGTCATGGTTGGCGTCCCGGCGAACATTGCGTATCGCCACGCGCGTGTGTTCCGTCTCGTTGCGCGCCTGCCGCGTCAGATCACGGCGGTTCTCCTCGGTGAGCGGCGGCAGCATGAGCCGGATGACGTCGCCCGCCGAGGTGGGCGTCAAGCCGAGGTTGCTCCTCAGGATCGCTTTCTCGATGTCGGGCACCATTCTTTTTTCCCATGGCGCGATCGCCAGCGTCCGGCCCTCCTCCACCGTCACGGTCGCCACCTGGCTGATGGGCGTCGCGACGCCGTAATAGTCCACCTCGACGCCGTCGAGCAACGAGGGGTGCGCCCGTCCGGTGCGAATGCGCGCGAATGCCGTGTGCAGTGCTTCCAGTGACTTGGTCATCCTGTCGCCGGCATCGCTGACGATCTCGTCGATAAGCTCCATGCGATCACCTCCCCGTTGTCGCCGGACCCGCGCACGACTGGCGCGGGTTGGGTTTCGGCACTGACTTGCCCGGTGTCCCGTCCGCCGCTACTGCCCGACCTCGAACCGAACGATGCGAACGCAGCGCGCGTCCGCATCGGCCAGCAGTTTGCCCACCTTCGTCTTGGAGTCCCTGACGAAGGGCTGCTCGACGAGGCTAAGCTCCGCAAGCGTCTTGCGCAAACGGCCATCCACCATCTTTCGCAGAATCTCCGGGGGCTTCGGCCTCTTGCCGGCCGCCGCGTCGGCTTCGGCCTCCGCATCCGCCTGGGCCTGATAGATCTCTCGCTCCTTCTCCACGTAAGACGCATCGAGTTGATCGGGCACCACAACCAGCGGCGCCGACGCCGTCACGTGCATCGCCAGATCCCTGCCGAGATCGGTGTCCCCGCCTTCCACCTCGACCAATGCGCCTTTGCGCTTGTCATTGTGCACGTACCCGTAGATCGCACCGGAATCGGATTCGAAGGTAGCCACTCGGCGAACCGTGATGTTCTCGCCGATTTCCTGTACGAGCTCGGTGCGTTCCGTCTCCAGGTCGGTGGTCATGAGCGCATCGACGCTGTCGCATCCCGTGTCGAATGCGGCATTCGTCACGGTATCCAGAAAGGTGCCGAACTTTTCGTTGCGCGCCGCGAAGTCGGTTTCGACATTGATCTCCACCATGGTGCCCCGTTTCGCATCGGCGCCGATCCTGATTCCAAGCAGACCCTCGGCCGCCGTGCGATCGGCCTTCGCCGCCGCCTTCAATGCGCTCCGCTTGCGCAAGAGCTCGATAGCCGCATCTATGCCGCCGTCGACCTCTTCGAGCGCCTTCTTGCAGTCCATCATGCCGAGACCCGTCCGGTCCCGCAGTTCCTTGACCAACCGCGCGCTGATCGTCGCCACAATCAATTCTCCTTTTCGGCCGTTTCGTCGGGTGCCGGGAGGTCCGGCTGTTCGGTTGTCGCCACCGGTTTCCGCGCCTCTTCCACGATGTCCGGCACAGTGTCCGGCGGCCCTTCGACAGTGTCCGGCGCCGCTTCCGCGGCAGCCGTCTCGGCCACAGCGTCGGCCTCTGCCGCGGCATGCGCCGGGGCGGGGTCCCGCGAGACCTCCGCGTCGATCGCCCGGGCCAGGGCTGCGCTCGAAGCCGGCTCTTCTTCTTCCACCTCGATGAACTCATCGGCGGACACCAGCGCGGCCTGGTTCCTGCCTTCTTCTATCGCATCCGCCACGCCCATGACGTACAGGCGAATCGCGCGAATCGCATCGTCGTTGCCGGGAATCACGTAATCGATGCCGTCCGGATCGCTGTTCGTGTCCACCACGCCAATGACCTCGATGCTCAGCTTGTTGGCCTCCGACACGGCGATGCGTTCGTGCTGCACATCGATGACGAACAGCGCGTCCGGCAATCCCCCCATGTCCTTGATGCCGCCCAGGCTTCGCTGCAGCTTTTCCATGGTGCGGCGCTTTCTGAGCGCCTCCTTCTTGGTCAGCATCTCGAACATCCCGGCCTGGGCCTGGGACTCAAGCTCCTTCAGGTGCAGGATCGACTGGCGGATCGTCTTGTAGTTGGTCAACATGCCGCCGAGCCAGCGCTGGTCGACGTAGGGCATGCCGACGCGCTCGGCCTGTTCCCTGATGTCCCTGGCGGCGGCGCGCTTGGTGCCGACAAACAGGATCTTCTTGTGCGCGGCAGCGAGAGATCGAATGTGGTCGAGCGACTCGTTGAACGCAGGCAGGGTGTACTCGAGGTTGATGATGTGAATCTTGTTGCGAGCGCCGAAGATATACGGCGCCATCTTGGGGTTCCAGAAGCGGGTCTGGTGGCCGAAATGGGTGCCGGCCGCCAGCATGTCGCGCATGCCTATAGAAGTCATCAATGCATCTCCGGGTTGGTGCTTCCGCGCGGTTCACTGCCGGATCCGACGACCGCGTGCGCGCGCGCGCCCGGCATCCACCCGCGGCAGATCATTTGTCACCACACGTGATTTGCCCAGGCCGGAACGACTTTCCGCGCCTGGAATGTCCAAACAGCGCCTTATACCATAAAGTGTGCTTCTCCTTAATCCGCAAGGAAGACAAAACCACATGCCGGCAACGCCGAAGACAGCAGAGCAGATCGCGAGAATGCGCGTCGCGGGTCGCCTTGCGGCGAGCGTTCTCGAGATGATCGGCGAACACGTCAAACCCGGCGTCAGCACGGAGGAACTGGACCGGCGCTGCCACGAGTACATGGTCGACGATCTCGACTGTGTCCCGGCGCCGCTCAACTACTCGAACATGCCGGGCCAGCCGCCTTTTCCGAAGTCCATCTGCACTTCGGTCAACCACGTGGTCTGCCACGGCATTCCCTCCGACAGGAAGAGGCTCAAAAACGGCGACATGCTCAATATCGACGTGACGGTCATCAAGGATGGCTGGCATGGGGATACGAGCAAGATGTATTTCGTCGGCAAACCCGGCGTGCTCGCCGAACGCCTGGTGCGGGTGACGCAGGAATGCCTGTACAAGGGCATCGAAGCAGTGCGTCCCGGCGCCCACCTCGGAGACATCGGCGCGGCCATTCAGACGCATGCGGAGGCCCACCGCTTCACGGTGGTCCGGGAATTCTGCGGACACGGGATCGGCCAGACATTCCACGATGCGCCGCAGGTCCTGCACTACGGGCGGCCCGGTTCCGGCGAAGTCCTCCGGGAGGGCATGACTTTCACCATCGAACCCATGATCAACGCCGGCAGGCGCGACGTGAGACTGCTTCCCGACGCCTGGACGGTGGTGACCAAGGATCACAAGCTATCGGCGCAATGGGAGCACACCATCCTTGTCACCTCGACCGGCGCCGAGGTGCTGACGCGCCGCGCCGAAGAATCGACGCTGCATTGAGCCGGCTTCCCGACACGGCGGAACTGCGACACCGCATCAACCTGGCCGACGCCGCCCTGGCCGACCGGTTCTGGAACGGGGAGGACGTGGACCTGCTCGTGGCCGAACGGGCGCGGCTCCTCGACGGTTTCCTGGCGGAAATCTGGCAGCACTGGTTCGAATACCGCAGCGACATCGCCCTTCTGGCACTGGGAGGTTATGGTCGCGGCGAGTTGCATCCGCAATCCGACATCGACCTCCTGATCCTTGTCAGCCGGGCGAGAACGGGCGGCGAAGAAATCGCCGCGTTCGTGCGCTTCCTGTGGGATCTGAACCTCGATATCGGGCACAGCGTCCGCACGGTGCGCGACTGCGCGCGGGAAGCCGCCCGCGACATCACGGTCATCACTTCGCTGTACGAACGCCGGCGGCTGACAGGGTCCGAACTCCTCTGCGGCAAGCTCGACCGCTCCCTGGGCAGGCGGCGGATCTGGCCGAGCCGCGCGTTTTTCGCCGCCAAGCGCAACGAGCAGGCGCAACGGCACGCGCAGTTCGACGATGTCGAGTACAACCTCGAACCCAATATCAAGGGCGGCCCCGGGGGCCTGCGGGACATCCAGACCATCGGCTGGATCACCGAGCGCCACCTCGGCACGTCTCATCTGAGCGAACTCACGCGCCACGGCTACCTTACGCCGCAGGAGCGTACCTGGCTGGTCAATGGCCGCCGATTCCTGTTCAAGGTGCGTTTCGGACTGCATCTCGTCGCGGGACGCAAGGAGGACCGGCTGCTGTTCGACCACCAGCGCGCCCTGGCCCGACGATTCGGCTATCGCGACTCCGACGCGCAGCTCGCCGTGGAGCAGTTCATGCACGACTACTACCGGCACGTACTGGCGCTGCGGGAGGTCAACGACATGCTGCTTCAGCATTTCGACGAGGCCATTCTGAGTGCCAGGGAACGCCCGCGCGTCGAACGGGTCAACCCGAGATTCCAACTCCGCAACCAATACATCGAAACCACCTCGCCGCAGGTGTTTCGGGAAGACCCCGCGGCACTGATAGAGATATTCCTCGTCATGGCCCATCGGCCGGATATCGCCGGCGTGCGCGCCGAGACTGTCCGTTGCATTCGCGACAACCTGGAACTCATCGACGACGACTTCCACCGCAACGCGAGAGCCACGGCCTACTTCCTCGAACTGCTCCGGCAGCCGAACGCGCAACTTTCCCGAATGCGGCGCTACGGCGTGCTCGGCCGCTACATCCCGGAATTCGGACGCATCGTGGGGCAGATGCAGCACGACCTGTTCCACATCTATACCGTCGATGCGCATACGATCATGGTGACCGAGAATCTCCGCCGCCTTCGCGACGGGTCCACGGATGAACGCTTTCCGCTGGCGACGCGCTGCGCGCAGAACGTCCCCAAGGTCGAACTGCTTTACCTTGCGGGACTGTTTCACGACATCAGCAAGGGGCGGGGCGGAGACCACTCGGAACTCGGCGCACTCGACGCCGTCGCATTCTGCCGGCGCCACGGCCTCGACCCCGACGACACGGAACTGGTGGGATGGCTGGTGCGAGACCATCTGCTGATGTCCACGACCGCGCAGCGCGAGGACATCTACGACGCCGTCGTCGTCGAAGCGTTCGCCGAACGCGTCGCGACGCAAACACGGCTGGACTACCTGTACGCGCTCACGGTAGCGGACATCACGGCGACCAATCCGGGCCTGTGGAATAGTTGGCGCGCCACCCTCATGAATCAGCTATACGCCGAAACCCGCGTCGCGCTGGCGCCCGGCGTGACTCCGCAACCGGAGGAACGCGTCGCCACGCGAACGGCGCGGGCGCTCGAGACGCTGGCGCAGCGCGGCATCCAGCGCGACCAGGCCCTGGCGCTCTGGGACGACCCGACCAACGAGTTCTTTCTGCGGCACACGGCCATGCAGATCGCCGACATCACCGCCGCGATGCACCACCACGACGTGCTCTCGGGTCCGCTGGTGATGCTCCTTGACCTGCATGCGCCGGGCAGGAAAGAAGGGGTGACGGAAGTCTTCGTCTACACGCCGGATCGCCCCAAGCTGTTCGCCGCCAGCGCCGTTGCATTGGACCAGTTGAACCTGCAGGTGCATGACGCCAGCATCAACACCAGCGCCGGCGGCCTGTGCTTCAACTCCTACATCGTGCTGGACGAGCACGGTCGGTCTCTGCGCCAGGACGACCCGCGCCGAGAGCGTATCCGAACGGTCCTGGCCGGCGCGCTGGCGGATCCGAATCCGGGCTCGCAGGGACCGACGCGGCATGTATCGAGGCGACTGAAACAGTTCGTCACGCCCACCGAGGCAACCATGAGCACCGAACCGGGCCGGGACCACAGCGTGCTGAAAGTCGTGACATCCGACCGACCCGGCCTGCTGGCCCGCCTCGGGCTGTTGTTTGTCGAACTCGGCCTGTCGGTACAACGCGCGCACATCACGACGCTGGGCGAGCGGGTCGAGGACATGTTCCAGATCGCCAAGGTCCCGGAACCGGACGACGCCGAACGCATCTGCGCCGCGATCCGAAACCGCCTGGACACCGCGCACGGGGCCCTCGGCCCGGCACATCAAAACCGTGTCCGCGAACAGGACCCGCAGCCTCGGAACTTCCATGGAAGCACGCCTGCGGCGATGGGGGGAACGCCAGCGCTTCCTTCCGCGTCGGCGGTCGAGGAAGATCCCCCGGCTGAAGGCGCCCGATGAACCCGCATCTCGACGCCCTGCAGGCGTATCCCTTCGAACGTCTCGACGCGTTGAAGGCCGGCGTCGAGCCGAACTCGCGGGCACCCCATGTGCCGCTCCAGATCGGCGAGCCGAAGCACGCCCCGCCCGGCTTCGTTGTCGAGTCCCTGCGCGATGCGAATATCCTCGCCCCGGGGCTGGCCGCCTATCCCCCGACCCGCGGGGGCGGCGCGTTGCGCGGGGCGATCGCCGAATGGCTCGCGCGCCGCTACGGCGCCTCCGTCGACGCGGAGTCGCAGATCCTGCCCGTCAACGGCACCCGCGAGGCCCTCTTCTCCTTCGGCCAGGCGATGCTTTCGGGGAACGACTCCGCACGGGTCATCATGCCCAATCCGTTCTACCAGATATACGAGGGCGCCGCCCTGCTGCGCGGCGCGGCGCCATGCTACGCGCCGTGCGCGCCGAGCGGCGTCCCGGACTTCGATCGCATCGACGACGCGACCTGGCGAGCGACAGAACTCGCCTACATCTGCTCGCCCGGCAACCCGAGCGGCGCCGTCCTTCCCGAAATCGAACTCAAGAGACTGATCGAACGCGCCCATCAATTCGACTTCGTCATCGCATCCGACGAGTGCTACTCCGAAATCTACCGGGACGAAGCCGCGCCCCCGGTCGGACTCCTGCAGGCCGCCGCCGCCATGGGCAACGATAGGTTCCAGCGGTGCGTGGTTTTCAACAGCCTGTCGAAGCGGTCCAACCTTCCGGGGCTGCGTTCGGGATTCGCCGCCGGAGATGCCGGCATCATCGAGCGCTACCACCTCTACCGCACGTATCATGGCTGCGCCATGCCGGAGCATGTCCAGGCCGCCAGCGCGCTCGCGTGGACCGACGAGGCCCATGTCCGCGCGAACCGCGCCCGCTACCGGGAAAAGTTCGAGGTCACGCAACCCATCCTCGCCGAGGCGATGGACGTCGACATGCCGGAAGCGTCGTTCTACCTGTGGCCGCAAACACCGGTGGACGACGAGAGCTTCGCGCGGGAACTGTACGCAACGGAGAACATTACCGTCATGCCGGGCACCTATCTCGGGCGCCGCCACGACGGGATCAACGCCGGCGAGAACCGCATCCGGATCGCTCTCGTCGACGAAATCGCAACGTGCGCGGAAGCGGTGCGGCGGATACGGGACTTCGCTATCGCACTTGCACGTTAAGTGGCTTGCTGACTTCGATGTCCACATCCCACATCTCCACACGGATCGGAAACCCATCGAGAGAAATTGACGATAGCCCATGATCTCAGCACGCCGCATGACAACAGATATACTGGCCTGAGCACGGGTGGACTCGCTTAATGCGCGTACTACAACACGTTCAACCAACGCCAGAGCAGCGGACGATACGACAGCCTACACACCAGGATCGGGAAACTGTCCAACTGGCCCACCGACCGACAGGCAGAGGTCCTTTACCCCGCCCAAGTTCCTTGCGTTCACCTGCGACGAATAGATGTGCAGCAGGAGCATGTGGTAGACAAAATTCATGGCGTATTGGGCGGACTGGATATGAGCATCCCAGTTCGCCACGCCGCGGAGGTGTTCGAATGAACGAACCAGATTTGCTCTCTCATAGTAACGCCGAGCCTGATCCTACTGCTTCGAACAGTAAAGACAAGGCGGCTTCGGAACGAGGCACCCGTATTCGGAGATCGTCCCTCTGGGCAGCGTACGGCGATGCCTTGGGCTGGATTAGCGAGTTGACGGATTCTGCGGGGTTGTCACGCCGTACGGGCGGCAGACCGCTGAACGAGCCAATGGCCTGGAAGCGTCGGATCGGAGGACGCTCCGGCGTTACGGCATCGTTGCCCCTCGGTTGCTACTCGGACGACACGCAGCTTCGCTTGGCAACCAGCAGAGCGATTCGATCCGATGGATTCGACGTGGAAGCATTCGCGAAAGTGGAGCTACCAGTTTGGCTGAGTTACGGTCTCGGAGGGGGCAAGGCCACTAGCGCGGCTGCTCTACACCTGGCCAGGACAAGGTCCACGTGGTGGAGCAACAGATTCAAGGGGTGGACGCATTCCGGCGGCAATGGTGCGGCGATGAGGATACAGCCCCACATTTGGGCGGCGGGTACCCCCGAACTGCCGGACAGCTACTTGCTGGATGTAGTGCGCAATGCGATCTCTACGCATTCTCATCCTGTAGGACTGATGGGTGCGATCCTCCACGCACAATGTGTCGCACGCTCGATGGTGTCCGGCAACGTACCGTCGCCCGACGATCTCAAAGAGATTATGTCGGTCGCCGAAAAGGTCCCTGCAATGATGAGGCGCGATCACGAGTTGGACTTTTGGCGGGTCGCCTTCGAGGAGGAGGCCGGGGACTTTCACGAGGCATGGCTATCCATCGAAACAGAAACCAAATACGCCATTGATTTCGTGTCTACGTGCGACGCACGCAAGCACGGCGAAGAGCGTTATAGAGCCATTGTTGATGGGCTAAGGCTTCGCGATCCCGCACGTCGAGGCAGCGGCATGTTAACCGCAGTGGCCGCTACAGCACTCGGTTGGTGCGAACCGGAAGCTGGCTCCGCCATGCGTATCGCGGCAAACGCGTTGGGCACGGACACGGACACGATAGCCACGATGTCGGGAGCAATCCTGGGTCCGACATCGGAGATGGAGCCGCCAGTTGAAGTGCTCGACGCGGAGTTGGTCCGTCGAGAAGCCGACCGAATGGCGGACATTGCCGCGGGCAGGAATCCCTCCAACCATCAGTATCCCGACCTCATGCATTGGCTAGCACCGAAGACGCGGTCCGATGCACTGGCTCGCGACAAACACGGAGCACTCATGGTTCGTGGCTTGGGCCGTGCGACTCAATTGTCGGACGAGCCGGAATTGGCATCACATGATTTCCGGTGGCGATGGATAAGGCTGGATTTCGGACAGACGCTCCTGATCAAAAGCCGCGAGGACTTGCGAATCATTGATGATGCGAGACCGGCAGTCTCCAAACGTCGAAGTGAAACAATGCGCACTCCAAGCGAGACTCCGCACCACCAGAAGGATATTGGTGCCATTGGGAAGGGGTCACAAGGTCACCAAACGCCGCCTGAGCCGCTTGCCGGCAACATTCCAGCGGTCGTCGCTTACGCGAGCGAGCACATCCGCGATGACGAAGCCATCGGCCGAGCACTACGACGTGTCGTCCGCAAGGGAACCACCGGCGAGGTGGCAGCGTTCACCGCGGCGTTGGTGGATTTGCTGCGAGAAAGTGATCGCGAAAGGAGTGTTTAGGTCGTTTCGAACGGCGACTTGCATTAATCGACAAGTGCGGCTGGTTGCTTCAGCAAGCGCGTAGCGATCCGTCCCGGCCTGCACAAACTATGTGTCCGTCCATGTTCAAAGTCTTGATAGATCGGAGGGCTTAATCGACGCATGAGCGACTTTTTCAGTTTCGCATTGGGCTCAAGCACCAGAAACGCAAGCGGGAACATACTCGATACCTGGTTCCCCCTGCCGCTCAGGTGCCCATCGGGCAACGTTGCCGACGCGGCGCGGCGCGTCGGCAACCGTGAGGGCGCCGGTCCCGAGGACGCGACCCTGATCGCAGACGCGCTCGACGCCGACGGCCAAGGCCCCGGCGCGATGGCCTACCGCATGCTTGCGGAACTTGACCAGCCATTGACGGCCGTGGCTCTCGAGACCGACGGCGATATAGCTTCCGCGCCCGAGGCCTACCTCAAGCTGCACCTGTTGTCGCACCGCCTCGCGCTTCCCAACACATTGAACCTGGACGGTATTTTCGAACACTTGCCGACGGTTGCCTGGACCAGCCAGGGTCCGGTCGACCCGGCGGAGGTGCCGGCGCGCCTTGCCGCGGCCCGCGCCAGGGGCGATCACGTCACTGTCTACGCCGTGGACAAGTTCCCGCGCATGACGGACTACGTAATTCCTTCGGGAGTCCGCATTGCGGATTCGAGCCGCGTCAGGCTGGGCGCCTATCTTGGCGACGGCACCACCGTCATGCACGAGGGTCAGATCAATTTCAACGCCGGCGCCCTCGGCCCGAACATGGTCGAGGGGCGCATTTCCCAGGGCGTCACCGTCGGCGCCCAGAGCGACCTCGGCGGCAGCGCCAGCACCATGGGGACTCTTTCCGGGGGCGGCGAGATCGTTATTTCCATCGGCGAAAAATGCCTGGTGGGCGCCAACGCGGGCTGCGGCATCCCGCTCGGCGACCGCTGCACAATCGAAGCGGGTCTCTACATCACGGCCGGCACCGTCGTTCAGGTGCTGGACGAGACGGGCGCCGCGGTCGGCACGGTCAAGGCGCGGGACCTCGCCGGACAGGACGATATGCTGTTCATCCGCCACAGCCAGACCGGCACGGTCCAGTGCCGCACCAACCGGCGCGCGATCAAATTGAATACACGCCTGCATGAGCACAACTGACGGCGCAGTCCTTGCGCTGACCCGGAAGCTGGTCGCGCGCGCCTCGGTGACGCCCGAGGACGGCGGATGCCAGAACCTGATGATCGACCACCTCGCGCCTCTCGGCTTCGCGGTGGAGCGGCTGCCGTTCGGCGATGTGAGGAACTTCTGGGCGCGCCGCGGATCGAACGGCCCGCTGTTCGTTTTCGCCGGGCACACGGACGTCGTGCCCGCCGGACCGCTCGACGCCTGGGCATCGCCGCCCTTCGTCCCGGAGATTCGCGACGGCCATCTGTACGGAAGGGGTGCCGCCGACATGAAGTCGAGCCTGGCGGCGATGCTGGTGGCGGTGCGCCGGTTTCTCGGCGACCACGGCGACCACCCCGGCTCGATCGCCTTTCTCGTCACCAGCGACGAGGAAGGTCCCGCGGTCGACGGCACGGCCAAGGTCGTCGAGTGGCTGCAAGCCCGGGGCATAGCGATCGACTATTGCCTGGTCGGTGAACCGTCCTCCCGCGAACGCGTCGGAGATATCGTACGCGTCGGTCGACGCGGTTCGCTCAGCGCCACGCTCAGGGTCAAGGGGATACAGGGCCATGTCGCCTACCCCGAAGACGCCCTGAACCCGATACACAGCGTTCTCGGCGCGCTGCACGCGCTCGCGCGGCGCGACTGGGATCGGGGCAACGCGTTCTTTCCCCCAACGGGCTTTCAGATTTCCAACATCAACGCCGGCACGGGGGCGGGCAACGTGATCCCCGGCGAACTGACCGCGCAGTTCAACTTTCGCTTCAACACCGAGCATACCGCCGACGGATTGCGCGCCGAGACCCGAGCGACGCTCGAGGCGTCAGGCGCCGCCTTCGAGTTGGAGTGGGCGACGCCCGGACAGCCGTTTCTGACGCAACCCGGACGTCTGACGCGGTCGGTGCTGGATGCGGTGCGCGACACCGCCGGCCTGACGGCCGAGACATCGACCGGCGGCGGCACTTCCGATGGCCGCTTCATCGCCCCGGCCGGGTCGGAAGTGGTTGAACTGGGACACGTCAACGCCACCATCCACAAGGTCGACGAGCGCGTCGCCGTCGCCGACCTGGAGCCGCTGGCGCGCATGTACCAGCGCGTGCTCGAAAACCTGCTTGTCGTCTGATCGGTTGAACGCCAGGTACGCATGTGTTCAGTAATCCGACAAGCGACTTGGTGAGACATGCCGGCTAGATATGCGCTGGTCGGAGTCCTGGCGCTCGTAGCCTGCATCGTCTACATGGCCCCGGCTACGCTCCTCGCAATCGCTCTCGGCGACGAAGGGCCGACCCGGCTCACCCAAGCGCGGGGGAGCGTATGGGACGGCGCGGCGGCGTTGGAACACGAGGGGCGGTCGCTTGGATTGCTCTCCTGGCAGTTCGACGCCGGCGGTCTCGCGCACGGCGAGGCCAATTTCGACTGGCGGCTGGCGAGCACCGGTCACACGCTATCCGGCAGCGCCCGCGTCGGCCGCGCCGGGCTGCGCTGCAGCGCGGCCGGCACCGTCAGCGGCGCCACGATGCGCCGGATCCTCGCACCGTACTGGATAGAGACCGCGGGCGATCTCGGCATCGAACGCATCGGCGCGGACGTCACTTATGGCCCGCGCCTGCGGGCCATCGCCGGCGAACTGTCCTGGAGCGGGGGAGAGGTGCGCTATCGTCTCGCCGGCGAGCATTACCAGATGGTTCTGCCGCCGCTCACCGGCGTGCTCGAAACGGTCGATGCGGAACCGACGCTTGCCGTATCGGCCCGAAATGTCGATGTCCCGCTTCTGCATCTTCGCCTCGGCGCGGATGGCTGGCTGAACATCGGCGTGACGAAGAAACTCACAAGAATGGCGGGATTTCCATGGCCGGGGAACGAACCGGATCACGCGATCGTCATAGATGTGAGCGAGCGTCTGTTTTAACCTCGGCCCTCATGGAAGGATGCGCCCGAGCGCCGCGGCGGCTCTGCGGCGTCGCCGGCGCACCCAAGGCGGATACTGAAGGCTCGAAATGTTCAATCCTTCAACGGTACTACTGGCCACCGCCCGCGTGCTGGTCATCGGCGCCATGGCCGCCACCCTGGCCAGGGCTATCTGGTTCTTCGCCCTTGGTCCGGAACCCGCGCGACTCGTCGAATCGGCCCGGCCCGAAGCGTCGCCGGGACCGGACGCCATGGATGTCGAAAAGATCGCCGCGCTCAACCTCTTCGGCACGCCCGCGTCGGCCGCGGGCGGCTTCGACGCCGACGCCGCACCGGACACCGAACTCGACCTCAAGCTGCTCGGGATCTTCCTCGCGAACCAGCCGCGGGCGTCCGTCGCCATCATCGGCTCGCGGGGAGACGGAGGCGACGCCTACAGCGTCGGTGATCCAATCTTCGGCAATGCGAAAGTGGCGGAAATACGAAGGGAGATCGTATTGATCAGTCGCGCCGGCATCATGGAAGCCCTCCGTTTCGACGACGAATCCACGCTTAGCGCCACCAGCCCCGGGCCGCGCGCCGTTTTTGAACAGCGAGGCGTGGCAAGCAACGCGCCGTTGGCGGCGTCGGCTCTCGGCGTCGAGGCCCAGGACGCGGTCCCCGACGATTTCACCCAGTCCGTCGAGGTGTTCCGCGCCCGGTTCCAACAGGACCCCGACGGGATGCTTCGCGCAGTGGGCCTCGAACCCGTCTCCGTCGATGGCGACACGGGATACCGCGTCGGCCAGCGCGCCGTCTCGCGGCAACTCGGCCGCACCGGACTGCAACCCGGCGACACGATCATATCGATCGACGGACAGCCCATCGGCGCGGTGAGCCAGAATCCAGAGGCGTTCGGCGACCTGCTCTCGAAGGGTTCGGCGCGGCTTGAGATTCGACGCGGGGAACGCCGGTTCTTCCTCACCACATCGCTCTCGACGCTGGTCGCGCTCGCCTCGATGGACCGGCAACCCACTTGAGCGGCGAGATGGATTCAAGACCGATTTCAACCAGGCCCGACCGCAGGAGATGGGGCCATGGCAGCAGGCTCGCCGTGCCCGCGGCGCTGGCGACCGCGCTGCTCGTTGCCGCGGCCACGGTCGGCGCGGCCGAAGACGACATCGGAGAACCCGAGACCTGGATCATCAATTCGCCCAGCGTGGACATGCTGCAGTTCATCACCCAGGTCTCGCAGATCACCGGCAAGACGTTCGTCATCGATCCGCGCATCAAGGGCGTCGTGAACGTCGTATCGCAGGCGGAACTCGACAGGGACGGGGTTTACGAACTGCTTCTGTCGGTGCTGCGGGTTCACGGCATCGGCGCCGTTCCCGTCGGCGACGGCGACGTCGTCCACATCATCCAGAACGTCACCGCAGTCAAGCAGTCCGGCGGCGTCGTCGGCGAAGCCCCCCACGGACCCGTCCAGGAGATCGTGACGCGGTTGATCCCGGTGCAGAACGTGCAGGCGACCGAACTCGTCAAGATCCTGCGGCCAATGAGCCCGCAACATGGCCATGTGGGCGCCATCGCCGACCGCAACGTCATCATCATCAGCGATCATGCGAACAACGTCGAACGCCTGCGGCAGGTCATCCGGGAACTCGACGTGCTGAACGACGACGAGGTGATCGTGCGCGCTCTTGAACATGCCTGGGCGGGTTCCGTCGTCACTATCCTGGAACAGGTCGCGCCCGAACAGATGGCGAAGGGCGCGGTCGGTCCTCAGTCCATCCGCATCATCGCCAACGAACGCAACAACAGCCTCCTTCTCAGGGGCAAACCGCAACCGTTGGCGGTGGTGAACGATCTCATCGACAAGCTGGATGTGCCGGCGACCGCGATGAGCAACACCCGGGTGATCCCCCTGTCCCACGCCGACGCCACCGAGCTCGCCGAGACGCTGAATCAACTGGTCGGGGGAGGCGCCGACGACGACTCGGATTCCCCGCTGCAGACGACCATTCAGGCCGATACAGGGTTGAACGCCATCGTCGCCCGCACCAATCCCCGGACGATGGACGAGATATTCAACATCGTGAAGCAGCTGGACACCCGCCGCGCGCAGGTGCTGATCGAAGCCGCGATCGCGGAAATCTCGGTATCGGACCTGTTCAGCGCCGGCGTCGAAACCGCCGCCGCCGACGAACGCGGGCGGTCCGTACCCGCCTTCAACGCCACGCTGAACGGCATCATCGGCGCACTTCTCGGCGGCGGCGATACGGAGACGACCAGCCGTGTGGATGTCCTGTCGCAGGCGGAATCGCCGACCCTCGGCATCGCCAAGCTCGACCGCGACGGCGTCACCTTCGCCCTCGTCCTGAATGCATTGTCCACCAATACCGCGGCGGACCTGCTTTCCGCACCCAGCGTGCTCACCCTGGACAACCAGCAGGCCAGCATCCAGGCCGGCCAGGAGGTCCCGTTCCGCACGGGATCCTTCAGCACGCTCGGCGAAGGCACGACCAACCCCTTCACTACGGTCCAACGCAAACCTGTCGGCATCACGCTGCAGGTCACGCCGCACGTGCACGAAGGCACCGCCGTGCGGCTGGAGATCATGCAGGAGGTATCGACCCTGCTCGATTCGGAGTTGGCGTTGAACGCCGCCGACCTCATCACCCAGACGCGCAAGATCGAGACGACCATACTCGCCGAGAGCGGCGAGACCATCGTACTCGGCGGATTGATACAGAACGACTACCGGGACACGGCGAAGAAGGTTCCTCTCCTCGGCAACATTCCCGTGGTGGGCCGGTTGTTCCGCAGCACGTCGCAGACGCGCGACAAGCGGCACCTGCTGATATTCATTCGACCAACCGTCGTACGAACGCAGGAAGACGCAAGCCGCGTGACCGCCCGCATGCACGAATACATCTGGGAAGTGCGGATCAACTCACGCTCGCCGACCCCCTCCCCCGACGGCCTGTTCGAGGGACAGTCGGAGAACTGAGTCGCATGCGCCGCGAGAAGGGCGACCGACGGATGGCGGCACTCTGCAAACGCATGAATTTCGCTATCGCTCACGCGGTGGTGCGCTGGCTGATACGCCCGAGCGCGCCGGACGCCGCGGCGGCGACCGCTGCCGTCAACATCGTCTACGTGCTCAGAGTTCCTTCGCTGACCGACCTGATCGCGCTGGATCTCGTAGCGCAACGCATGGGCACCGCTCGGCCCATGGACGCCTTGACGGCGGACGGCATAAGCGAAGCACGCCGGTTTTTCTTCCTGAACCGGGGCGGTTTCCGGCGCCGACCCACGCGCGAGCACTCGAGGCGCATGCAACGAATCGAGCACTGGCTGCTCAACCACCCGGGCGCCGAGGCCACGCTGATCCCCGTCTCGGTGTTCTGGGGGCGCGCCGGGAACAAGGACCGGTCGCTCCTGCGCTCCCTGTTTTCCGACGACTGGTCGGTCACATCGCGGTTCCGGCGCTTCATGAGCCTCTTCTTCAACCGCACCGATATCCTGGTGCGGTTCGCGACGCCCATAGCGTGGCACGACATCATCGATCCGGGCATGGACCCCGACCGCCTGGCGCGCCGCACGGCGCGCCTCGCGCGGGTCAAGCTCCGCAATCAGCGCACGGCGGCGCTGGGTCCCGACCTCTCCCACCGGGGCAGCCTGGTGACGCGGATAGCAGGGAGCGAAGCCGTCCGATCCGTCGTTGAAGCAAGCGAAGACAAACCGCTCTCCGCGCGTCTGGCCCGGCGCTACGCAAACGAGATCGCTTCCGACCTGTCCTATCCGGGGCTCAGAATCTTCAACGGCTTCCTCACCTGGTTCTGGCACCGCATCTACGCCGGCATCGAGGTCCGGGGCCTCGACCGATTCTCCGATGTCGCCGAGACGCACGCGCTGGTCTACGCCCCGAGCCATCGCTCGCACATCGACTACCTGCTGCTGTCCTACGCGCTGTTCCACGCCGGCCTGATGCCGCCGCACATCGCGGCCGGAGACAACCTCGACCTGCCCGTCGTCGGCCCCCTGCTCCGCCGGGGCGGGGCCTTCTTCATGCGTCGGAGTTTCGCGGACGATCCGCTCTATTCGGCGGTGTTCTCGGAGTACGTCCACCAGGTGCTGCGGCGCGGACACCCGGTGGAGTACTTCATCGAAGGCGGCCGCTCCCGGACCGGGCGCCTGCTGCAGCCCCGCACCGGCATGCTGCGGATGACCGTCCGCAGCCACAGGCGCGGCGTGCTGCGGCCCATCGCCATCGTGCCCGTACACATCGGCTACGAGAAACTCGTCGAAGCCGGGGCCTACCTGGATCAACTCCGCGGCGAAGCGAAGCCCAAGGAGTCGATGCGAAACGTCCTCCGCGGCCTGCGGCTCGTCCGCCAGTCGTTCGGCAAGGCGGCTCTCGACTTCGCCGAACCCATAAGACTGGCCGAGTTCCTGGACGCGGCCGGCGGAACCGGCGAAAACGACGACCAACTCGTCCGTTCCCTCGCTGTCGAAACGCTTGCCCGCATCAATGCCGTCGCATCGGTCAACGCCATCAACCTCGTCGCTCTCGTCACCCTGTCCATGCCGCGCCACGCCATCGATGAAGCGTTGGCGCTCGAACAGATCGATTGCCTGCGCGCCCTGCTTGCCCTCGACGGCCAATTCCACGATCACCACGTCACTTCGACGCGGGCAAGGGACATCCTTGCCCATGTGGAATCACTCGGCATGCTGGACCGGGACCTGCACGACTTCGGCGATATCCTGAGCCACGACGCCTTCACCGCCGCGCGCATGACGTGGTACCGGAACAACGCGCTGCCGGTATTCGCCGTCCCCGCGCTGATTGCCTGCCTGCTGGTCAACCGGCGCCGGCGCGTGCGCGGCGACGACCTGGCGCGGTATTTCCACACCGTGTACCCGCACATGCGCGCCGAGCTGTTTCTCGAGGAGGCGAGCGACGACCTGGTGCCTCGCTGGCTCGATCACCTGGCGCGGCTCGACCTTGTGACGCGGCACGGAAACGACGTGTACGCCCCGCCCGCAAGGCATTCGCCCGAGCATTTCCGTCTCCGCCTGCTGGCCAACATCGTCATGCAGACCCTCGAGCGCTACTACATCGTCATCGCCTTGCTGACGCGCCGGGGCGCCATGACGCGCGCCCGGCTCGAAGAGGAATGCGGCATCGTTGCCCGCCGCATGTCGAGGATCTACGGCATCAACGCGCCGGACTTCTTCGATGCGGCGCTGTTCCGCCGGTTCATCGAAACCTTGATCGCGCGCGGCGGCGCGGTCGAATCCGAATCCGGGAACTTGAGCCCCGCTCCCATGCTGCGCGAGGTCGTCCGCGGCGCCCAGGGCGTGATCAGCGACGAGTTTCGCCAGGCGGTTTCGCGCCGGCGGCAGTAGGCGAAACCGGCGTCACGCGGTAGATCCTGCCGCCGTAATCGTCCGAGATCAGCAGCGTGCCATCCCGCGCCACCAGCACGTCCGCCGGACGCCCCGAGACCGCCTCTCCGTCCAGCCAGACATCCACGAACGGTTCGGCCTCCGTCGTGCCCGCGCGCACCACGCTCACGCGGTAGCCCACCTTCGACAACCGGTTCCACGACCCGTGCTCCGCGATGAACAGCGCGCCCGCGTACGCCGGCGGAAACCTGTCGCCGTCGTAGAACGCCATCCCCAACGCCGCGGAGTGGGCCTGGATCTCGTACACCGGCGGCAGGTAGTCCGCCGGGTCGTGTTCCGCGCCGAATTCCGGATCACGAATGTCCCTGCCGTGGATATGCGGAAAACCGTAGTGCGCGCCCGCCTCCTCCACCACGTTCACCTCTTCCGGCGGCAGGTCGGGGCCCATCCAGTCGCGGCCGTTGTCCGTGAACCACAGCTTCCCCGTTTCCGGGTGCCAGTCCATGCCGACGCTGTTGCGCACGCCGCGCGCATAGATCGACCGCTCGCCGGTGTCCGGATGCATGCGGAGGATGGTGGCGAACACCTCTTCCTCCCGCCGGCAGACATTGCACGGCGCGCCGACGGGAACGTACAGATGACCGTCGGGTCCCACCGACAGGTACTTCCAGCCATGATGCCGCTCGTCCGGCAAGGTGTCGGTCACCACCTCCGGCCGGGGCCGGTCCCGGAACGTGCGCTCGATATCGCGATACCGAAGCACCCGGTTGAGCGCCGCCACGTACAGATCGTCGCCGATCAGCGCTATCCCGCTCGGCACTTTCAGGCCGCTGGCGAAGGTCACCACCTCCGCTTCGCGACCAGCCGCCGGCCTCACGGCGTAGAGGTTGCCCGCCGACCTCGAGCCCACCAGCAGCAGGCCCGAGTCGGTTTCGGCCATCTGCCTCGCGTTCGGCACCTTGTCCGTCACCACCGAGAGCGAGAAGCCCGCCGCAACCCGCTCTTCGTTGGCTGCGGACGACGCCACCGACAGCGCCGCCAGAAACAGCGACAGGACTGGTCCGACGCCCCGGACTCTTGGTCCCGCGCACCAAAGATTCATCGGCACAGCTTGCGCGAACTTACGCATCGGGGTCAACGCGGGCGAACAGTTGCGCTCTTCTTTTGGGCAGCTGGAAGCAAGCTGGAAGCCGCCCTCGACGACTTCACGCCATGGGACGATATACGTCGAAACGTACCGTTCGCCCGGTGACGCGCCAGTCCGGATCACCGACCGCCGGCCCATGCGCGCGTTGCTTCATCACCACGCGGCCCAGCGCGCAGCGACGGGCCAGCGCCAGCAGTTCGGGCGCGTCCGGCGCGTCCTCCCCGACAATCTCCCGCAGCACCTGCAACGGCCTTCCGGGCAGAGCGCTCTTGTTGCGCGGCGGAAACATGGGGTCGAGATATACGACGTCGTAGCGCTCCCCTTGTGCGCCGCGCATCCTCGATCGGGCATCCGCCCATTGCGTCGCAGCGCAGACGCCGCTGCGACGCAAGCGGTCGTCAAGCATTGCAAAGACCTGGGGATGCGTCTCCAGCATCCGCACATGGCAACCGAGTCTGGCGAGGGCCAGTCCGTCCGTTCCCCAACCTGCCGTGGCGTCGAGCACCCTTACCCGCGATCCGGCGTCACAGGCCCGCGCCAACGTCGATCTGCGGGAGTGCCGGCGAGCATGGGGCGGCGCGTCGGGCAGTCGAAAACGTCCGCTACCCCTCTTTCGCAGCGTCAACCCGTCCCGGTCGACGAAAAGATGCCAACCGCTATCCGGGCGCCCACCCGATGCCAACGCGAATCCGCTGGGCAGCCTTTGCGCAATCCCGCGCGCCAAAGACTCGGCGGAGGCATCGAAATATATGGACGTCCGGCGGTCCTGCATCAGTACCTTAAGGCCGCGCGCGTTGATTCCAGGTCCGCTAGTCGCGCGCGATCGACGCGGCTGCGCCGGAACCCCGCGGCGGCCGATCCATTTTCCGCCACGGCGAGTCCCCATCGACATAGAACGGCAGTGCCCGGTCCGGATCGAGCCTCGGCTTCGACCTGGCCAAAAAACCCAACACCGCGGCGCGCAAGGGCTGTTCGCGACGAACAAGCAACCAGCCTGCGGGGACCGCCGGCAACGCGTCTTCCGGTACCAGCATGTCGAAGTCTTCGCATTCAAGGCCCGCCGGCACGAAACGATAGCGCGCCGCGTAGACCCAGCCGGCCCTCGCGCCGCGGGCCACGACAACACCTCCGGCCGCGCCGTTGCGGCGGCGAACCTGTTCCGCCGCCACCTCCGAGGTCGGCACCGGTATCGCGGGAATGCCTCCCCCCAACGCCACTCCCTGGGCGATCGCCGCGCCGATCCGCACACCGGTGAACGAACCCGGACCGGCGGAAAATGCGACGCCTTCAAGCTCCCCCGCGGTCAAAGCCGCTGCGGCCATGACCGCATCCACCATCTCCAGGACCAGCGCGTTGTGCCGCCGGGGCGCGATCCGTGTAAGCTCCAACGCTTCGCCTTCGCCGACGAGCGCCACGGAGCACGCCGAACCTGTGGTTTCAACCGCGAGAACGGAACCGCTTCCGGCGCCCGCGTCCGGATTGCGCGCGGTCGGTTTCGGCCGGCTTCTGTCCATCGACCCATGCTAAACGTTGACGACGCCCTCGGGAAACTGCTCGCCTCGGTCAGACCCGTTGAAGGCAGCGAAGTGGTGCCCGTCGCGGATGCCCTCGACCGCATCACGGTCACCGACATCCCGGCGCCTATCGACCTGCCGCCGTTCGACGCATCCGCGATGGATGGCTACGCGGTTGCCGCCGCCGGTTTTGCCGGAGAGCCCCCGCACATCGTCGAGGTGGTCGGCGAGAGCCTGGCCGGTCATCCGGCGAAGGTGCGCGTTTCAGGCAGGCAAGCGGTGCGCATCTTTACCGGCGCACCGATTCCCGAGGGCGCGGATTCCGTAGTTATCCAGGAAGACACGCGACCGGATCCCGACGGCATAGCGCTCGTGGAGACCCCTCGCCGGGGCGACAACGTCCGCCCGCGCGGGCACGACATCGCGCGCGGCGCCCGCATCGCGCGCGGCGGCGCGCGGCTCGACGCCTACCGGCTGGCATGGCTGACGGCATGCGGGATCGACCTGGTGGAGGTCAAGCGACGGGTCAGGGTCGCGATCTTCTCGACCGGCGATGAACTCGTGGATGCGGGCGAAGCCCTCGCGCCCGGACAGATCTATGACTCGAACCGGTTTGCCCTGGCGCGTCTCCTGTCCGATCAGCCGGTCGACCTGACCGACTTCGGCTGTCTGCCGGATTCGCCCGGCGCGATTCGCGGCGCCCTCGAGCAGGCTGCCGACAGCGCCGACATGGTCCTGACGAGCGGTGGCGCGTCCGTGGGCGACGCGGACCATGTTCGGGACATCGTCGAGGAGATCGGCCGTCTCGAGTTCTACAGGATCGCCCTGAAACCCGGCAAGCCGCTCGCGGTCGGCAAGATCGGCGACGCCGACTTCTTCGGCCTGCCCGGCAATCCAATCTCCACCATCGTGACTTTCCTGTTGTTCGTGGTCCCCGCCCTCGCCGTCCGCTCGGGCGGGCGCCACGCTCCGCCGTTGGAGTTCGCGGCGGTGCTCTCGGAAGACATTGACCACTCGGCCGGGCGGCGCGAATACCAGCGCGGAATAGCGGAGAATGCGGACGGCGGACTCGTCGTCCGATCGACCGGCGATCAGAGCTCCAATCGACTATCGACCTTCGACGGCGCCAACTGCCTGATACGGGTTCCGGAAGACCGGGAAGACCTCGCCGCCGGCGAAACCGTGTCCATCGTGCTGCTGCGCGACAGAGGCCGCTTGTTCTGACGCCGGACGCGCCCGGCCTCAGGCGCCCCCGCCCAGCCCGTCGAGCACATCCCGTTTGACGCAGTCGACATCGCCGGCGCCGTTCACGGCCCGATACTCGAGGCGCGTCGCGCGAGAAAGCTCCGTGTAGAAGTTCACCAGCGGTTCGGTCTGGCGCCGATACACGGCCAGACGGTCCCGGACCGTCTCCTCGGCGTCGTCGGCCCTCTGCGTCAATGGTTCCCCCGTTTCGTCGTCCCGGTCGGGGACGCGCGGCGGATTGAACTTTACGTGGTACACGCGACCGCTCGGTTCGTGCACGCGACGACCCGTGATGCGCCGCACCACCTCGTCGTCGTCCACCTGGATCTCGATGACGCGGTCGATCTCGACGCCCGCCTCGAGCAAGGCTTCGGCCTGGGGGATCGTGCGGGGAAACCCATCGAACAGGAAGCCCGTCTCGCAGTCCGGCCGCGCGATGCGTTCCCGGACCAGCCCGACGACGATGTCGTCGGGGACGAGTTCGCCGGACTCCATGATGGATTGCGCCATCCGCCCCAACGGCGTACCGGCCGCTATCGCCGCCCGCAGCATGTCGCCGGTGGAAATCTGCGGTATGCCGCAGGTTTCGCAAATGAAACGGGCCTGGGTGCCCTTCCCCGCCCCGGGCGGGCCCAGCAGAATGAGCCTCATGACCGCCGAACGTCGCGCACGCTCGGGATGCGACGCAGCCGGTCTATCGCGCGGGCGAGCTGCAGGATGTCGTGCACGCGGATGCAGAGCGATATCGCCGCGGATGCTTCACGCGCATCGGCGCGCGCCACGGTGCTGACGACGTCGACGTCCATCGCCGCCAGGACGGACGTGATATCGCGCAGCAGGCCCTGGCGGTCCTCGCCCGCGATGCGAATTTCCTGCACCGACCCCCCATCCTGTTCCGGCGCCGCCGGCAACAAGGAGAGTTGCCGGTCGGGAACGCCGTGTCCGCCGACAAGGCGGACGAGATCGATGATCTGACACTCGCCGACGCCGACCGCCCGCCAGAGGTCGTTCTCCGAGGAGTATCCCGCTTCGGCCGCCAGGTCGCCCGGGTCCGCCGACAAATCGAGGCGGCGGAACGTATCGAGGAGCAATCCGCGGCCCGCCGCCACGTTGGATTCAACGACCTGATCGCGGAACCAGGATTGGATTTTCGCCCTCGCGCGCGCCGTCTTCACGTATCCGAGCGCCGGGTTCAGCCACTCCCGCCGCGGCCGTTCCGTCTCGCCCGTGATGATTTCCACGTGCTGGCCGGTTGCGAGCGGCGTATTCAACGCCGCGGAAACACCGTCCACTTTCGCGCCCACGCACCGGTGGCCGATTTCCGTGTGGACTCGATAGGCGAAATCCACCGGCGTCGCGCCCTGGGTCAGATCCAGGACATGTCCCTGGGGCGTCGCGACATAGATCCGGTCGATCAATTCCGCTTCCGCATCCAGTTCCGACAAGTCCGCGATGTCCGTCACGTCGTCATGCCACTCCAGCACGCGGCGCAGCCAGTTCATCTTGTCCGAATGCAATGCCTCGCGCCGTTCATCCTTGTAAGCCCAATGCGCGCAGAGGCCGATCTCCGCCTGCCGGTGCATTTCCCTGGATCGAATCTGGACCTCCAGCACCCTCCCTTTCGGCCCCATCACCGCGGTATGGATGGAGCGGTAGCCGTTCTCCTTCGGATTCGCCACGTAGTCGTCGAACTCGCTGCCTATATGCGGCCACGTGGTATGGACCACACCGAGCGCCCCATAGCAGCGCTGCACGTCGTCGACGATGACGCGCACCGCTTCCGCGTCGTACACCTGGGAAAGATCGATGCCCTTGCGACGCATCTTGCGCCAGATGCTGTAGATGTGCTTCGCGCGGCCGATCACCTCCGCATCGATGCCGGCGTCGGCGAGGCGGTCCTTCAGGTCCGCCACGATCTTGCGCACCCGCCGCTCGCGTTCCTGGCGGCGGGCGGCGAGGGAAGCGGCGATCCGCTTGTATTCGCCCGGATGCAAATGTCGGAACGCCAGATCCTCGAGCGCCCACTTGAGTTGCCAGACGCCGAGCCGGCCAGCCAACGGGGCGAATATCCGAAGCGCTTCGCGCGCAAGCCGACGCACCGCTTCGGTATCCGTCGAGATCGCCATGCGCAAGGCGATCGCGCGTTCCGCAAGCTTGATGATCGCGACGCGCGGATCGTCGATCAGCGCCACCAGCATGTGCCGCACGTTGTCCACCTGGTTGCGCGCCTCGTTGCCGAGCATGGGAAGATTGGAGAGCTTGTATTCGCTCGTCGACGCCATGCGCAACATGGCGTCGGTCAGGTTCGCGACACCGGCGCCCAGCGTCTCCTCGAGTGTCTTCGGCGAAATGGAATGCGTGCGCGCCGCCTCGTACACCAGGCCGGCCGCCACCGCGTCCGCATCGAGTTCAAGGTCGATAAGCAGTTGCGCCAGATCGAATCCGAACTGCCGGCAATCCTCATCTGCGATCAGCTCTGTCGCGGCGCGAATCTTCAGCCGGTCGCTTTCGTCCAGCCCTTCCTTCCAGGCGTTTACGTCGACGCGGCCGGCACCCTGCTGCGGGGGATCAAGCCTGATCTGGACCATCGAGGAGGATTTCTCTCGTCAAGGCCGTCACGCGCGGCCGAACCGTTTCAACATATCAAAAAGGCGCGGACTCTTCTTGCCGGACACCACGCTAACTTCCGCGAAACAGTTCCCGCGCCGCCAGCGGCCGCGGCCCCAGATGGGGCTTGAGCGCGCGGCGCAGAATGATCTTCGCCGCCCGGCGCACATCCGTCGCCTCGTAACGGTCGCTCGCGATGTCTTTCAGCACCCGGCCCGGAAAGGTGTCTTCGTCAGCCGCGCCGGCAGCCCGGAAGCCCTCGCCCTCCGCAAAGACATAAGCGCGGTCGTCCACCACCGCCGCGCCGGTGACGCCCTCGGAATCAAAGGTCGGCCCGTAGCCGAGATCGAACAACAGACGCTTCTCGAAAACCCTGAGCGGCGGCTCGAGATCGTCTTCCGATGCGAGCCGCCCCAACGTTACCTGGTACGCGCGGAACAGGTTGGGCACCGCTTCCGCCGGACGCAGGGAGCGGATCAGGAGTTCGTTGACATACATCCCGGCGAAGAGCGCCCGGCCGGCGAGATGCCAGCGCTGGACCGCCTCCCGGCCGGTCACCGTGACCAGCGATCCTCTCCCCCGCCATCCGATCTCCATCAGGCAGAACGCCTCGATCGGCTGCGGGCGACGCCCGCCGCGGACGCCGCGGGCGACGCCCGCCACGCGGCCGTGATCCAGCGTCAGCAGCTCGACGATCGCGCTGGTCTCCCGATACGCGCGGGCGTGGAGCAGGTATGCGGGCTGACGCAGAACCGTGACCGTCATCGGTAGCCGAGCGTAGCCAGCACGCGCGCGTCGTCCGTCCAGCCGCGGCGAACCTTCACCCACAGCCGCAGCATGACGTGCTGGCCGAGCAACGTCTCTATGTCCGCGCGGGCGTCCTGGCCGATGGACTTCAGCCGCGAGCCGCCACGACCGATCACGATCCCTTTCTGGCTCGCGCGCTCGACGTATATCACGGCGTCCACTTCGGCCAGGTGCGGCTTCGCCGAAAACCGCTCGACGGCGACCGTCGCCCGGTGCGGAATCTCCGCTCCCAGACGCCGCACGATCTTTTCGCGAACGATTTCAGCGAGAAAGAACTCGGTCGGCCGATCCGTCACATCTCCTTCGTCGAACATATGCTCGCTCTCGGGCAGCAGCCTGCCGACTTCCGTCCAGAGCGCGTCCAGTCCCTCGCCCTTCTGCGCCGAGATCGGAACGATGGCCTTGAAGTCGTAGCGCCCGCGCGCATCGTCGATCAGCGGCAGCAAGGCGTTCCTGTCTCTCAGGCGATCGATCTTGTTGATCGCGCAAATACACGTGCAGCGCGCATCCGCGACCCGCCGCAGCGCCAGTTCGTCCCCCGATGTCCATCGCCGCGCCTCCGTCAACAAGACGACCACATCCGAGTCGCGGATCGCGCTTGCGGCCTGACCCGCCATGTAGCGGTTCATGGCCCGGCGGGTCCGGCGGTGGATTCCCGGAGTATCGAGAAAGATGATCTGGGTCTCGGACCGGGTGTCGATTCCCAACAGGCTGTGCCGCGTGGTCTGAGGCTTGCGCGCCGTGATGCTGAGCTTTCGGCCCAGCAGGTGGTTCAGGAGCGTCGACTTGCCGACATTCGGTCGACCGGCCAGGGCGGCGAACCCGCAACGCGTGACCGTCATACCGCTCGCTTGAGGCGATCAAGCAGATCCAGGGCGGCGCGCATCTCCGCTTCCTTGCGCGAACTCCCCGCCGCCGTGCTTTCGAGGTCGAGCGCATCGACCCTGCAGCGCACGACGAATCTCGGCGCGTGATCGGCGCCCTCCATGCGCATCACGTCGTAGCGCGGCAGCGCCATGCGGCGGCTCTGCACCAGTTCCTGCAGCAGGCCTTTCGCATTCCTGAGCGCGCTGTCGTCGAAATTGCGAAACCGTTCGCGGAACAGTCGGTCCACCACCTTCGCCGCGGCTTCGACGCCTCCATCCACCGCCACCGCGCCGAGCAGCGCTTCCAGCACGTCGGCAAGCAGCGAAGGCTGACTGTGGATGCGCCTCCCGCGCTCCCCGGTACCGAGTCGCACATTGCGTCCGATGTCGAGGTCGCGGGCAATCCCGGAGAGCGTCTCCTTCCTGACCAGACTGGCCCGCATCAAGGTCAGTTCATGCTCGCTGGCATGCCGGTGGGTCTCGAACAGACGGCGCGCCACCAGGTATCCGAGCACCGCATCGCCGAGAAACTCCAGGCGTTCGTAGTTGTCCGCGCCGCCGCTCCGGTGCGTAAGCGCCCGCGCAAGCAGCTGCCGGTCGGCAAAGGTGTGCCCGATGGCGGCCTCGAGCTGTTCGGCGAGCCGCTCGGCGTCCCGTTCGGCGGACCGTGCCAAGCCATCGCCCATCGATCAGCGATCCACCTTGAGCACTGCGAAGAACGCTTCCTGGGGTATGTCCACGCTCCCGAGCTGCTTCATGCGGCGTTTGCCCGCGCGCTGTTTCTCCAGCAGTTTCTTCTTCCTCGTGACGTCGCCGCCGTAGCATTTCGCCGTGACGTTCTTGCGCAGGGCCTTGACGTTCACCCTGCCGATGATCTGGTTGCCGATCGCCGCCTGGATGCCGACGTCGAACATCTGGCGCGGAATCAACTCCTTCATCTTGCGGATGAGGTCCCGCCCCTGCGCCTCGGCCTGTTCCCGGTGCACGATCATCGCCAGCGCATCGACCCTGTCACCGTTGATGAGCACGTCGAGCTTCACCAGCGGCGCCGCTTCGAAACGCGCGAAACCGTAGTCGAGGGACGCAAATCCCCGGCTCACCGACTTCAGCCGGTCAAAGAAGTCCATCACCACTTCCGAGAGCGGCAGTTCATAGGCAAGGGCCACCTGGCCGCCGGAGAACTGGGCGTTCCTCTGTACGCCCCGCCGGCCCACGCAGAGATTGATGACGTTGCCGAGATAAGTCTGCGGGACGAGTATCTGCGCTTCGGCGATCGGTTCGCGCAGCTCGGCAATCTGGGCAGGCTCCGGCAAGCGCGAAGGGTTGTCGACCTCCAGAATCCGGCCGTCCCGGGTGACGATCTGGTGGATCACTGTCGGTGCCGACGTGACGAGATCGAGTCCGTATTCCCGTTCCAACCGCTCCTGCACGATTTCCATGTGCAGCATGCCGAGGAAACCGCAGCGGAAGCCGAAGCCGAGGGCATCGGAAGTCTCCGGCTCGAAGAACAGCGCCGCGTCGTTGAGCGTCAGCTTTGCCAACGCGTCGCGGAAGTTCTCGAAATCGTCGGAGGAGACGGGGAACATGCCCGCATACACCTGCGGCTTGGCCCGCTCGAAACCGGGCAGCGCGGGCACATCCGCCGCCTTGGCCATGACCAGGGTGTCTCCCACGGGCGCGCCCCGGATCTGCTTGATCCCAGCCACCACGTAGCCGACCTCGCCGGCCGACAGCGCTTCGCAGCTTTCGCGCTTCGGCGTGAAGCGGCCGACATCGTCGACCACGTGGACGCTTCCGGCGGACTTCGCCAGAATCCGGTCGCGCTTCTTCACGGTGCCGTGCACGACGCGCACCAGCGACACGACGCCGAGGTAGTTGTCGAACCAGGAGTCGACGATCAGGGCCTGCAGTGGCGCGTCGGGGTCCCCTTCCGGAGGAGGAATGTCGGTCACCAGCCGCTCCAGCAGCGCATCCACGCCGCTTCCGGTCTTCGCGCTCACCAGCATCGCGTCCGAAGCGTCGAGGCCGATGATGTCCTCGATCTCGGCGCGCGCCCGATCGGGGTCCGCCTGGGGCAGGTCGACCTTGTTCAACACGGGCAGCACTTCGATGCCCTGATCGATGGCCGTATAGCAGTTGGCGACGGATTGCGCCTCGACCCCCTGGGCCGCGTCCACCACCAGCAGGGCGCCCTCGCAGGCGGCGAGGGACCGCGACACCTCGTAGCTGAAGTCCACATGGCCGGGAGTATCGATAAAGTTGAGTTGGTAGGAGCGCCCATCGCGCGCCGCATGGCGCAGGGTCACGCACTGGGCCTTGATCGTGATGCCGCGCTCGCGTTCGAGTTCCATGGAATCGAGAACCTGCTCGGCCATCTCCCGGTCCGGCAAGCCGCCGCAAAGCTGTATCAACCTGTCGGAAAG
>CAZFGB010000128.1:0-7813 GCA_964518405.1 uncultured Pseudomonadales bacterium | reverse complement strand
GGGGTGCCCCCTCGCGCTCCCCGGCTGAAAGCTCCGCTGAAGGCTCCCGCCCGGCCCCGCTCGCCGCCCGTGGAACTATCGCCCCGGGTCGCCGGCGTCCCCCGGATGCGTTTGTTCCATGCGAGACCTGCTGGTGACCGGAGTCTCAAGCGTTGAGATTACGCGGTCAAATTCCTTCTGGAAGCCGCGGCGGAACTCCGCGCTTTGTGCGCCAAGCGGCGTGTCCGTGAAGTACTCGTTCGCCAGATACATGAGCTTGGGGCCGAACCTCGCATCTTTCTGCGGCATCTCGGCGAACATCGCGCCGACGATCAAGGAAAGCGCTTCGAGTCTTCCCTTGAGGTAGTCGACTTCGTTCATTCACCCGATTCCGGTGGGATGTCGGGAGGGCCCTTCGTTTGAACGCGAGATCAGGGAATCCGACGCACGGATTCGTCGAAGAAACCAGCGCCGATACTGTGCCGCCCAACGGACCGCATTCATGCTTCAGCTCCATCGATCGGCGCGAAGAATGGGCGCCGGGTCGTTGGACAACGCCACAGCGGGGCTGTGAGAGTTTCCCGCCTATTCGCCGAAGGCGCGGGAAGCTATCCCTCGCCGGGCATTGCGGCTGTCGTATTCAGCGGGTGGCCCGGCTCTCCGGTCCAGCCCGCGCTGTACGGCGCTGTCCTGAAATCAGTCTAGCAGACTGCGCCGTAGAACGGCACGCAGTGCCGATCAAGGCGCAGGGTGCCGGGACGGGTGAGAAGGGCGAGACAGTGGGTTTGGGCGGGGGTGAAATTCAGCGTGCCCGAAGGACCGGTGTATTTCATGGCGCCAACAGCTGGTCCAACCTGCCGCGTTGGCGCAAGACTGCGTCACAGCCAAATCGGTCCGCCCTTGAACCCATCGGTAGCTGCCACGCCCAGGGTGATTGCACTGGACGGGCGGACGGGACAAATTCACGCTCGCCGCCGAGTCGCTCAATCCGGGGCGGTGATGGCCGAGACGATGTCGGGAAAATCGTCCATCGTCACGATCACGGCTTCCTCGGCATGGGGAAACGCTTCGTAAAAGTCATCCAACGCACGCAGGTGACGATCCCCGGCCCCTTCCGCCGTGACCTGAATCGGCCTAGGACCCGCGCCGGACTGAACCACGAAATCCACTTCTCCTGCGCCCCGCCAGTAGAATACGGTGCGGTAACGTTTCTTGAGTTCAAGGAAAGTAGCGCACTCGAGCGCCTTGCCAACATCGCCGCCGGTACGGGTTACGGCGACGCGTCGAAGGGCGGTATCGACGGGATAGTATTTCCGGTTTCTCTGTGATCGCTTGCGTTCCGAGAACGCGAACCATGGGCACTTGAACAGAAGATAAGCCTGCTCGCAGGCTTCGAGGTATGCCGATACGGTCTCAACGGCGACCCCGCTGGCGGCTGCGATCCTCCGCAAGCTCAATTCGGCGCCTGCCGATTCAAAGACCATCTGCGCGATCTGACGCAGGGCCAGCGAAGACCTTGCGCCGACCCGCTCCCGCACGTCGCGCTGAAGAATGTCCAGGAAATACTGCCGCAGGAGAAGGTCCGCGTCGTCGCTCGCGATCGGTTCCGGAAAGCCGCCGCGATGCAGATACTCGGCGAGGGTGCCGCCCGGGCGGGCGTTCCGGAATTCAGAAAAGTCGAAAGGAAAGAGCTCGACGGTGATGTGCCTTCCCGTCAGCACGGAGGACAATTCACCGGACAGGAGATGTGCGTTCGAACCGCTGACGACGAATCGAAAGCGGCCTGGCCGCTCGAGCTTCGATCGCAACCACCTTTCCCAACCGCCCACCCATTGGATTTCGTCCAGGAACACCGTGAGCGTTTGGGCATCTCCTCTCAAGTTGCCGAACACGCGTGTCAACCGCTCAAGCGTTTCAAAGCTGAGGCAGCCAGCGAGGCGGGGATCCTCGAAGTTGACGAATAGACAGTTCCGCCTCTCGAGCCGATACCGACTGATCAACTGCGTCAGAAGAGTGGACTTCCCCGAGCGTCGGACACCCTGAATCACCAGTGCGGTGCGATCAGACAGAGACCGGGGTAGTTCCACTGCGCGGCGTATCGACGGCGGCGGTGGCCGATCCCAGAAGCTCCAGGTCGCAGCGATGTCCAGAAGGTCGACGTCGTCCATCTGTCGAACAAACTCTACACAACAATTATTGTCGATATTAATCGACAATAATTTACATGTCGAATTAACTCGACAATTCTCCTTTCAAACCAGTTCGTCGAGTGTCACGCCGAGTGCGGCGGCGATTCGCTTCAGGGCGCTGACCGATCCCGGTTTCTTGCCGGTCTCGATCGCCGAGAGGTAGGAACTCGCGATGCCAGACGCCGCCGCGAGATCCTTCGCTCTCATCCGTCGGTGTTCCCGCCACACACGCACCGGGTGCTCGCCGTCAATGAGGCGGAATCGTGCGGCGCGATTGCGCGGCATCGACCGCTGATGGAAGATTGAGGTCCGCATCGAACGAGAGATGGAAATGCCGAGATACGTCATCGAGAGAGACATCCCTGAAATCGGCACTGCCGAACGCGATGCCCTGCGCGAAGCATCGCAGAAATCGAACGGCGTGCTGGCGGCCATGAAGGCCGAGAACAAGAACATCCAGTGGGAGCACTCCTACGTCGCCGGCGACAAGACCTTCTGCATCTATATCGCCGACACCGAATCGCTCATCGAGGAGCACGCCGAGCGAAGCGGTTTTCCGGCGACGGAAGTCACGCTGGTCAAGCGCATGATCGACCCGGTGACGGCCGAGGGGGAGTGAAGCGAAACTCCGCGCCTCCAGCCATCGGCGCGGGCCGATGAAGCGGCCTCTGGAGGGCTTTCTGGTTGTCTCGCTGGAACAGGCGGTGGCCGCGCCCATGGCGTCGTGCCGCCTGGCGGACGCCGGGGCTCGCGTCATCAAGCTGGAGCGGTCCGAAGGAGACTTCGCCCGCAGGTACGACGACGACGCCAATGGCCAGTCGGCCTATTTCGCCTGGCTGAACCGGGGCAAGGAATCCCTCGTCGTCGACATCAAGAGCCCTGCGGACCAAGGCTTGGTGCACCGCATCCTGTCCCGCGCCGATGTATTCATTCAGAACTTGGCCGTCGGCGCCGCCGCGAGGTCCGGTCTCGGTGCCGAAGCTCTGCGGCAGCGCTATCCCAAGTTGGTCACCTGCGATATCTCGGGGTACGGCGAAAACGGGGAGTACGCCGACATGAAGGCGTACGACCTGTTGGTGCAGGCCGAGTCCGGACTCGTCTCGGTATCCGGAGCCCCCGGCGATTACGGCCGGGTCGGTGTGTCGATATGCGACATCGCGACGGGCGTGTCGGCGGCGCTTGCGGTCACGGAGGCGCTGCTGGAACGCGAACGTACCGGCGTCGCCAAGGGGGTGAAACTGTCTCTTTTCGATGTCATCGCGGACTGGATGACCGTCCCGCTGCTGCAGCACGACTACACGGGCGCCGGGCCTCAACGCGTGGGCCTGGCGCATCCGTCCATCGCGCCCTATGGTGGCTTCGCGACGCGCGACGGCACGACCCTCGTCATCTGCGTCCAGAACGATCGCGAGTGGCGCGACCTTGCCGAACAGGTCATGGAACGTGAAGAACTGGCGCGGGATCCTCGATACGCAACGAACAAGGACCGGGTGGCACGCCGCGAAGAAGTGGACCACATCGTAGGTGCGTTCGTCGCGGCGCATTCGCGCAGCGATCTCGCGTCCAGGCTGCGCGCCGCTCGCGTCGCCTATGGCAACGTCAACGGGTTGGCGGACCTGTCGACCCATCCCGCTTTGCGCCGCTGGACCGTCGCCAGCGCCACCGGAGATGTCGCGATGCCGGCGCATCCGAATGCGGCGCTCCAGACGCCGCAAACGCTCGCCATCCCCGACCTCGACGCGCAGGGAGCCGCGATCCGCAAGGAGTTCGCGGCTCCCAGTTCAACTCCGTCGGCCAACCGCTAGAACTGAGGCATGGTCTTGTTCACCGGTTGGTAGTTTGGAGGTTCCAACTCCCCCTCATCCTGCGGCCAGGTAGGCGGAATGAACCTTTGGCTCTTGTAGTGGTAGGGAACGCCATCCATCCCGCCACCGACTTCCAGTGCCTGACTCTCTGTTAGCTCGTACATCGCGAACTCCTGTTCAAATGAATGGAGTAGGGATTGTCCCGTTCGCCGGAAAGCTTGCGAAGAGGACGGCGACACCGCGTGGCGTGCGTTCTTCGCCAGCATTTCGCTGCGATGGTTGCGCCTTGCAACCACCGCCCTGACCCACACGGAACCTGACCCACACGGAGCGGTCGCGTCGGCGCCCGCTTGGTGTTACTTTAGGCGCACCTTCCCAAGCGCGAGGATATGGCGTTGGACATCTCCATTACCTATTGCACTTCCTGAGGCTACAAGCCCAAAGCGGTCAGTTTGGCTGCCAAGTTAAAAGAAGCATTCGGCGACGAAGCGTTCCTGATAGAAGGGGCCGGCGGCATTTTCGACGTTAACGTCGACGGCGAGCTGGTCTATTCGAAACACGACACGGGCGAATTTCCGGACGAGGACAAGCTCGTCGGGGAACTCCAGCAGAGCTGAAGCGCGAGGGAGGTCGCTCGATGGGCCTCCCGTCATTTCGCGTCCGCCAATCCAGGCTATCCCGGTGCCTTGGGCGCCGCCGGGGTTGTGCGCCTCATCAATACTTGTAGAAGTCCGGCTTGAACGGGCCGTCCCTGTCGACGTTGATGTAGGCGGCCTGCGTGTCCGTCAACGTCGTGACCACGCCTCCGAAGCCTTCCACCATCAACCGCGCCACCTCCTCGTCCAGCTTCTTCGGCAACACCTCGATCCCGACGGGCGCGCGTTGCGCCGGCGGCTGGTCCGCCCATCGCTGCTCGTAGATGTGCATCTGGGCGAGAACCTGGTTGGCGAATGAGCCGTCCATCACGCGGGAAGGATGACCCATCGCGTTGCCGAGATTCACGAGCCGGCCCTCGGACAGCAGGATGAGGTAGTCGTCCGGCTCATCGCTGCGAAACACTTGGTGGACCTGGTTCTTCACCTCCCGCCAACGCCAGTGTTCGCGCATGTGCGCCGTGTCGATCTCGTTGTCGAAATGGCCGATATTGCAGACGATCGCGCCGCGCTTGATCGACCGCAACATGGCCGCGTCGCAGACTCCGGTGTTGCCGGTGCAGGTGACCAGGACATCCGTCTGCGCGAGCAGTTCCCGGTTGATGTCCTCGACCCGTCCCGTGTTGTTGCCGCCGGCATAGGGGGAAACGACTTCGTAGCCATCGAGACACGCCTGCATCGCGCAGATCGGGTCGATCTCGACTACCCGGACGATCATGCCCTCCTGGCGCAAGCTCTGCGTCGATCCCTTGCCGACATCGCCGTAGCCCAGGACCAGGGCCCGTTTGCCCGCCATCAGCATGTCGGTGGCGCGCTTGATCGCATCGTTCAGGCCGTGCCGGCAACCGTAGCGGTTGTCGTTCTTCGACTTCGTCACGGCGTCGTTGACGTTGACCGCCGGAACCTTCAGCGTGTCGTTCTCCAACATCTCGTACAGACGATGCACGCCGGTGGTCGTCTCTTCGCTCACGCCGTGGATCGCGTCGAGCATGGCGGGATATTTCTCATGCACCATTTGCGTCAGGTCGCCGCCGTCGTCGAGCAGCAGGTTCGCGTTCCAGGGTTCGCCGTCCTTGAGGATCGTCTGTTCGATGCACCAGTCGTACTCCTCTTCGGTCTCGCCCTTCCAAGCGAAAACCGGTACGCCTTCGACCGCCATGGCCGCGGCGGCGTGATCCTGGGTCGAGAAGATGTTGCATGACGACCACCGCACTTCCGCGCCGAGCGCGACGAGCGTCTCGATCAGGACGGCCGTCTGCACGGTCATGTGGATGCAGCCGATAATCCTGGCGCCGACAAGCGGCGCACTGTCCCGGTGCCTTCGGCGCAAGGCCATCAACGCGGGCATTTCGGCTTCGGCCAAGGCGATCTCCCTGCGCCCGAATTCCGCCAGGCCAATATCCGCGACCCTGTAGTCGTTCATGGTTGCTCCGCAAACGGGTCAAGCGCGCGACTATAGCGAAAGTCCGCGGTCAGGAACCAAGTCTCGCGCCTGTTTTTCTTCACCGTGGCCAGCTCGAAACGCCCTCCCATGCGGCATTCCTTCGCGTATTCGACGGGAAGCGAACCGCGATCAAGTCGACCATGCTCCCATGGTTCTACACCCATCTCGCAGACGCCGTACGGCATCGCGAGGCGCCGGGATGACATGGAAGCACCTAATCGCTACGAGATAGCAGCGTGCTCAGGTCCACGACGTGATCTGGCGACTCGGCCTCATAGTCGAGGGGATGACACGTGAGAACGATGATCTGCGACCCCTCCGCCACCTGCCCCAGCAGCCGTCTCGTCCACCCCATGCGCGTCTCGTCCGTCTGCGTGAGCTGGTCGTCCAGCACGACGAACGTGCCAAGTGCCTCGGCGATCGCGAGCCGCAACACGAGCGCGATTTGCTCGCGGGTTCCGACCGAGAGGGCACCGAACTCGCGCTCTGATCCACCGAGTTCGATGCCCGCCGCATCGAGTTGTGGCCCGAGCGCCAGCTCGCCGTAACGCCCGGCGGTGAGATCGGCGATCCGCTCGCTGACCGGCTGCACCAGGGCGCTGCCGAGATGGGCTGTCCCTTCCCTCTCTGCCTCGCTCAAGGTCTCTTGGAGCAGTTGCCAGGCCCGGTAGTCGAGTTCGAGTTCCTGCTCGCGCCTTGCCCGGGCCTCCGTCGCCTCACTCCACTGCTCGAGCTGCTCGTCGAGTTGCTGACCACCTGTCTGCTCAAGCGCGCCCTCGGCCCTGCGCAGATCTGCCTCGAGTTCCTGGACACTGCGATCGACCCGTTCCGCCTTTCCGCGCATGGCGGCGGTGTCCGTTCCTTCCGCCCCCAATGTCGGCAGCGCCTCAAGAGCCTCCCGGGCTTCGTCACGCGCGGTCCGCAGGCCATCAAGATCGAGGCCCTTGGCATTCTCCATGAGAATCGGAGTCTCTCCCTCCAGCCGAGCCAGTTTCGTCTGGGCCTTGCCGAGCGCTCCATCGTCCTCTTCGAGGTCCGCCTGCTGCTGCTTCTGCATCTCCGTCAGGCCGTAGAGCGTACTCCGCGCCTCCCCAACCTCGTCTGCGGCTTCGGCGCGCAGCTCCCGGAGTTCCGCTTCAACGGTGGCAAGCTCCCGATCGAGCCGCCTTTTCTCCTCTTCGGCGCGCTCTAGGACGGTCTTCCAGTCCTCTGCTAGGGCTTCCGACCGTTCAGCAAACTGTGCCTCCTGCTCTTCCCGGTGCCCTCGCTTTTCGTCCAGTTGGCGGACATCGCCCTCGACTTGGACCTCCATCCGTTCGGACAGCGACCGGCGTCTCTGAAGGCCTTCCTGTAGGGCCTCGATCTCGCTACCGATCGCGCCCTCATCAAGAGCAGCGTCGAAGGCCGCAATCATATCTTCGACCGTCTGTCCCCCTTTCACGTACTTCGCGAGTTCCCTGGCGTGCCCGTCGCGCTCCGCCCGAGCGGTGGCCAGCCGTTGCTCGACGACGTTGAGTCCCTCCGCGCGAAGCCCGGCGGCTTCCGCCTCGCGGGAAAGCTCGTGGGCCTCAGACCGAAGCCCCTCGGCGCGCCGGCGCAGGACGACGAGTTCATCGAGGCTGCCGCAGCCGGTGCGGGCGAATACGGGACCCGAAGCGGCCTTCCACCGCGCCTCGGCGTCAGCTGCCTCGTCCACGAGGTCACGGCCGCCCCCGCGCACGCGGAGCGTCGCCACGCCGGGCA
>CAZFGB010000127.1:0-12689 GCA_964518405.1 uncultured Pseudomonadales bacterium | reverse complement strand
CGACGTGGTGTGGCAGGCACTCAAGTACGTGGCCTATTGCTCCAGCCTGAAGAAGGCGGACATCGTCGAGATCTACCAGAAGTATCTCGACCGGTGGTTCGACGGGCAGAACGCCGTGACGAACCTGTGCGAGTTTCTTGACGTCGAAGATCTCGACGACACGGTGCTGAACACGGGCAACGAGCAGCGATTCGTACTGGTCGCGGCGAACTTTCGCAAGGAAGTCACCGCGACCGTACTCTGGCTGATCGGTCACGGGATCCAAGTGCAGTGTTTCAGGGTGTTGCCGTACAGCCTGGGAGAGGAACTTCTGATCGATCTGCAGCAGATCATCCCGACTCCCGAAGCGGCGGATTACATGATCGGAATGGCGGCGAAGGAATCCGAGGAAAAGTCTGTGCAGAGCACCCAAAAGCGCCGCCACGAGTTGCGGCGGGCGTTCTGGACCAGGACGCTGGAGGAACTGCGCGCCCGCGGCGTTGCACGATTCGCCAACATCAGTCCTTCCAAGGAACACTGGCTAAGCAGCGCCACCGGCGTGTCCAACTGCACGTTCAGCCTGATCTTTCAGAAAAACGCGGCGCGCGTTGAACTGTACCTTGCACGCGCAGAGGCCAGCGAGAACAAGTGGATTTTCGATCGGCTGGAAAGGAAGAGGCAGGATATTGAAGGGCGTTTTGGCGCGGAACTCCATTGGCAAAGGCTGGACGACAAGAAGGCGAGCCGAATCTCCCTCGCACAACCGTTCGACGGTTATGACAACGAGAACTGGCCGGCGATCATCGAGTGGCTGTGCCAGCACATCGTCAAGCTGGAGGAGGCGTTCTCGGAACCGCTCGCGCGTCTGAACCGGCAGTTGAAGTCCGGGGGCGGCACTACGGTCGGCGGTCAAGGCGATTCCCAATGAGTCCATTGCCCATGCGGTGCTTTGGACACCCGCACTCGGTGCTATAGAATTGCCGTGATGGCAGGCGCTCGCGGGGCACGGATTGCAGACGTTCAAGACCAAGGCGTTCGCGCGTTTCGCGAATCGCGAGGGACTGGAGGACGGCGCGTTGTGCGAGGCGATCGGCCGCGCCCGCAGCGGCCTGATCGACGCGGACCTCGGAGGCGGCGTCATCAAGCAGCGCATTGCGCGCAAGGGCGGCGGCCGGTCCGGCGGGTTCCGAACGATCGTGCTGTTCCGCCGGGGCGAACTGGCGTTTTTCGTCTACGGGTTCGCCAAGAGCGACCGGGACAACCTGCGGCGGGACGAGCTGGCGACCTTCCGGTTGCTGGCCGACGAATACCTGTCGCTGGACCAGGACGGCCTCGCGGCGGCGCAGGCGGTTGGAGCGATTATCGAGGTGAAATGCGATGAGCAAGCAGTACAAGAGTGAGGCGCTGGCCGCAGCGCACGAGGCGGCACTCGGTCTGGCCGAGGCCAGCGTCATGTCCAAGAAAACCATGCGCGTGTTCGACGAGATGTGCCTGACGCCCGTGGAGGCGATGTCGGCGGAGGACATACGGGCGCTGCGGCTCCGCGAGAACGCGAGCCAGGCGGTGTTCGCGCGTTATCTCAACGTGACCGCGAGTCTGGTGAGCCAGTGGGAGCGCGGCGAAAAGCGGCCGCGGGGCGCGTCTTTGAAGCTGCTGACGCTGGTGGCGAAGAACGGATTGGGCGCCGTCGCGTGACGGCGCAAGAAGCCAAGTTTTCGCTGCATACGGTGAGATCATGCGATGTGGGAATGTTGCCATTCCATTGATGGAAGGGACGGTGGAAGCGAGTCTCGGGACCGGAAGCGATATCTGGATCCCGGCTGACGCCAGAGCCGAGATGCGTTTGTCGCCCGCGCCAAGGGTGTTTCTGACCTTTCCCGACAATCCGCCAGCCGTTGTCTCAAGTCTCTATGGTCCTGGACAAGAAACCCTGCTTCGTCTTCCCGGCGGCCCTGGCTTCCGGGCAAGGACCGTAAGGGTCGAGTTGGGAAAATCGACCTCGATCACGGTCATGCTGGTGCAGATGCCCGTGACGGTGTTCAAGACCGGGAAAGACCTCTCGTCCGTGCGTTTCGACATCGTCAACTTCCCGGCGCTGTACGATTCCGTGACATTGACCGCCGCACCATGGCAAATCGAGATCAACCCGCGCGAGCAATTTCGCGAAATCGTCAAGCAACTGGATTCCGATGGCGGTTATGGCCTGACACATGAGGGCGCCATCACGCGCTTGAACGGCCAGCCATTCACTGCCGACGATGCCGAGAGTCTGTTGCTGGCGCTCTGGTGGTTCTTGTCCTTTGCGCGAGGGGGAAGTTGTGGCGTGGCCCTCGCGTCGGGAATCGACGAGAACGGAAAATCCGCGTGGAAGCAGTGGGGCTGCCGTTCGACCTTGCGTTGGGGCGGACTGACAACCTGGCTCCCTCGGCCGAACATTCATCTCTGGTTGCCCGAGGCGTTCGCCGGTTTTTGTCGCGCACTGAAGATCGATGGGCCGTTCAAAGACGATCCACTTCGCCCGGCATTGCAATGGTATTTCGCGGCAAACGAGTCAAAGTATCCGCCCACGTCCATTGTGTTGGCTCAAGCCGCGCTTGAAAGATTGGCGTTCACGTCTCTGTCGAAAGAGGACTGGGACAAATTCGAGGGCAAGCGGGGGGCTGCGGGCAGACGGATAAGCGTAGCGCTCAGAGCGGCCAGGGTCAGTCCCGAATTGCCCACGGCCTGCCATGAGTTGACGAGATTCCTGAACGGCAAGCACCACCTTGGCCCGCGAGCGATTGTGGACCTGCGAAACAGCCTTGTTCATCCGCAGGCGGAAGCGCCCGTCTCCGATGGCGCCTACCATGAGGCCGCGCAACTGGCTCTGCGGTATGTGGAATTGTTGCTGTTGAGGCGTATTGGGTACGAAGGCGAATATGTCGACCGAATCGCATCGCATTTCGGGGGACTCGGGAGGCCGGAAGCGGTTCCTTGGCGAGCTTTGTCCTCCCGTCGCGATGACGACCGCGCCGCGGACCAGGCAAATCTCCTGGACCGGGAGGGCGCCGGATGAGTTATGCTTGACGTAACGCGGACGCAGCCGGTAGGGTGCGAAGGATGCGGAAACGGAATACGCTGTGATTGTCGGCTTCGCTGACCGGAAGACGGCGGCATTCTACAGGGGACGGCGGGTCGCGGCCTTCTCGGGCTTTGCCCGGACCGCCTCGCGCAAGCTCGACCAGCTCGATGCCGCCACACGGCTGGGCGATCTGGCGCGCCCCGGCAACCGTCTGCAGGCGCTGAAGGGTCGGCGCAAGGGACAGTGGAGCATTCGCATCAACGACCAGTGGCGAATCTGTTTCAAATGGCCAGAGGCCAGTTCCGGTCCGACCGATGTCGAAATCGTGGACTACCATTGACAGGGGGTATGACATGCGTGAACCCATACATCCGGGTGAGACGTTGCGAGAGGACCTCGACGCGCTCAGCATGAGCGCGGCGGAACTTGCCAGGCAGATCGAGGTGCCCGTCAATCGCATAACCGAGATTCTCAACGGCCGGCGTTCCATCACCGGCGATACGGCACTACGCTTGGGGCGTTTTTTCGGCACCTCGGGCGAATTCTGGCTCAACCTTCAAAAGCTCTACGAGTTGCGCTGCGCGGAACAGAAGAATGGCGCGAAGATTGCCCGGCTGCCCACACTGAAAGTCGGCGGGGACCTGCACGCGACGGGATGAACACGTACGCCTTCCGGCAGCACGCATTGGCATGGAGGCCGTGCACGAGGATGCTTCGGGTCAAGATCGATGATTGCGCAGTATAGGAGCGAGGCGCTGGCGGTCGCGCGTCACATGGCTGCGAGAAAACGCGAGTCAGGCGGAGTCGGGGCGTGACTGAACTCAATTTCAAGGGCAAGGAGTTCGTCTTCAACCACCACCTGTCAGTTCCGTTCCGGCCCTTGGAAATTCACGCAGACAAGGGAATCGGAGAACCGTCGCTGGACGGCAACCAGATCGTCCACGGCGACAATCTACACGCCCTGAAAGCGCTCCTGCCGCTTTACGCGGGCAAGGTCGATTGCATTTTCATCGATCCGCCCTACAACACCGGCAATGAGGGGTGGTGCTACAGCGACAACGTCAACGCTCCCATGATCAGGGAATGGCTGGACGCCAATCCGGTCGGAATCGAGGACGGACTGCGCCACGACAAGTGGTGCGCCATGATGTGGCCAAGACTGCGGTTGCTTTCAGATCTGTTGTCCGAGGCAGGCAGCATTTGGGTGACGCTCGATGACAATGAAGTCCATCGAGCGAGGCATTTACTTGACGAAATATTCGGCGCAGATTGCTGCGTGGGCCAGATCGCATGGCAAAAGCGAACGTCGCGAGAAAATCGGGCAGCTCTATCGCCCAGCTTCGATCATGTTTTGGTATACGCGAGAGCACATCGAGACACTTGGAAGCTGTATCGCAATCTCCTGCGGCCAAGCGAGGCTGGGTACTCGAATCCCGACAACGATCCGCGCGGCCCGTGGGCGTCGATCCCTTTCTCGGCACAAGGGTATCGAAAGAACCAAGTTTACGACATAAAGACTCCCACTGGAGTGATATTGAAACCACCGAAGGGCCGCTGCTGGGGCGCGATTGAACCGGAGTTCGAAAGGCTAAAGTTTGAGAATCGCGTTTATTGGCCACGAAGCGGGGACGGCAGGCCGAGAATCAAACAGTATCGCGACGAGGCCAAGGGATTGGTCCCCATGACGTTATGGACATCCCATGAAGTCGGAGATACGGAGTATTCAAAGAAGCACCTGTTGGAGGTTTTTCACGAATATGATGAATCGGAACTTCGGATCCACGCGCCTAAACCAGTTGGTCTGATAAGGCGGATCATCGAAGTCGCAACCAGTCAGCGCAGCGTTGTGATCGATTCGTTTGCGGGTACGGGAACCACCGCTCACGCTGTTCTTGAAGCAAACAAGCGCGACGGAGGAAACCGCCGGTTCATACTGGTTGAAATGGAGGACTATGCCGATCGTCTGACCGCGGAGCGAGTTAGGCGAATGATTCGAGGATACTCATTCGCTGGCAACCAGAAAACAGAGTTACTGCGAAAAAAGATCACGTGGTCGAGTTTGAAGGGCTCGCACAACTTACTGCGGGACATTGAAGCAATCGACAACCTGCACGGCCACGCATATGACAAAGTCAGCAAATCGGTGAAGGACGGCGAATTGGTCGTCAATGGCGAAAAGTCGGTCACGGAGCGGACTGAGGGTCTTGGCGGGGCTTTCACCTATTGCACACTCGGTGATCCAATTGAACTCGACAATTTGCTCACCGGAAGTGCATTGCCACCATGGGACGGTCTTGCCGCCGCTCTGTTTCACATGGCGACGAACCGTGTTTCAAAAGCGGGGGCTTTTCGCGAGAAGGACTACTACGTCGGAGAAGCGGAAGGCCAGCATGTGTGGCTGATCTACAGGCCCGATCTGGACTGGCTCAAGTCGCCCGACGCGGCGCTGACGTTGACCCGCGCGAAGGCGTTCGCGGCAGCCGACACAACGAAGCGGCACTTGGTCTTTGCACCGTCCCGCTTTGTCAGCCAGAAGATGCTGACCGAACTGAATATCGCGGTCGAGTTCGCTCCGCTTCCGTTTGCGCTCTACCGTATCGATCGGGGCTGACTTCGTGTTTCGCAAGCTCGATTATCAGGAGCGGGCGCTGGCAACGCTCGAGGACTACATCGACGCGCTGAAGGAGAAGAAGTCGAGGGCTGATCGGTTTGCCGCTTTTGCCGTGCGCGAACCCGACCTCGATGTTCCAATACCGCATTTCGCCAGAGATGCCTGGATGGCGATGCAAGAGAGAGGCAAGCTGCCGGCATCACGTGCGGCGTTTCCGTATTCACCGCGCAGCGACGGCTGCGGTCGTTCCGTACCGAACGCCGTATTCAAGGTACCTACGGGTGGCGGCAAGACGTGGCTTGCAATATCGAGTGTGTCGCGAATCATGGGGCAGTATCTCGAACGGAACTCCGGCTTCGTTCTGTGGATCGTTCCGAACGAAGCGATCTACCGTCAGACGCTCGGGAATCTGACGAACCGGCAGCACCCCTACCGGCAGGCGCTTGATCGGGCCGCCGCTGGGCGCGTGCGGATCATGGAGAAGACTCACCGGCTCGATGCGAGGGACGTGGAGAACAACCTGTGCGTCATGCTCCTGATGCTGCAATCCGCGAATCGCCAGACCAAGGAAACGCTGAAGATGTTTCAGGATCGCGGCGACGTCCACGGTTTCTTTCCGCCGGAGGGCGAGCAACAGGTCCACAAGGCGACGCTGGAGCGGATACCGAACCTCGACGGCTACGACGACGGCTTTCCGATGGTGAAGGATTCCCTCGGAAACGCACTGCGCGTGATACGCCCTGTGGTGGTTCTCGACGAAGGCCACCGGGCGATTTCCGATCTCGCGTTCGCAACGCTCTACGGATTCAACCCCTGCTTCGTATTGGAACTCACCGCGACGCCAAAGGATGTGCAACCTCGGGGCGGACGCAACCCGCGACCAGGTCGCTATGCAAACGTACTTGTGGAAGTGACCGGCCGCGAACTGGACCGCGAGGGCATGATCAAGATGCCTCTCAATCTGGACCCGCGCCAGGGAACGGATTGGCGAGCGACGCTGAATGTGGCGCTCGAACGGCTGAACAGCCTCGATGAACATGCGCGCCGACTGCGGGCCGATACGGATCGGTATATCCGCCCAATCATGTTGATCCAGGTCGAGCGCACGGGCGCCGATCAGCGGGACGGCCACCATATTCACGCAGAGGATGTCCGAGACTGGTTACTGACGGTCGGCTTCGACGATGCCGAGATCGCCATCAAGACGGCCGAACGCAACGACCTTAGACAGCCCGAGAACCTGGACCTTTTGTCGCCGACGAACCGTGTGCGCGCGATCATCACCAAGCAGGCGCTTCAGGAAGGCTGGGACTGCCCGTTTGCCTATGTGCTCTGCGCCCTGGCGGCTAGCACAAATCAGCAGGCGCTGACCCAACTCGTCGGGCGCATCCTTCGCCAGCCCGGCGCCATGAAGACTGGAGTCGATGCGTTGGACGAATGTCATATTGTCACGCATCACGCGAAAACCGCTTCCGTGGTTGACGCGATCAAGGAAGGGCTCGAACGCGATGGCTTGGGCGACTTTGTGCTGGAGGTCCCGCAGGACGACATGGCCGGCACGACTAGCGTATTTCGCAGGATTCCTCGGCGTTCCGCGTTTGCGTCCACCGAGATCTACCTGCCGAAAGTCATGACCGTCGAAGCTGGCGAGGTGCGCGATCTGGATTACGAGACCGACGTTCTACTTCGCATCGACTGGCGCGGCTTCAACCCCAGAACCATCGCGGAAGCCATTCCCGAGAACGCACAAGCTGCCGAGAGCCAGTTGCAGCGCATCAGGTTGACCGAGTCCGGCGATGATCTCATCGACCAGACAGCCGTTTCATGGAGCGGCGAGGTCCTCGCGTTCGACCCGGCTTATGCCGTGCGAATGATCAATGACATCGTTCCGAATCCATTCGTCGGCCGCGAGCTCGTTGGACGACTGCTCACCGCCCTCCGTAGCCGTGGTTTCGATGAGGAAATGCTTGGCCGGTTCGCGGCCCTTGTCACTGACGAACTGCGCCGGGGACTTGCCAAGGCGCGGGACAAGCAGGCCGAAGCGCACTTCAAGGAGGAAGTTCTTGCTGGAAGGATCCAGTTCCGCCTTCGCTTGGACGGAGGAGACTGGCAAATGCCCTTTCATATGGATACCACCGAACCCGTAAATGCCCGCCAGCTTGTAGGCGGGACCGGAGTTGCCCTGGAGAGGAGCCTTTTTTCGCCTGTGTATTCCAATGAACTCAACCGGGATGAACGGGATGTCGCCATCTACCTTGACGGTGAGGAAACGCTTGTCTGGTGGCACCGCAACGTCGCGCGAGCGCAATACGGGATTCAGGGGTGGAAACGGGGTAAGGTCTATCCCGATTTCATTTTTGCGGTGCGGTCCGATGGGGCGTGTAATCGAATCACCATTCTCGAAACCAAGGGCGATCAACTCGACAATCTCGATACGGCCTATAAGCGCGAGATGCTGTCGTTCCTGTCGGACAGCTTTCTGTGGGACGACGGGATTCCTGCCGGTGAGTTGGAACTTGTCAGAAACAACGGCGATACGGTCCAATGCACGTTAATTCTGATGAGCGAATGGAAGGCAAAGCTGCCAACCTACATCGGGAGCGCCGGTAGGGAATGACGGAGCAAGGTCAGCAGACTGCCAACGGAACATCGGCCAAGTCGACCTGGTGGGGTTGGCGTTGATCGGGTCTATCCGCAAGGTCTGGGCCGAGGACCTTGTTGGGGATGGACGATCAAGTGATGTGGTGTCTACTTCCCTCGGCTCGGATACCACGTGGTGAGCATATGTAGTTCAGTCGTCAATCGCGGTGCCGACCCCGTCACGCCTTGTGAAGGTTCTCGATACGTCTCGCCATATTCAGGAGCTTCTCCTGCCCGAACGCACTAACGATCAGGTCAAAAAAGTCCGTGTAGTCGATATCCTTCTCGCGCACCTCAGTAGACGTGTGCACGACGCGTCCCGCGACTGAGTATTCGGATTTCGCGTTCACTCTGATACACACCTTTTTCTCGTCGAGCCTAGCGCCCACCGTAACCTGCGGGCTCGAGAATTCAATGGACTGTTGGATTTCACCACCCCTGCTTTTCGCAGCAATCAACACAGGACTTGGAATTCTCTCTGAGCGGGGAAACAGGATATCGAGAATCTGGCCATATGATTCTAAGGGAATGGTCGCCTCCAGTAGATCCGAAAATGAAGCCGTATTCTGGACGAGGAAGACGATCTCCTGATAAGGGGTGTCAAGGGTGAGGGATGCGACGCAGCCCCGAAGCCGGGTCGTCAAATCTTTGATCGTGATGCTCTCGATAGCTATTCGAATCTGAGTCAGAAAATCATGAAACTTGAATCGGTGTCCCATGAATGTGTCTGTCAGGACCGTCCCCTCGGGTGGTTTCGCGGATACCAAATCAGTAATGTATTCGTTGCGCAGATTCATATACCTGTTGTGTATGAAAAGATCCATTAAGTCCTTCACTCGTATTTCGTCTGTCTCTTCACCCTCATAGCCGAACAACTGGATGGAAAGATCCTCCGTCAGCCTTGGAAACATGTGAAACAGGTTTCGGGCGAGACAGGAAATCAAAACCAAGCCGTTGGTTAGTTCGCGGGTGTATTCGTAATACTCCCCAGCCCGCTGCGTTCCCTCCGCACCCTCTATTCGCGCTACGCGGTCGCGTAGCGCGCCCGTCAACTGCTCCAGTTCGAGACTCAAATTCTTCAGCGACTCACACACGCTTCCGGGGATTACCCTTCGAGAGCCGTGCTGCCATAGGAGCACATAGGGGGAACTCTGCCGGTATACGCTCAGCGGCTCCTGCCCACGGTGTGTTTCTCTGAGGCATCGAACGCAGACGTACAAGTCGTGGCCGATATTCGTCTCGGTCTGCTGGTAAAGCAGCATAATCTCTTCGCGCGGTTGAGGATTGGTGTCTACCTGGTTGTGGTGTTCTTCGTTTGGCATTGGTCGGAACGTCCCTGTGTCGTCGTCGGGATGGATGCAGACTCTGCGGGTAATCGAAATTTGATGGTACGCGGCAAAGTCGCATCACCTTGAATTTTGAGCGAACTGAAGGCCGCGTTGCAATCAACATTCTGGAAAGATGTTGAAGCGCTGATCAATAGAATTCCCGATCCCCTTACTTACGGGATTCGGCACCTGTTGACGCCGGACTGGACGGAGCCCCGGGGTCGTTTCACAGCCAGTCCGCGCCCTTGATTCGGCACAGTGCGGCGTCGGCATCGTCGGCTGCGGTCGCGGCGTTGGCGCCGAACGTGTCGTCCGCCAGCCAGTCGATGCCTCGACTGTGCACGGTCGGCACGGCGGAACCTTGCGTAACCGTACCGCAGCACTTGCGTCCCGTTCCCGGTTTGCCCGAACAGGGCGGTTTGGCGGGTGCGCTCCCCGGGTCTGCGGCGTTCCGGTCGTCGGGTGGTCCGGCACCTCCGATTTCCAAGTCGTCCGATGCAGGAGTCGGCTCCGGCGCGTATTGCATGGCGGAGGCGATGACCGCAGCCACCTGTGCGGCGGCGTTCCCGAGCGTGGCGTCGTCCAGGTGAGCGTATATCGCGGTGGTGTCGCGCTGGCGATGCCCGAGCAGCCGTCCAACGGTGGTCAGCCCGACGCCGTTCATCACGCCCTGCGAAGCCCAGGTGTGGCGGCAGTCGTGGATGCGCAGGCCGGGCAGCCCGGCCTCGTCCCGGACGCCGACCCAGAACGTGTAGAGTCGGTTGGACGTGAGGTTCCCGGGAAACACCCGCCCCGCGCCCGCGGTGCGGGGAAGCGCCGCAAGCACGTTGGCCGCTTCGGGTCCGAGCCAGACGGTGCGCGGTCCGGTCTTGGAATCCACCAGCCGTGCGCTAGCACCGTCCTCGCCAAGTTCCCCGATCTCGTCCCACTTGAGGTTGAGGATCTCGGACAGCCGAGCGCCGGTGAGCGTCAATAGCCGGACCGCGGCGACAGGCCAACGATGCTTGGCCTTGCGCGCGTCAAGGACGGCGCCGAGCCGTTCGAGTTCCTCACGGTTGAGAAAGCGAGCGACGGGCTTTCTCGGATTCCTGACGATGTTGGCGCAGGCGTCGGGTACCTGCTCGCCGATGTCGCCCCACTGGCGGGCCGTCCTGAGCATGGCGCGCAGGATCTCGAACGCGCGGTTGGCCGCGCCGGGCTTGTCGACGCTGGCCGCGTCGAACCACGCCGAAACCCGACCATGGTCGATGGCGTCGAGCCGCAGCTTGCCGAACGCGGGCATCAGCCGGTGACACAGATAGCCATCGTAGGTCTTGAGCGAGGATGGCTTCCAGCGGTGTTTGCGACGCGCCCGGTAACGCTTGGCGAATTCCCGGAACAGCGGCGCCCGGGTCTTTCGGGGCGATGGGATGTCCTCCCCATCCCACAGCCGGGCGAGCACGGCCGCAGCTTCCCGGCGGGCCTTTCCGATGCTCATCTCCGGAAAGCGCCCCAGGGTGTACTTGCGCATGCGCCCGTTCACGCGGGTCTGCACGATGAAGGACTTCACCCCGGAGCGCTGTACCCGCACCCCGAAGTGCGCGAGCGTCCCGTCCCAGAGTGTGTGTTCCTTCGCACGCGGCTTCGCGGCGGTTACGGCCTTGGCGGTCAGCCGGAGATGGCGGTTCCTATTCGTCATGGCCGGCCTCCTTTACGCTTGCGGTCATGGCGCCGTGGACGATGCCGGAAATGCGTCCCGCCGCTTCCCGGACATGCGCGTCGGCGAGATGGGCGTAACGTTCGGTGGAGAGCAGATCGGCATGGCCGAGCAGGCGTCCGACCGCATATAGGTCCAGTCCGCTCATGACGGCGTGGGAAGCGAACGTGTGTCGGCAGTCGTGGATGCGCACATCGGCAAGTCCCGCCCGATCGCGCAGTTTCAGCCAGCGGTAGCCGAGATTCTTCATCGGGGCGTCGCCCGCAGCGTTCGGGAATACGTACTCGCTGTCGCGCGGCAGGGCATCGAGCACCGCCCGGGCGGGCGGCGGGAGCTGGATGGTCTTCGGCCCGGTCTTGGAGTCGGGCAGCACCGCACGTGCGCCGCGTATCCATTCCCATCGAAGGCCCGTGATCTCGGACGACCGCGCCCCGGTGAACAGCAGCAGCCGGATCGCGGCGGCGGCCAGCGTATCCTCGGCGCGGTCGAGCACGGAACCGAGCCGTTTCAATTCCTCGACCGACAGGAACCGTTCGCGTGGGACCATCTTGTAGCGCCGGACATTGCGGCAGGGATTGGAGCCTTGGGGCCGAAGGTTCCACAGTTCCGCCTGTCGCATCATGACCGAAAGTACGGGCAGGGTGCGGTTGGCGTTGCCGGGGGTGGCGCTCATCGAATCGAACCACCGCCGCACGTCGGCACGGGCGATGCTCGCGACGGGCATCGCGCCGAAAAAGGGCAGGATGTTGCGCCGTAACTGGTACTCGTTGGCCTGACGCGTGGCCGGTTTCCAGCGATGTCCCTGGCGACGGATGAACTCTTTCGCGAAGTCGGCGAACAGCGGGCCGGTCTCGCGCTCGGTCTCGGCAGCAGCGAGGGCGGCGACGGCCTTCTTCCGGGCCTCCGCAGCGGTCATGTCGTGCGCCGTGCCGAGGATGGTCTTGGGCGAACCGACGGGGCGTTTTGCCCGGACGAAGAAGGTCTTTGTGCCGTTCTTCGCGACCGTGAAACCGAAGGCCGGCAGGTCCCGGTCGATGACGGTCAGGCCGTGCCGACCAGGTTTTTTCTCCTTGAAGGTGCGGCGAAGCGTCCGTTCGGTGATGGTGGCGTGGATGCGCATGGGCTTTTCTCCTTTGTTCGTTACCTCGGGCGCCGTTCGTTCCGAGGGAACAAACCGGCGATTCTGAACGGATAACGCGCCCCGCGCACGGAATCGCTGCGACCGAACGATTCTGGACTAACCTACTGACATACAAAGGATATTTCCCGAAAGACGCAGGCCGGTTGGGCCTCGCTCCATGCATCTTTAGATGCGTGGGGTGTGAGGGCGAGCCGGCTTCGCCGTCGAGAGGGGATTCCAGGGAGAAGTTCAAC
>CAZFGB010000126.1:0-5585 GCA_964518405.1 uncultured Pseudomonadales bacterium | reverse complement strand
CATCTGGGTGGGTCCGGGCGGCCGAAGCATGGCCACCGCGTGGACATTGGCGCACCGCGAGGGCCACCTGTCGCGCGGCAGGATGTACCGACCGTGGCTGGGCGATCGGATCGGGAACTTCTTCGAAAACTGGCTGGGAGTCTTCTACGGAAACGTGCCGTACAACTTCTCGATTGCCCACACGCTGTTGCACCACAGGTTGGACAGCGGGAAAGGTGACCCCGTGTATCTGTGGGATCTCGACCGGACCCGTTTCAGCGACCTGATGCTCTACCAGTGGCGGTATTTGCTGCACATGAGCGGGATCGCAAGCCTGGCTGAGTTTCGGCGGGAGTCGGGCGCTCACCCCGCGGTGGATCGCGCGAGGGCAAGGCTGCGACGCGGGATGGCGATTTACTGGATCTGGGTGCCGTCCGGCATTCTTGCGCTGTTGATCGGGACGGGGACCAGCGTCCCTTCAGCGCTGTTGTTTCTGTTCCTCGTTTATCTGCAACCCCTCCTTGCGATGTCGACCTTCATCTCGCTCATCACCATAGGGCAGCACGCATTCCTCGAATTCGACCAGGCGGGCGGGCACGTAAAGCACGTTACTTCTACGACCATCCTCGACGGCGACGACGATTCGTTTGGTGAGGACTATCATCTTGCGCATCATTTGTTTCCCGCCATGGCGCACGACAGGCTGCCGGAGCATGTCGCTCGCGAACGCCCGGAATGGGCGCGCTGCGATGGCGCCGTCTTCAGGAATACGACGTTCATCGAGATCGCGATCATGCTTCATCTGGGCCGGTTCGACCGACTGATCCGCGGCCACTACGTCGACTTCAGCGGCAAGCGCAACGCGGAGGAGCTATCGACACTGTTCGAACGACGCGCGAAACGAAAGGAGATGACGTACGAGCAGTACGAGTTCCGTTACCTGCCGGGCTTGCGGCATCGCGTGCGCGAGCTGGTCAGACGCGGCATCTGCAAGGACGAGAACCGGGCATACATCTATCAGGCGCACCACAGTCTTCAGTGACCGGGGTTGGGATAGTGTGAGGGGGCAGATGTCCGAAAACCGCGCCGGTCCGTCGTCATCCCGAAAAGGCGAGGGAAGGAAAGGCCTGACGGTTCCGGTGGCGCTGGTCGTGGCGCTGATCATCGCAGGCGGCACGCTTCTCGGCATTCTGTTGCGCCTGCAGACCCACGGGGAGCTGAACTTCCTTCACTCCCTGTTCTGCCTGTTCTTTTCGGTCAATCTGCTGATCTGCTACTGGGAGATCTGCCTCTTTGTCCGGCGCGACAATATCCGGGCGCGCGCCGGGTACTGGCGCGAATTGCAGCGCACGACGGGACGGTCGCCCGCCCGCGGTTTCTTCGTCACGAGGATCCGACCGAAACAGCTCCTTTCGCCGGCCGTGTGGGCCGATGCCTGGGCGGCCTACTGCTATTACGACGACTCGTATGCGGATCGCCGCACCTTCGGCTTCAATGTGGACATCGCCAACGGTTTCGTGACGCCCTTGCCGACACTGGTCGTGTATGCCGCGTTCACGATCGGTTACCCCTCCGCGCCGGTCGCCGGGATTATCGGGCTGATGCTGTCCTGGCAATGGGTTTACATGACTTCGACTTACCTGGTCAGCTTCTTCGTGGCGAGGCGGCATACGCTGGTGAGCCGCCGCGACATGCTCATCTACATCGTGGCGATCAATTCCTTCTGGGTGCTCTGCGCGCTACTGGGCGTGTACGTCTCCATCGCTCTCATCGTCGACGGCGACTATGGAGTGCTCGGTTTGTGAACCGGTTCCCGATGTAAGGCGACGGTCCGCTTCCGCCAATCGACAAAGACCGCCCTGCCAGCGGGATTCGGGAGCTGAAAACGCGCTTTCGTATTCATGCGCCGTGACGGAGGGACGGATAGCGGCGAGAAAACACTTGACCTTTTCCGAAATGAGGGAAAAATACGCACCCCTCCACTATTTCTTCATTTTTCTATTGATGTCGAAAAGTTGGATCGCATGAGGATCGTAACCGTCGGGAACCGCACGGCATTTCCGCGGGCGAGGCTTTTCGCACCCGCCGCGATCATCTTCTCCATCCTGGCGTTCGCGGTTGCCGGACACTTCCCGGGGGCCGGATACGGCCCGCAGCCCTTCGCCATTCCAGCGCCAAGCCGGCCGTCCATGACATGGGAGACGGAGCGCCTGATCTTCGCCGAGAATATCCACCAGGCTTTCGGCGTCAGCGCGCCTCGGGCAATCGAGTTCTCGGGCTGGATTCTCGAAGCCGCCCTCCGGCAGGATCTGCCGCCGGAGCTCCTCGCAAGCCTGGTATTCGCCGAGAGCAGTTTCCGCAAGGCGGTGCAATCGTCCATGGGCGCGATCGGTCCAGCCCAGATACAGAGCCACTACTGGCAGTCCTTCTGCGGCGGCGACCTGAACGACCCGGAACAGAACATCCACTGCGGCGCACAGATCCTGAGCCGCTTCCGCGACGAATGCGGCGATGTCAGCGGCGTTCCCGGTTACAGCCACTTCTCGTCGTCGGTGCGCGATCACTTCTGCGCATTGAAGTCCTACAACGTCGGCCCGTCCGAACGAGGGAGCGCGCTCTGGCACAATGCGGGCATGCGCTACCTCCACAAAATCGAGCGCGGCGTGTCGCAGCTCAAAAACGTTCAGCTATAGCCCACAGCGGACGGCCGGAAGGCCGGTGGTGGTTGCCCGGTGACGGGGCTTAGCGCCGTGCGGGGCTTCGCCTTCGTGATCGGCGCCGCGCTTGCGTTGCTCTGCGCCGTCGACGCCTGGGGGTCCATCAACCCCGACCTTTCGGAAACCGCGCCCGTATCCCAGGGCGGGGCCGCCGGATGGCTGTCGGTGCTCCCCACCGTCGTGGCGTTCGTCCTTGCCGCAGCCCTGCGACAGGTCGTACTTGCGCTGTTCGCCGGCGTCTGGGTCGGCGCTTTCCTGATAGCGGGTCCTTCGGCGTCGAGCGTCTGGCGGGGAATGCTCGACGCGGCCTCCGAACACGCGGTCGGGGCGGTCGCCGATGCGGGTCACGCCGCCCTGGTCGTTTCGACGCTCATGCTAGGCGGCATGGTGGGCCTGGTCTCGCGCAACGGCGGCGTCCAGGGCATCGTGCAAAGCGTGACCGCCTGGGCCGACACGGTGCGGCGCGGCCAGTTGGCGACCGTCGCCATGGGCCTGGCGCTCTTCTTCGACGACTACGCCAATACCCTCGTCGTCGGCAAGACGATGCGGCCCGTCGCCGACGCGCTTCGGATATCGCGGGCGAAACTCGCCTATCTCGTCGACTGCACCGCCGCCCCGGTGGCGACCCTCGCCCTGATCAGCACCTGGATCGGCCTGCAACTCGGCCTCATCGATGCCGCGATCAGCGACATACCGGAGATCGACGCCAGCGCCTACGGCGTGTTCCTCCATTCCCTCGCCTACAACTTCTATCCGGTGCTGACGCTGTGCTTCGTCGCATCCATCGCGATCACCGGCCGGGACTTCGGCCCCATGCGCACCGCCGAACTGGCCGCCGCGCGCGGGGACGCATCCGCGCAGGCGGTCGCGCGCGACCCGGACACCGAACCCAAGCCCGACCAACCGGCGCGCGCGCTCAACGCCTGCGTGCCGTTCGCCGCCCTGCTCGCCGCCATGCTCGGCGGCCTGTACGTGACCGGCGCGCGCGAAGCCGGGAGCGGCGCGGGCCTGACGGAAATCATCGGCGCGGCGGACGTTTACACCGCGCTCGTCTGGGCGACACTGACGGGCGTCGCCGCGGCCGGGGCCTTGAGCCTCGGCCAACGCATCCTGTCGTTGGGCGAAACGGCGGACGCATGGTTCGCCGGCGCGAGGTCGATGCTCTTCGCCGTCGTCGTGCTGGTCCTCGCGTGGTCGCTATCCGGCGTCAACGCGGAGCTGCATACGGCCGAGTTCCTGGCATCCCGCCTCGGCGACGCGCTCGACGCGCGGTTCATGCCCACCATCGTATTCATCCTGGCGGCCGTGACTGCATTCGCCACCGGAACGAGCTGGGGCACGATGGGGATCCTGACGCCGCTGGTCGTTCCGCTGGTCTGGACAAGCGCGGAACTGCAGGGTCTCGCGGGCGCCGACCACCTGCTCTACGCATCGGTATCCGCCGTTCTTGCGGGCGCCGTCATGGGCGACCATGCCTCGCCGATCTCGGACACGACGATCCTGTCGTCCGCGGCGACATCCTGCGATCACCTCGAGCACGTGCATACGCAACTGCCGTACGCGCTGACCGTCGGCGGCATCGCCATCGTCGCCGGTCTGATACCCACCGGATTCGGCCTGCCCTGGTGGATATCTTTCGTCGCCGGCGGCGCCTGCGCGGGCGCCGTCGTCCGTTGGCTCGGCAGACGCCGAACCGATGCCGGACCGCCGCTGACGCGCTCCAACTGACCGTATAATCGAATCCGGCGAGTCCGCGAGAAAGAGGAGCATCCCATCATCAAAGCCGACGACAAGTCCGCCTGGGAGTCCAACGCGGCGCGGGAACTGCGCGGCAAGCCACTCGATAACCTGACCTGGGTTAGCCCGGAAGGTATCGCCGTGAAGCCGCTGTATACCGCCGCCGATCTCGCCGACGTCGGCCACCTGCATTCGATGCCCGGCAGCGCGCCTTATGCGCGGGGACCGCGGGCCACGATGTACGCCAATCGGCCCTGGACGGTCCGGCAGTACTCCGGCTTCTCCACCGCCGAAGCATCCAACGCATTCTATCGGGCGAACCTCGCGAGCGGTCAGAAGGGATTGTCCGTCGCGTTCGACCTGGCCACCCACCGGGGATACGACTCCGACCACCCCCGCGCCGCGGACGATGTCGGCATGGCCGGCGTTGCGGTGGATTCGGTGGAGGACATGAAGATCCTGTTCGACGGGATTCCGCTCGACGAGATGTCCGTGTCCATGACCATGAACGGCGCCGTGCTGCCGGTCATGGCCAGCTACATCGTGGCCGCCGACGAACAGGGCGCCGGCCGGCGCGACCTGGCCGGCACCATCCAGAACGACATCCTGAAAGAGTTCATGGTGCGCAACACCTACATCTATCCGCCCGCCGAGAGCATGCGCATCGTCGCCGACATCATCGGCTTTTGCGCGGAACACATGCCGCGCTTCAACTCCATCTCCATCTCCGGCTATCACATGCAGGAAGCCGGCGCCACCGCGGTGGAAGAACTTGCGTTCACCCTCGCCGACGGTCTCGAATACGTGCGCGCGGCCCTCGGCGCGGGCCAGGACATCGACGCGTTCGCGCCGCGGCTGTCTTTCTTCTTCGGCATCGGCATGAATTTCTTCATGGAGATCGCGAAGCTGCGCGCCGCGCGCATCCTCTGGGCGGAATTGATGCAGCGATTCAAGCCGCGCGATCCGGCGTCCAGCATGCTGCGCATGCACTGCCAGACATCCGGCGTGTCGCTGCAGGCGCAGGACCCGTACAACAACGTCGTCCGCACCACGATAGAAGCCCTCGCGGGCGTTCTCGGCGGCACCCAGAGCCTGCACACCAACTCCTTCGATGAAGCGATCGCGCTGCCGACGCCGTTCTCCGCCCGCATC
>CAZFGB010000125.1:0-18605 GCA_964518405.1 uncultured Pseudomonadales bacterium | reverse complement strand
GGGCCGTCCCGGGCGCATTCAGGGGACTCGGGAACTCGTGGTGCCCGGTACGCCTTACATCGTTCCCTACCGTGTCAGACCTCGCTTGAATCGGGTCGAGGTGCTGCGAGTGTTCCATGCATCGCGTCGGTTGCCGGAGAGGTGGTAGAAGACTTGAAATCCGTCAGAGACGAAGGCGCGTGCCGTCTTTCACCTCGGCGCAAACCCTGTGATTCGTCCAACCCAGCTTCTGATTCGCGTAGCGCGAAAACAAGCCGGAACCCTTCCGGGCGCGGCTGGACTCGCTCGGCATGACGCGCGAAAGTTGCACCCTGGCCGGCGGAAAACGACACTGAAGCCATGCTCACTCTGACCGCAGAGCAACGCCGACAATGGGCCACGGACGGTTACCTTCACCTGGAAGGGGTGCTTGACGCCGATCAGGTCGAGTTCTTTTCCGGCGAGATAGACCGGATCCGCACCGTGCCGGGATGGGAACCGGACCGCAGACCGGAGTTGCCCAGGGGGCACTACGGCTGGCTCGACCACGCCGAGGATCTGGACCCGTCCGGTTTCATGGACCGGCGCGACCTCCTGACCTACGACCAGGCGTTCATCGACCTGATGGATCGCTCGCCTGTATTCGAATACATCGTCGACATCATGGGTCCATACATCCTGCTCAGCATGACGCAGGCGGTGGTGCGGGCGGCCGCGAGCGATTTCCAGGGATATACGCACACCGACGGCGGGGAGTCCCTGCGAAGAATACGCGTCGGCGAATCAAGTCCGCCGATCGCCATGAAGGCGATGTACCTCCTGACCGATGTGGCTTGCGAGAACTGCGGCAACCTGACCGTCTTCCCCGGCAGTCACCTGCGCCAGATTCCCTACGAAGGCGAGCGCCAGGTGACGCCCTATTCGCCCGGCGCGGCCCAACTCACCGGCAAGGCGGGGGACGTCTACCTGTTTCCGCACGCGTTGTGGCACGGCCCCGCACGCAACGAATCGAGCCGCGCGCGGAAGTGCCTGCTGTACAACTACTGCCAGCTCTGGGTCCGGTGCTACGACTTTGACGCCATCCCCGACGTCCTCGAACGCTGCACGCCGCGCCAGCGGCGGCTACTCGGCGATCTCGGCTACGACTTCCGCCCCGGGTCTTACTTCTATGTGCCGAAGGACCAGGTCGACGTGATTCGGAGCACGAGTTGAGTTGCCCGCCGTCGGCGGTGGCGCGTCGGCGCAGGCGACCGAGATAAACCACACCGAATGCACTGAATCCTGAACTGGACACCAACGTCGTGTCTGAACTGATGCGGGAGAGCCCTGCCCCGGACGTGATTGGCTGGCTTGACAGCCACAGGACCAGGCGACTTTTCGTGACAAGCGTGACCGAAGCGGAAGAGTGCAGATGGGACGCCCTCACAAGGAACGCGAAAGGCAGTGAAGAGCGCGTCGACGAGCCGTTGTAGCATGACAACCCCGACTCGGAGGACCATGAATGAAATCGAATCCCGGTAGTTTGACCATCGCGCTTGCGCTTTCGATCAGCGGTTTCGGCGCAACGAACACCATCGCATCCGGCTCGTCCGCTGACGCCGCCGGGCAACCGGAAGGCTCGGAGCTATGCTTCGGCATGGGGCCGCAGACGCCGCGCGACATCGACAGCGCATCGGGCCTGAACACGGAAGCGTTCCCGTTGGCGCCACCGGCGGGCGAGTTGAACCTCTGCAACATTCACACCCACACCAATGCCGAACACAAGGGCCCGGGGTTCAGCATCTTCGTCAGCGACGCCGACGACGGCGGCTTCGCCTGCAACGGGACGCCGAATCTCGGTGAGGCGGAACTCGCGCCCGCGCCCGGGGCTTACCGGGGCGTGGCACCGGGCGACACGATCGAGGTGCATTGGGTGCACACGTCCTGCGAGGCGACGCCCGGCGAAGGACTCGGCGCCTGCGTGCCCCAGGGCTGCGGCGATCCCCTGTTGCGCGTGGAAGCGCAGGTGTTTCTCGTCGTCAATGACCCCGACGCGCTCGACTTCACCGAGATGGTGTACGACGGCAACGTTGTCGATGGCCGGCACCAGGCGAAGGCCATTCCTTCGACGACGGGGGTGCCGGTGTTGTTTCGCGGCTCCACGACCGGGCCGTCGTACGACCAACGCAAGTGTTCGCCGGCCAGGGTGACGTGGAGCGTGCGGCCGCAGTGCGCGAAGCTCGATGTCAATTCGCTGCACCGCTGGGCGGAACGGGGCAACGTGTTCAACGAGACGGGGTCGCACGGGGTCCGGCAGTTGGTCACCGCGCCGGAGTTGCTTTCTCCCATCGACTGATCACGCGCCGGGGGCGCGCCTATTGATCGAAGGTGGCGCTCTTGACCAGTGCGTAGACGCTCTGGCCGACATCGAGATCCAGGTCGTCCGCCGAGGCGCGGGTGATGCGGGCCCGCAGATGCTGATCGCCGATCTCGATCAGGGCTTCGGCGAAAGGGGAGTCTTCTTCCCGCACCAGATCGATGAGGGTGCCGGGGATCACGTTGCGAATGCTCAAGGCGCGCGGGGGGCTCGTCGCCAGGGCGACGTCGCGTGCCCGCACCCGCACCTGCGCGAAATCGCCTGCGGCCAACCGCGTCGACATGGGCATGACGATGCGTTGTCCGCCGACATCCAGGATCGTGAGGTGGTAGCGCGGGTCGTGTTCCACCACCCGTGCCCGAACCAGCGCGCCGGCTTCGAAACGGCCGGTGATGGATTGAATGTCGAGGCGCTCCAGGATTTCCCTAGTGGCGCCGAAGGCGCGCACGCGGCCGTCGGCCAGCACCAGGGTGCGTTCCGCCAGCAGGGCAACTTCGTCGACGGCATGACTGACATAGAGCATCGGCACCGAAAGGGTTTCGAGATACGACAGGATGTCCGCCTTGCGCTCGGTATCGAGGGCGGACATCGGTTCGTCCAGCAGCAGGAGCTTCGCGTCCGTCAGCAGCGTGCGCGCGAGCGCCACTCGTTGCCGCTCGCCGCCGGACAGGTCGGCGACGGGCCGGTGGAGCAGGGATCCGAGATCGAGCGCGGCGACGACATCGTCGACTGTCGCGCCGCCGTTGCGCGCGCGTCGGGCGGCGAAAAGAAGGTTTCCGCGAACGTCGAGATGGCCGAACAGGCGGGCGTCCTGGAATACGCACCCGACGGGACGACGGTGGGGCGCCATGTGAAGGCGGCGTGAACTGTCGAGCCACCGCTCTCCTCCCAAGGCGATTCGGCCGCGCGCCCTTTCGAATCCGGCGATCATTCTGAGCAGCGTGGTCTTGCCGCCGCCGCTTGGGCCGAATACGGCGGTAATGCCGTCCAGGGGCAGGGCGAGAGCCGCCTCGAGGTCGAATGCGCCGAGTTTCGCCGTGACGTCCAGTTCGAGGGATTCAGATGGCATGGACGGGAAACCGGCGATTGATGCTGTACACGACGAGGAGGACGACGAAGGAGAACGCCAAGAGCCCAGCCGACAGCACGTGAGCGTCGGCATATCGCAGCGTTTCGACATGCTCGTATATGGCGATGGAAACCACCCGGGTCTCGTCCGGGATGTTGCCGCCGACCATGAGCACGACGCCGAACTCCCCGACCGTGTGGGCGAAGGTGAGGACCGAGGCGGTCAGGAATCCCCTTGCCGAGAGCGGAACGGCCACGCTCGCGAACGCGTCGAGAGGACCGGCGCGCAGACTCGCGGCCGCTTCGAGCGGCGCGCGGCCGACGCCCGCGAAAGCGGTCTGCAGCGGCTGCACCATGAAGGGGAGGGAATACACCACCGACGCGATCACCAGGCCCGAAAACGAGAATGTCAGGGAATCGCCGGTTGCCCGGACCCAGAGCGAACCGATGGCGGACCCGGGATGCAACAGGATCAGCAGGTAGAAGCCGAGAACGGTGGGCGGGAGGACGAGGGGCAGGGCGGTCAGCGCTTCGATTGCGGGTTTGATCCTGGTCTGCGTGTGGGCCAGCCACCAGGCGAGCGGCGTTCCCAGGGCGAGCAGCACCAGTGTCGTGACAGCCGCCAGCTTTGCCGTCAGCCAGATCGGACCGAGTTCCACTATGGGTCCACTCCGTAGCCGTGGCCGGAAATGATCGCACGCGCCCGGTCTGTTCGGAGGAAATCGAGGAACGCGAGCGCCGCGATGTTGTTCTCGGCGCGCGAGAGCAGCACGGCGTCCTGTCGGATGGGTGCGTGCAGGTCGGCGGGCACATCCCACCGGCTGCCCTCGCCTGCGGAGCGCACGCTCGACGCGGCGACGAATCCGATCTCCGCGTTGCCGGTCGCCACCATGGCGTAGGTCTGGCCGATGTTCTCCGCGGTCACGATTTTCTGATCCAGCGCCGCGTAGAGGCCAAACCCCGTCAGCACTTCCCGCGCGGCCGCGCCATAGGGGGCGAGGTCGGGATTCGCCATGGCCAATCGCCGGAAGTTGCCAGCGGTGAGCAGCTCCGGGATATCGCCCTGGATGCGTTCGGGATCCGCGCTCCAGAGCGTCAGGCGTCCGATGGCGTATGTCCGGCGCGAACCGGGCACGGCCAGTCCTGCGCGCTCCAGCAGAGCCGGCCGTTCCTGGTCGGCGGCGAGCAGGACATCGAACGGAGCGCCGTGCAGGATCTGGGCGTACAGCTTGCCGGTGGCGCCCGCGGCGACGCGCAGCCGGTGCGGGTGAGTCGCTTCGAAAACGCGTTCGACTTCGGTGAGCGCCTCCGCGAAGTTCGCGGCCGCGGCAACCAGTGCTTCGTCGGCCGATACGCCGAGGGACGACGAGGCCAGCAGCCATCCAATGGCCGCGTATCGCGCTCGCGCGCGGACAGGACCACCGGCCCTTCTGGTCGACGGGAACTTGCGGCCAGGACGTCCCGTTACTCGTCCTCGGCTGGCGAGACCCGGCGGAACAGCCAGACGCAAAACGCCGTCGCGATGGCCGCGCCGGCGATCTGGAAGGCGATGAACGCGGGCGCGTCCATCGGCCGGATGCCGGAAAAAGTGTCCGTGAAACTCCGCCCGAAAGTGACGGCGGGATTGGCGAAGCTGGTGGACGATGTGAACCAGTAGCCGGCGGTGATGAAGAGGCCGACCGCGAACGGGACGACCTGCGGCCGCGTCCGCGCGCAAGCGACGATGGTCGCCACCAGCCCGAACGTCGCCACCGATTCCGCGACCCATTGGCCGAGCCCCGTGCGCGCATTCGTGCCGACCATCATGATGGGTTCGCTGAACATGAGGTGCGCGAGCCAGACGCCGGCGACGGCGCCAGCCACCTGGACGACGACAAAGGCGAGGGCGTCCAGCCGCGAGATCGCGCGCTGCAGCGCGAAACTCAGGGTCACCGCAGGGTTGAAGTGGGCGCCCGAAACGGGTCCGAAAACCAGGATCAGGACGACCAGGATGGCCCCGGTCGCGATCGTATTGCCGAGCAGGGCGATGGCCGTGTTGCCATCCGCAAGGCGCTCGCCCATGATGCCCGACCCGACCACGACGGCCAGCAGCAGCGCCGTGCCGACGAACTCCGCCGCAAGCCGGCGCGTCAGGTCCGTTGTCTGCGTCATCTGGTGCGGTTCTGGCCGATTTCCACGCTTGGATTTCGTATACCTGTCTTGTGTGTCAGGGAGATTATCGCGTTCGCGGTAGCCCGCCCGGTTGCTTCCAAGTCGCTGCGCCAGGCGCAGCGTCGTCGTCCTTCCGTGAGGGCAGGACCCATTGCTGGATGGTGGGCGCGGCTGGATTCGAACCAGCGACTTCCGCCATGTGAAGACGGCGCTCTGACCAACTGAGCTACGCGCCCGGTCGGCTTAACTCATCAGGAAATCCGCGTCGGGTCAAGTGCGGCGCTGAGTCCGGTGGAAAAGATGGAGGTGCGGCGGGCATTTGATTGATCTGCCTCGCCGAATCCGGGAGCGGGCCCTGGTCGGGATGGGTCAGTCCCTGCTCAGCATGCCCTTCAGTTCGGACATCTCACGAGCCAGACTTCCGTGATCGTCCCGGAGCCGATCCATTCTCTCGATGAGCATGCCCTTCAGTTCGGACATTTCACGAGCCAGACTTCCGTGATCATCCCGAAGCCGGTCCATTCTCTCGATGAGCAAGGATTCCGTATGACGAAGATCGCCCCTGAGGTCGCGCATCAGGTAGATGACGACGGCAATGATCGTTGCGGGCGGTAAGATTGCTGCGGCCAGATTGATGTCGATGTCTCTTTCTCCCGCCATGCCGATGCCAGCGTCGAAGGTGGGAAGGATACTCCCTTCGGTTCGAGAACCACAGCAGAGAACGGTGCGATGGTGGTTGAGAAAGGTGCCCGGAATCGGGTGCGATACCGCCCACGGGTGGAGTGCGCCTACGAAGGCGAGACGTCACCCCGCTTCCTGAACTGCCAGGTGCGCACGATTTCGAGCACATCCGTCTCGTCGCGCATGGCGGGCGGAAACGGCGCGTAGGGTGCGGCGAGTCGAACGATGCGCACGGCCGCCTCGTCCAGCACTCGGTGTCCGGATGATTCGATGACTTGCACGTCCCGCAATGTCCCGTCCGGTTCGATGGTGACGAGCAGGCGCAGGCTGCCGTAGAGCCTGTTCGCCCGGGCCTGCTCGGGATAGTTGAGCCTGCCGATGCGCTCCACCTTGCGCCGCCAGGACTCCAGGTACCAGGCGTCTTCGGCGGCATGGGTGCGGCTCTCGACAATCCTGCGGACCCGGGGCGAAACGCCGGGGTTGCCGGCGTCGAGATTCGCGATCTGGCGCACGGCGTCGGCGTAGTCGAGGTTCAGATCCGCGGATTCGGGCGCGGTGATGCTGTCTTCGCCGGCGACGACCGCGTTGGCGGTGGGTTGTAGAAGCGTTTCCGCCGCCTCTTTTGGTCCGCGTGTGTCGTCGAGGGGCTGGACAATCGGGCCTGCGGGCACCGATTCGGCCGGGTTCGGTAAGGCAGCAGGCGGAGCGCTCATGCGCGTCAGCGTCGCCTTGACGATGGATGGGGAATCCGGCGCGTCCTGGAACCAGTCGATCAAGCCCAGTATCATGATCGCGTGCAGCCCCAGTGAGAGCAGCAGCGCAACGGCGATGCCCCGGCGGCGCCTGGCGAGGGGAGCAACGGCGGGGGGCGCGGTGATCCGGATGGCCGGAGTGCTCATCGTCGCGCTATCCCCTTCTCCACCTTGTCCATCAGCATCGACGCGATGTCGAGCGAGAACTGCGTGTCCAGTTCGCGAATGCAGGTCGGGCACGTGACGTTGATTTCCGTCAGGTAGTCGCCGATCACGTCGATGCCGGCGAACAGCAGTCCGCGGCGCTTCAGTTCCGGCCCGACGCGGCCCGCGATGAACCTGTCGCGCGCGGTGAGCGGTCGCCCGACCCCGGTGCCGCCCGCCGCGAGGTTTCCGCGCGACTCGCCCCGCATCGGTATGCGCGCCAGCGCGTAGTCGACGGGTTCCCCGTCGATGAGGAGTATGCGCTTGTCGCCGTCCTCGATATCGGGAATGAACTTCTGCGCCATGACCTGGCGCCGGCCCAGGTCCGTAAGGCTCTCGATCACGACGTGCAGGTTGGGATCGTCCTCGCGGACGCGGAAGACATTGGCGCCGCCCATGCCGTCCAGCGGCTTGAACACGACATCGCCGTGCTCCGCATGGAATGCCACCAGTCGATCGGGCCGCTTGCTCACCATGAGCGGCGGCACGCAGTCGGCGAACTGGGTGGCGAAGAACTTCTCGTTGCAGTCGCGCAGGCTTCGCGGCGCATTAACCACCAGCGCGCCCCGCGCTTCGACGCGTTCGAGCAGGTAGGTGGTATAGATGTACTCCATGTCGAACGGCGGGTCCTTGCGCATCATGACGACATCCACCGTCGCCAGGTCCGCCTCGGCCGCCTCGCCGAGCCGGTACCAATGGTCCCCGGCCAGGGCAGGATCCAGATCCCGGAGAAAATCGGCCTCGATGGACAGGTCGCGCAACAGGGCCATCGGCCGGTCGTCCTTCCAGCCGAGGTCCCGCTGTTCAAGATAGCTGACGCGCCAGCCGCGCCGCAGGGCGGCCCGGATCATCGCCAGCGTGCTGTCCTTTTTCAGGTTCACCGAGGCGATGGGGTCCATCAGGAAAGCGATGTGGACCATGGCGATCAGGGCGCGGCCGTCATGGACGTCATGTCCCGGCTACGCGCCGGACCGGCTGCGTGTCGGGCATCAGGTTCAGGGCCCGCAGGATGGCGCCCGCGGGACCGGAACTGTTCAGCGTATAGAAGTGCAGCCCCGGCGCGCCGCCTTCGAGCAGTCTGGCGCAAAGACTCGTCACTACGTCCTCGCCGAACGCGCGCAGCGAGTCCGCATCGTCCTTGTAGGCGAGCAGGCGCATGCGGATCCAGCGCGGGATCTCGGCGCCGCAGTTGTCGGAGAACCGGGTCAGGCCGTCGTAGTTCGTGATCGGCATGACGCCGGCCACGACGGGAACCTCGATGCCCTGTTGCCGGCATCGGTCGACGAAGAAGAAGTAGCTGTCGGGATTGTAGAAGTACTGCGTGATGCAGCTATTCGCGCCGGCGTCCACCTTGCGCTTCAGAAACGCGACATCGGCATCGGGCGAAGGAGCGTCGGGATGGATTTCGGGATAGCAGCCGACTTCGATGCGGAGTTCGCCGCCGAAGTGTTCGCGGATGTGCCGTACCAGTTCCTCCGCGTGACGCACGTTCGGCGTCAGTCCGGGCCCGGATGGGAGATCGCCGCGCAGGGCGACAAGGCGATTCACCCCCATGCCCAGATAATCGGCGATTCGACGCTCGATCGCGTCCGCGCTGTCGCCCCCCCAGGACAGGTGCGGCGCCGTGCTGAACCCGGCGTCGCAAAGTGTCTGGACAGTCTCGAATGTGCGGTCGCGGGTGGAACCCCCGGCGCCGTAGGTTACCGAGAAGAACTCGGGTTCGGCGCCGCGCAATCGCTGCGCGGCGCGCGTCAGGTTCTTTCGGCCCTGCGCGGTGCGCGGCGGGAAGAACTCGAAACTGACCCGCATGTCACGCCGCGCCTGCGACGGGCCTCACAGCGCCGCCGCCAACACCTCCGCCTTGTCGGTGCGTTCCCATGCGAAGCTCTCCTCAGTGCGTCCGAAGTGACCGTACGCGGCCGTCTGGCGATAGATCGGCCGCTTCAGGTCGAGCATGTCGATCAGGCCCCTGGGCCGCAAGTCGAAATTCTCGCGCACGAGATGAATGATCGTCGCCTCGTCGAGTTTGCCGGTGCCGAACGTGTTGACGCTGATCGAAGTCGGTTCGGCCACGCCGATCGCGTAGCTGACCTGGATCTCGCAGCGTTCGGCGATACCCGCGGCGACGATGTTCTTGGCCACGTAGCGGCCCGCGTAGGCGGCGGATCGATCCACCTTCGACGGGTCCTTGCCGGAAAACGCGCCGCCGCCGTGGCGCGCCATGCCGCCGTAGGTATCGACGATGATCTTGCGCCCGGTGAGTCCGCAATCGCCCGCGGGACCGCCGATGATGAACCGGCCGGTGGGATTGATGAACACCCTGGTGTCCGATGTCATCCAGTTGCCCGGCACCACCGGCTTGATGATCTCCTCCATCACCGCTTCGGTCAGCGTCTTCCGGGAAACCTCCGGGGCGTGCTGCGTGGACAGGACGACGGCGTCCACCGCAACCGGTTTGCCCCGGTCGTAACGGAACGAGAGTTGGCTTTTCGCGTCGGGGCGGAGGAACGAGAGGGAATTGCGGCGAGCGTGGGCCTGGCGTGCGACGAGTCGGTGGGCGTAGGTGATGGGCGCCGGCATGAGCACATCGGTTTCGTTCACCGCATAGCCGAACATGATCCCTTGATCGCCTGCCCCCTGGTCGCGGTCTTCGGTCGCGTCCACGCCCATGGCGATGTCGACAGATTGCTCACCCAGCGCATTGATCACCCTGCAGCACTCCAGATCGAATCCGCAGGCGAGATCGTCGTAGCCGATATCGGAGATCACTTCCCTCGCCAGGCGCTCCACGTCGACCGATGCGTTCGACCGGACCTCTCCGGCGAGGACGACAAGTTCGTCCTTGATCAGCGTCTCGCAGGCCACCCGGGAATCGATGTCCTGTTCGATCATGGCGTCGACGATCGCGTCCGAGATCTGATCCGCGACCTTGTCCGGATGGCCCTCGGATACGGACTCGGAAGTGAATACGCTGAACTCGGCCATCAAGGCTCCGAAGGGCAAGGGCCCCATTGAGAAATGAGGCGCGCATTCTATCGCATAGCGATTTGTCCGCACGCTGCGCGCGCGAGAGCACCGATGCTCGATGGAACCGGCGAAACGAGGCTTGAACTCCTCCCTGGAAACCAGCGACCGGTGTCTCCCTGGATGATCCCGCCGGTGTATTGACGGCCGCTACGGACCGACACCCCGGCCGGCGCGTGCTGACCGCCGGCGCGTCGACGGCGATGGTGGCCGGTAAACCCGCTTGCACCCTCGCAGACCGCATGGCGGGCGTGCACCTCTGTCCCGTCCCTTGGCAGGAGTGCCTCGGGGCATTCGACATCGGCGACCTGGACCGGCGGCTGTCGCGCGGCGGGCTCCCGGAACACCTGCTCGCGGCCAACGAGGATCCCGAGTTCTTCGCCGAGTGGATCGATACCTTCTACGCGCGTGACGTCCTGGCCCTGTTCCGGACGCGCAACCAGCGCGGGTTCCTTAAGCTGTTTCGCGGGTTGTTGCACGAGAGCGGCGGACAACTCGACTTCGGCAGGCTCGCATCCATGAGCGGGCAGAGCCGGCCCACGGTGGGGGCCCACCTGCAGTTACTTCGCACCCTCGGTGCTATCCACCTTGTGCGTCCGTTCCATGGTGAAGGCGGCCAGGAGATCGTCAGCCGTCCAAGGTGTTATGCGTTCGATACGGGTATCGTGACCTTCGAACGCGGCTGGCGGGACGAAGATCGCGGCCTGTTGTGGAAGCACCTGGTGCTCGATGCGCTGCGTTTGCGGTTTCCCGAGGACCGCGTCCTCTATTGGCGGGACAAGTCGAGGCGAGAGGTCGACTTCGTCATTCAGCATGGAACCGGCGGTGTCGATCTGGTCGCCTGCGAGACCGATCCATATGCCCTGGATCCGGGCCCGGCCGAACTGTTTCGGTCACGGTACGCGAGAGGCGCCAACTACATCGTGGCGCCCACGGTGCATGCACCGTATCGAATACGGCACGGTTCGATGACGTTTACCGTCTGTTCGACTCACCATCTGGTTTCGATCTGATGGAGGATTCTGAATTTCCTCCTGCGGTTCCGTTGGCCGACATGCTGGTGTATCGTTAGTGTATGGCACGCACCAATGTGGATATAGATAACGCGGCCTGTGCTGAGGTGATGCGGCGTTACCATCTGCCGACAAAGCGCGAGGCGATCAATTTTGCGTTGAGAACCCTTGCGGCGGAGCCCCTCGGAGTGGAGGAGGCGCGTCGCCTTCGCGGCTCCGGTTGGGAGGGAGACCTCGAAACTCTGCGGACCAGTCGCGTGACGTGATTCTGGTCGATACATCAGCCTGGGTCGAATTTCTTCGCGACACCGGCTCGCCGATTTGTGACCGCGTCGAGGAGTTGCTCGACGCGGACATCGGCATCTGCAGTGCGGTTCGAATGGAGGTCTTGGCAGGTGCGCGCGATGAGCGACACCTGCGTGATCTTCGTCGGCTGCTCGCGCGTGCCACCGTTTACCCTACTGAGGCCACCCACTATGAAGAAGCAGCTGCCCTGTTTCGCCACTGCCGGCGTCAAGGTGAGACCGTTCGTAAATTGATCGATTGCCTTATCGGCGCGGTTGCCATAGACGCGCGTATCCCGATCCTGCATAACGACAACGACTTTGATGTGTTGGCGCGACACACCGACTTGATCGTTGCTTGAAGCAGGCGGAACCCTCTCCATGCAGATCTCCCATCTCGGCGACTACGCGCTAGCGGGCAAACGGGTGCTCGTGCGGGAGGACTTCAACGTCCCGCTATCGGACGGCGCGGTCGCGAACGATGCGCGGATCGTCGCGGCCCTGCCGACGATCCGGACATGCATCGAGGGCGATGCGGCGGTGATCGTGATGTCTCACCTTGGCCGGCCCCGCGAAGGCGAATTCGATCCCGCCCTGTCCCTGGCGCCGGTCGCAGCGCACCTGGGAAGGGCGCTCGGCCGGAGCGTTCGCCTGCTGCGCGACTGGCGCGGCGGCGTGGCGGTGGCGCCCGGCGAAGTGGTCCTGCTGGAGAATGTGCGCTTCGAGCCCGGCGAAGGCGCAAACGACGATGGCCTCGCCCGGGCGCTCGCGGGCCTTTGCGACCTGTTCGTGATGGACGCGTTCGCGACCGCCCACCGCGCGCATGCGTCGACCCACGGCGTCGCCAGGTACGCGCCCGCGGCATGTGCCGGGCCGTTGCTGGGTGCGGAACTGACGGCGCTGGGCCGGGCCCTCGAGGCGCCCGCGCGGCCGTTGGTGGCGATCATTGGCGGCGCGAAAGTGTCGACGAAACTCGAGCTCCTGGAGTCGCTTGCGGAGATCGCGGACCGAATCATCGTCGGCGGTGGCATCGCCAACACGTTTGCCTTGGCGGCGGGGAATCCGGTGGGTGGGTCGCTCGCGGAGCCCTCGCTGGCCGAGACGGCGCGGCGCATCGCGAAGCGCGTGGACGTGCCGCTGCCGGTGGACGTCATGACGGCGCCCGCCATCGATGCGCAGATCCCAGCCGTGCTGCTCCGACCGTCGGAAGTGCGGGAGTCCGACATGATCCTCGACATCGGGCCAGGCACGGCGCGCGCCTGGCGCGACAGCCTGGCCGACGCCGGCACGATCATCTGGAACGGTCCCCTCGGCATGTTCGAGTTCGACCAGTTCGGCGAGGGCACCCGGCTGATGGCCGAAGGCGTGGCCGAGGCGAAGGCGTTTTCCATCGCCGGTGGCGGCGACACCATCGCCGCGATCGACAAGTACGGCGTCCGGGAGCGCATTTCCTACATTTCCACCGGCGGCGGCGCGTTCCTGGAGTTCGTGGAGCGTGGAACGCTTCCCGCGGTCGAAGTCCTCCAAGCCCGTGCGCGGTGAAGGCGACTATCGCCCGGAGTGGGGATACGGCGCCGCTTACCGCAGTTTCTACGATATCGATCTGAACCAGGACTTCTTCCTGGTTGCTCATGGCGAGCATCGGCTTGCCGCCCAGCTATTCGAACCCGCCGGCACGCCGAGGGGATCCGCGGTCGTGGTGCATGGCTACTACGACCATGTCGGCCTGTACGGCCACCTGATCCGCTACCTGTTGGGAACTGGCCGCCGCGTGCTCGCCTACGATCAGCAGGGCCACGGCCTGTCCACCGGCGCGGCGGCCACCATCGAGTCCTTCGACCACTACGTCGACGCGCTTGAAGCGGTGCTCGACGTGGCCGGGCACCGCCTGATCGAACCCGTGTGCGTGGTGGCCCAGAGCATGGGCGCGGCGGTCGTGATGCAGTACCTCAAGCGGCCTTCCTCCCGTGATTTCATTGGCGCGGCACTGCTCGCGCCCCTGGTGCGGCCGGCGAACTGGCGCATGAACCGACTCGTATACATGGTCGCAAGGCATCTCGTCGCCAGCGTCGGCCGGGGCTGGGTGAACAACACGGACAACCCGGAGTTCATCGAGTTGTTGCGCAACGATCCGCTGCAATGCCGCCGGCTTCCGGTGCAGTGGGTCACGGCAATGGTGGAGTGGATGTACCGCTTCGAGGCGAGCGCGCCTTCGCCGCTGCGTCCCCTGGTGGTGCAGGGGGGGCGGGACAAGACCGTGGACGGCGCCTACAACATTCCCGTGCTGCGACGCATCTACGACATGGAACTGCTCGAGATCCCGCAGGCCCGACATCACCTGGTCAACGAGACGGAGGACATTCGACGGCAGATGTGGCGATTTTTCGACGCGCGCCTGTAAGATGCCGTGAACAACGGGGTTTGCCGCGGCCAGCGGCATGGGTCCTCGCGGCGCATCGACGACATGCAACGCGCATTGGAAGAGATATTCACTCCGGCTCGCGTGAAGACGGCGCCGGAGGATCTGGCGGCATGGGGCGGAGACTGGACGCGCGCTTTCGCCGTCGCGCCGAGTGCGATCGTGTTCCCGCGATCCGTCGACGATGTCGTGGCGGTGACGCGGCTTGCCAACGCCCGCGGCCTGCATCTGGTCCCGTCGGGCGGGCGCACGGGATTGTCGGGCGGCGCCGTGGCCTCCAACGGCGAGATCGTGGTGTCGTTCGATCGCATGAACCGCGTGCTCGACTTCAATCCGGCGGATCGAATCGTCCGTTGCGAGGCCGGCGTGGTGACGCAGGCGCTGCAGGAGTACGCAGCGGAACGCGACCTCTTCTATCCGGTGGACTTCGCGTCGAGCGGATCGAGCCAGATCGGCGGCAACATTTCGACCAACGCCGGCGGCATCAAGGTGATCCGCTACGGATTGACGCGGGATTGGGTGGCCGGACTGACGGTCGTCACCGGGGCGGGCGATGTGCTCGAGTGCAACAACGGCCTCGTGAAGAACGCGACCGGCTATGACCTGCGTCACCTCTTCATCGGTTCGGAGGGCACGCTCGGCTTCATCGTGCAGGCTGACCTGCGGCTGCTGCCGGCGCCCGCGCCGGCGCGGGTCATGGTGCTTGCCATCGACCGCTTCGCGGACGTTCTGGACATCCTGCAAGGTTTCCAGCGCGTTCTGACGCTCTCGGCCTTCGAGTTCTTCTCCGAACTCGCGCTGGCCAAGGTGCTGAGCCACCGGCAACTCCCGCGTCCGTTCGCGCGGCCGGCGAACTTCTATGCGCTGATCGAGTTCGATGCCGACGACGAAGAGGCCGCGCTTGGCGCGTTCGAGACCGCCGCGGAGCGGGGTTGGGTCGGCGACGGCGTCATCAGCCGTTCGGATGCGCAGTCGCAGTCGCTGTGGGCCCTGCGCGATGGCATTACCGAGAGCATCGCCCCCTTCGTCCCGTACAAGAACGACATCGCTGTACGTGTCTCCCGCCTGCCCGCGTTTCTGGACGACATCGACCGTTTGGTGGGAGCGCACTATCCCGACCTCGAAGTGTGCTGGTTCGGCCACATCGGGGACGGCAACCTGCATCTCAATATCCTCAAGCCCGAGAACCTTGCGATCGAGGCCTTCTACGAGCGATGCCACAGGATCAGCCCGGCCCTTTTCGAGGCGATCAGGAAGCGTCGCGGCAGCATCTCCGCCGAGCACGGCGTCGGCCTCCTGAAACGCGACTTCCTGCACTATTCCCGCAGTTCCCGGGAGATCGCCCTGATGCGGAAGTTGAAATCCGTATTCGATCCGAAGGGCGTAATGAATCCCGGCAAGTTGCTTGCGCCGTGAGCACCCAGGCGGGACGAAATGCGGTCTCTGCGCGGGAAACGCGCAGGCCGCCGCCGATGTGACGAGAGCCAGCCGATGCGAGCGGCTGCGCTTATCATAAGAAAAACTTTATACATTGTGAAAAAAACGATATTGTAAATTATCGACGGGCGCTGGCAGAGTGAATCGACACCTCGGGTTTCGGCGTTTCGGCCGATAAGGATGAAAAAATGCCCGTCACGTTGCGTCAGCTACGCTATTTCCAGGCGCTGGTCGAACACGGCTCATTCAGCCGGGCTGCCGAGAGTGTTCACGTGTCCCAGCCAGCGCTGTCCCTGCAGATTCGCGAACTCGAGACATCGCTGGGCGGGCGGCTGGTAGAGCGGGAAAGCCGCGGCTTTCTGCTCACCCCCCTCGGCCGCGATGCCCACGAGCAGACGCTCCGGATCCTGGACGAGACGCTGCTCCTCGAAACGATGGGGAAACGTTTCGAGGAGGGACCGCTTCGCGTTGCGGTCGGGATCGTTTCCACGCTCGCCCCTTACCTGCTGCCGGGAATCCTGGAACGTCTGCAGGCTTCTTCGCCTCGCATTGAACTCGAAGTGCTTGAAGCCTCCGGCCAGGAACTCGTCGCGAGCCTCCTTGCGGGCCGTCTCGACGCCGCCATCGTCTCCCTGCCGCTTGGAATACTGGAGCTTCCGGAGCGGGAACTGTTCGAGGATTGTTTCCTGCTCGCCGGGCGGGCCGAACGGCTTGCGTCGATCCGCCGCACCCTGGGCGACGACCTGAGGCCGGCGGACCTGGCCAGGGCCGACATCGGGCCGCTCCTCACGCTCGGCAACGGTCACTGCTTCGCCGACCAGGTGCTGGGCGTCAGCCTGATGTGGCGCATGCAGGAAGTGCATCGTGGGACCGATTCCCTCGCCACGTTGTCGCGACTGGTCGCGAGCGGCGCGGGGCTCGCGCTTATTCCCGAAACGGCCGCACTTTGCGAAAACGCGGCGTCTCCCGGTCTGAAATTTCTCCGTTTCGCCGCGCCTCAGCCTTCGCGGCGTATCGGTCTGGTGCACCGCGTCGCCTCCCAGGGCCAGCAATGGATCGATCTTCTCGCCGAGGTGGCGTCGGGCGCGGGACGAGCGCTCGTGAGCCAGGCGCACAAGACGATCTGTCACCGAACTTCCGAGCGACGTGTCCGGACGACTCGGCGGCAGAGCAGCAAGGCGGTCACGCCGCGAACGCGATAGGCGGCGCGACCGCCTTCGAGAGCCTTCAGCCGGGGAGCGCGAGGGGGCACCCCTCGCAAGAAAACAGCCTTCAGCCGGAGGCGTGTGTTTCCATGGGCGACGAGTTGGGCCGGGCTGCGGGCGGTGCCGATAGGCGATGGCCGCGGGGTGCCTTCATGGATGTCCGAGTGAAACGATGGCTGCCGCCCTCGACGCGTGGATGGCCATGATCTTGTCGAAACCGCTTTTCTCGAAAGCTTCCAGTACGTGCTCCGTCAGGGCGCAGAGCGCGAATTTCACGTTTCGATTCGTCAGGGCCTTGGCGATGATGAGAACAGCGCGAAGACCCGCGCTGCTGATGTAGCTGAGTTCCGCGCAGTCCATGACCATGGCGCGGTCGCGGTCCTCGACGTATGTTCGAATCGCTTCCTGGAACGCGATGGCATTGGAACCATCGATGCGCCCGATCACCTTGATGGACAGGACGTCGTCTTGTCTTTCCGTCGTCATCTCCATCGTTTTTCCTTTGGGCCTCACCTGTGATCGGCTCGATCCCGCAACCCGGCCGCGAGCTTCGAGAGCAGTTGCGGGGTTTCGATTCACGTTCCGGTCGGCGTCCGCCAAGGAGTGTAACCATACCATCAGCGCCCGCTGGCCCCCCTCGGTGAACTCCACGCGTCGGTAGTTGGAGTTCCCGCGCCCTCGCGGTAGGCGTTCTCGTGTGCGCCCGGCGTCCCTCACCGCCGCCGAGCAAAGATATACTGACGGCAACGCATCATGGAACAAGGAGGGGAGCATGAACCGGCAGGCGTTGGAAGAGACTGCGAACGCGATGGTGGCGCCGGGCAGGGGCATTCTCGCGATGGATGAGAGTCACCCGACCTGCAAACGCCGGTTCGATTCCATAGGCGTTGATTGCAACGAAGACAGCCGTCGCGCCTACCGCGGGCTGCTGATCACGGCGCCGGGGGCCGCCGAGCACTTGTCCGGCTACATTCTTTTCGACGAAACCCTTCGCCAGATGTCCGATAACGGGAACAGATTCCCGGACATCATCGTGGGGTCGGGGAGCATTCCCGGCATCAAGGTCGACCGGGGCACGATCGACATGCCGATGCATGCGGGAGAGAAGTACACCCAGGGTCTCGACGGGCTCGCGGAGCGGCTGATCGAGTATCGCGATCTCGGGGCGCGGTTCGCCAAGTGGCGGGCGGTGATCACCATAGGCGATGGCATCCCGAGCGGCGCCTGCATCGAAGCGAACATGTGGGCGCTTGCCTTGTATGCCTCGTTCTGTCAGCAGGCCGGCATCGTTCCCATCGTCGAACCGGAGATACTGATGGACGGCGTGCACGACATCGAGACCTGCGACTTTGCCTCCAGAGCGACGCTCGGCGCCTTGTTCTCGGCGCTCGCCCGTCAGAATGTCCACATCGAAGGGACCGTGCTCAAGGCGTCGATGGTGCTGTCGGGCTCGGACTGTCCGGTCCAGGCCGGCGACGACGAGATCGCGGAAAAGACGATCGACTGTCTGCGGGATACGGTGCCCGCTTCCCTGCCCGGCATCGTGTTCCTGTCCGGCGGGCAGACGGCGTCGCAGTCGACGGTGCGCCTGAACGCGATGAACGCAAGCGGCGCCGACCTGCCGTGGCGGTTGAGCTTCTCCTACGGACGGGCGTTGCAGGATCCCGCGCTCAGGGCCTGGGACGGCAAGGCCGAGAACGCCGGCGAGGCGCAACGCCAGCTCGCGCTAAGGGCGCGCTTCAACGGTGCCGCGACGCTCGGAGAATACGACCCGCGCATGGAAGAAGCGGCCTAGTGCTCCGTCAAGCCCAAATCTGCGGGTATCTGCGGGTCTTTTTGCCCCCTGGTGGTTTTCATGCGAGGGGTACCCCCTCCGCGCTCCCCGGCTGAAGGCTCCGTTGCTCCTCCTTGTGTGGTGCCTGCCACACGGCGTCGTCGCGCCTCGCCAGGAACCAAAAATCCCTCGCAGCTACACTCGCATCTTTGCCGTGAAATTCCGAGGGTTCCCCGCGCCCCGGGCGTATAGGGGCCC